>CAVLCT010000083.1:0-9521 GCA_963661665.1 Bulleidia sp. | reverse complement strand
GGTCCTCCACTGCCGGGTTCCACCAGGGATCCAGGTGGATGACGTAGTCGGCAGCCGTCAGGTTAATGCCCATGCCGCCGGCCTTTAAGGAGAGCAGGAAGACATCGCCCTCGCCCCTCTGGAAGGCAGCCACGCTGGCCTTGCGGTCCTTTTCAGGGGTAGAGCCGTCGAGGTACTGCCAGCGTATGCCCTTTTCGTCAAGGGCCTGGCGTATCATGGCCAGATAGGTGGTAAACTGGCTGAAGGCCAGGACCTTGTGTCCTGAGGCAATCAGGCTTTCCACAGTTTCCAGGAACTGCTCGGTCTTGGAGCTGTGCTTTTCCAGCTTCATCATGTCAGGATCGGCAAGTCCCGGATGGCAGCAGGCGCGGCGCAGCCTGGTGAGCTCTGCCAGGATGGCTATGCGGCTGGAACCGCCCTTGCCCTGCGCCTGCTGGCTGGCCAGCTTGGCAACGGCATTGGAGCGTATTGTCTCATAAAAGGCCTTTTCCTTGTCGTTGGGCTCAATCAGGATGTTCTGCTCTGTCTTCTCAGGCAGCTCGTCCAGCACGGCGCCTTTCAGGCGGCGCAGCAGGAAGGGGCGCACCACGGCCCGCAAGGACCGGCTGGAACTTGTCCCGGGTGCTGCCGTTCCGTAACGGTTGCAGAAGCTCTCCCAGGAACCCAGAAGGCCGGGGTTGATAATATTAAAGAGGCTCCACAAATCGTCGATGCGGTTCTCGATGGGCGTGCCGGTCAGTGCCAGGCGGAAGTCGGCATCCAGGGTATGGGCCGCCCTGGCCCTCTTGGTCTGGGAGTTTTTCATGGCCTGGGCTTCGTCAAAGACAATCATGGCCCACTTGCGGCTTCCCAGTTCCTCACGCACATTGTTCAGCAGGCCGTAGCCCACGATGAGCACATCGTTGACATCCAGGGCGTCAACCGTCTTCTGCCTGTCCGTCAGCCCCAGCCTGTAGGGGGTAAGCGTTGGCGCAAAACGGTTTATTTCGGCTTCCCAGTTGGAGCAGACAGAGGTCGGCGCAACCACGAGGCAGGGGCCCTTGAGAGCCTGGTTGAGCAGGACGGCTATGGACTGCACAGTCTTGCCAAGGCCCATGTCGTCTGCAAGGCAGGCGCCCACACCCCAGATGGCCAGGCGCTGCATCCACTCATAGCCTTCGCGCTGGTAGTCGCGCAGATCGGCCTGAAGGGTCTTGGGCAGGGCAGGCGTTACGGAAAAAGCCTTGTTCATGCGCTCGACAGAATGCTGCCAGGGCTTGTCTGCCTCAAGCTGTATGTCTTCCAGGGCCTGCTCGACTGCGCCGGCAGCCAGGGCATTGACCTGCAGGGCATCCTTTTTGCCTTCAGTCGTGACAAGCTTGAGCTTGGAGAGCTTGCGCCTCAGATCATCGGTCAGGGAGACGTACTCGCCATCGCCCAGGGCCACAAAGCGGCTGCCCTTCATCATGGAGATAAGGCCTTTGAGCGAAATCATCTTGTTGGCATCAAGCTGCACATCGCCGGTCACGTCAAACCAGTCAGAGCGGTGGGCACTGCGGATCCTGACCTTGACGCTGGTTGCGTCAACAGTGCCGCCCAGGCGGATTTTGCATCCCCTGGGCCATTCCACGCTGTTGGGCACAAGGCTGTTCCTAAGCTCCTCAAGAAGGACCAGCACGTCCTCGGGATTGCCTGTCTCCCAGTGCGTCTCCTCAATGTTGGCAGACAGCATGGGGCAGGCATTTTTAAGCCCCTCAAAGGCAGCCTGCTCGTCTGCAAAGTTGCGCTTCACGCGCACGGTCTTGGTCAGGACTTTGGCCGCATCTCCAGCCAGGGCTGCTTTCTGCCCGTCTGCTTTCTGCGCGTCTGCGTTCTGTCCGCCTTCCTCAGGCCTGCTTTCTTCCAGGGGCACAGTGCCCAGCACTTCCTCAGCGCCTTCGGCTACAGGGAAGAACATCGTGCCAGGACGCCCCAGGGGACGGACGCCGATTTTGGCTGCAAAACCGGCCGTTGTCTGCTCAAGCTGCACCACAGGAGTAGAGACGCCGTCCATGGTCTCAGCCTTAAGGTCGTCGGCCTTGAGGGAAACATCCATGTCCGTTTTGGTAAGGGACAGGACGCGCGGCAGTTCCGCCCTGGGAATAACCACATCCTTGGCCATAAGCTGTGCCAGTTTCAGCTCACGCTCCTTCAGCACATAATAGGTCAGGACATCGTCTTCAAAATCGTAGTAGGTGTCACGGCCATCCTTCAGTTCCTGCATCATTTTGGGGATGGACAGTGTATATGTATCCTTCTTGCCCTCTTTCACGAAGAGCTCAAGCCTGCCGCGCTTTATGGTGACAGGACGAAGCTCGGGACGCCTCTCTCCCTGCCTCTTCTTCTCCGTATAGACAAGCGGATAGCCTTCCAGTTCCTGGCAGCAGTCATCCAGGTGAAGGGTAATATTCCACCAGTCCTGCTCACAGAGGGTAAGCAGAAGCCGGTCCTTTTTTGTCAGGTAGTCGAACTTGTTCGGGTCATTGTGGAGATACCCCAGACTTATTGCCCGCGGTACCCCCCAGCCGGTCCTGATGGTCTGCTGCACCATGGGCTCCACATAGTTTTCCTTGGGATGCAGCACCCAGATCAGCCGCTTTTTCTTTTCTGCCATTTCATCCTTGCTGCGGCACAGTTCTTCCATGGCAGTGAGGCACATCTTCCATGGTTCCATTTTTTCCACAAGCATGGCGACGTTTATAAAGCCTTCAGGAACAGAGCTGTCCCTCTCCCATGTCCCTTTTTCCTTTGCAGAAACAACGGCTTCCAGGATATCAGCATAGCAGCGCCTGTACAGAGGCAGCGAGCTATACATGCAATAGTTATTTTCCAGATAAGGCCTGGGATTCAAGCGGTCTTCAAAAGACGAAGAATCAATGCGGGCATATGCGCCGCAATAAAGGACAACTGACAGGAAATTTGAGTCATTCTCCCAGTACTTCATGCCCAGTCTGAGGGTCAGCCTGGCCTTGTCCTCATCGCCCTTGCGCAGGGCGTCCAGGGCACGCAGGGCGAAAAAGCCGCATATGCCCAGATTCACAAGCTCCGGCGAAGAGAACTTTCTTTTGAGCGTCCTGTCAATGATGGCGCGCATTTCGTCAAGATCGGCTTCGTTTCCGTACAAAAAGAAGGTCAGTGCCGTTATAAGGCCCAGCGTGTACCCCGTATTCAGGGCAGCACGGAGGCGGTGCAGCTTCTTATACCTGTAATAGACAAGCCTTGCCTCCTCAATGGCCTGGCTGCTCCCTGCAAAGCAGAGGATTACGGTACGGGCTGTCTGGCGGTCAATATCGTCTGCCTCGCTGGCACAGGGATCGCTGCAAAGGGCAAGAGCCTTGCCGGCATCAGCCTCTTTCCACCAGGAATACAGCGCAACAACACCTGTCGGAAGCATTTCCCCTGTAGGGCCGCCATCTTTCCCCAGTCTGTTCATGAGAGACATAAAGCCAGGCCTTACGCTCATTGTCCTGATAAAATGAACAGCGTACCCCCTCAGAAGGGCATCCTGAATTTTGGGCGTGCGCGAACTGATCCAGTCCTCAGGCAGAGGAGAGCGCCTGACAAAGAGACTGAGTTCCTCAGCGACCTCATCTCCTGCCAGCTTTTTATACTTATCAAAGGCCGCATCGTCGTTCTCAAAGATGGCAACAAGCTGTGCTAAGGCAACAGCTACGGGGGTATCCTTGTACTTCGGCAGATACTTGTTTTTTATTGTGTCAACAAGAGTCTGGTCCCTGACAGCCTCACAGCAGAACATATGCCTGAGCTCGGGATTCAGGACATTTACATTGCTTGAGACATACACCGGGCCCGGATATTCTGCTTCTGCCTCCTTGTCATAGCCGATGCCGTAACAGCGGATGCGGTAACGCACATAATCAGCATAATAGTAGCCGTCAAAGCCTATCAGGCTGCTCATGTTCCCCGGCATCATCTCCATCAGCTTATGCAAAGGCCTGTCAATATCGCTGAATGCAGAAATCAGGGCATCTGCGCAGACAAAGGTATGCCTGGCAACGGCCTCAGGACTCGGCTTAACCACCGCAGGCTTGGCTTGCGCAGCTCCTTTCGTACTTTTTATTGTCTTCTTTTTCATGGCGCACATAGACAGATTTCCTCTCATAAGGCTTGCGGTGCCTTTCCTTGTACACAGAAACTGCACCGGTAAACTATCAGATTAACACACAATTTGCGTGGTATCTACACTATCGCAAAAGATTGAGCAAATCCTCTTCGCTCAGCTTCTTCCCGGCCTCTGCCGTGCCTTCCAGGAATTCTGAAGCCAGGGCGCGCTTTGTTGCATGCAGGTCCAGTATCTTCTCCTCGACGCTGCCTGCCATGACCAGGCGGTAGATGGTGACAGGCCTTTTCTGTCCCAGCCTGTGGGCACGATCCGATGCCTGGTCCTCCACTGCCGGGTTCCACCAGGGATCCAGGTGGATGACGTAGTCGGCAGCAGTCAGATTGATGCCTGTCCCGCCAGCCTTGAGCGACAGCAGAAATACATCGCCCTCGCCGCGCTGGAAGGCGGCCACACTGGCCCTGCGGTCCTTTTCAGGGGTTGACCCGTCAAGGTACTGCCAGCGTATGCCGCGCTCGTCCAGGGCCGTTTTCAGCTGGGCCAGGTAGCTTGTAAACTGGCTGAATGCCAGGACCTTGTGCCCGCCTTCTATGAGGTTTTCCACCATTTCCAGGAAATGCTCCGTCTTGGAGCTTTCCTTTTCCAGGGAGATCATGTCGGGATCGGCAAGGCCGGGATGGCAGCAGGCGCGGCGCAGCCTGGTGAGCTCTGCCAGAATTTCAAAGCGGCCGGCCTCGTCTTCCTTGTCGGTCAGCTTTTCCACAGCCCTCATGCGCAAAGCCTCGTAGAAGGCCAGTTCCTTCTCATTGGGCTCAATCAGGATATTCTGCTCTGTCTTCTCGGGCAGCTCGTCAAGGACAGCACTCTTTAAGCGGCGCAGCAGGAAGGGGCGCACGACATTTCGTAAGGATCGGCTGGCAGGAGAGCCGGCCTTTGCCTGTCCGTAGCGCTTTGCAAAGCGCTCCCAGGATCCCAAAAGGCCCGGGTTGATGATATGGAAGAGGCTCCACAAGTCCTCAATGCGGTTTTCTATGGGTGTGCCAGTCAGGGCAAGACGGAATGAGGCATCAATCTTTGCAGCCGTCCTGGCACGCCTTGTGCGGGCATTTTTCAGGTTCTGGGCCTCGTCATAGACAACCATGGACCAGGTGCGCGAGCAGAGCTCTTCCTGCACGTTGGGCAGAAGGCCGTAGCCCACGACAAGCACGTCGTTGGGTCCAAGAGAGTCTACAAGCTCCCTGCGGTTTGTGCTGCCAAGCCGCTGCACTGCCAGCGTAGGCGCAAAGCGCGCTATTTCCGACTCCCAGTTGCCGCACACGGACGTGGGCGCAATGACAAGGCAGGGCCCCTCCTGCGCCTGGTTCAAAAGCACGGCTATGGACTGCAGGGTCTTGCCAAGGCCCATGTCGTCGGCAAGGCAGGCGCCAACGCCCCAGATGGCCAGGCGCTGCATCCACATGTAGCCTTCGCGCTGGTAGTCCCTGAGCTCGGCCTTAAGCAAAGAGGGCACGGCAGGCTCTGCCTGCATGGCCTCTCTCATGCGGTCCATGGAGCACTTCCAGGCAGGGCAGTAGGAAAGGTCCATGTCGGACAATACCTGCTCTGCCGTCGCCTGGGCCAGGTTGCTGATCTCAAGGCTGTCCTTTTTGCCGTCCATGCCCACAAGCTTTAAGGAAGACAGCTTGCGGCGCAGGTCCTCGGTCAGGGCAAGGTACTCGCCGTCGCCTAAGGAAACAAAGCGGCTGCCCTCAAGGCTTGCAAGCATGGCCTTTAAGGAAACAAACTTGTCCTCGTCGATTCTGGCGCCGCCCTGCAGGTCAAACCAGTCATGAGACGGCCCTTCCTCAATCCGTACCTTGATATCCTTGGGCTCAAGGCGGCCCGAGAGATGCAGCCTTCCGCCCCTGGGCCATTCAACACGGCTTGGCACAGGGGAAAGCCTGAGCTCTTCAAGCAGGGAGAGCACATCCTCCATGTCCGTGCTGGACCAGTGCCTGAGCTCCATATTGGCGGCCAGGGTGGGACAGGAGGCCTTCAAATCTTCCAGCTCCTGCCTTTCGGCAGCAAAGTCGCGCCTGACCCTGATCGTCCTTGTCTCGCCTGAACCGTCCGGCACGGGCACTGTTGCCAGCGGCTCCTGCGCACCCTCGCCTGCGGCAAAGAACGTTGTGTCCGGACGCCCGAAGGGACGCACGCCGATGAGCCCCACAAAGCCGCCTGCTGTCTGCTCAAGCTGCAAAACCGGCATGGAGACAGGATCGACGGCTTCGGCACTGACATTGTCGGTGCGCATGGCCATGTTTAAGCTTGAGCGGGTCAGGCTGAGCACCCTGGGCAGTTCGGACTTCGGGAAATCCATGCCGTCGCCCACAAGCTCCACGACCTTCTGCTCCCTGGCAGTGAGCTTGTAAAAGATTATCTCGCCGTCGTGCTTCTCAAAGCAGACGCCGCTCATAAGGTGGTCTGCATTGACGGAGCTGTCTATGGAGAGCCTGCAGCAGGCGTCATCCACCTCGCCCAAGTGAAATTCCAGGTGGCCGCGCCTGAGCTGCACCGGCTGCAGGCTGTCCGGGAAGACCTCATCCCGCTGGAAGAGCAGGCTGTGCCCTTCAAGGGCGGTACAGCAGGCAGACAGGCGCAGCGTAATATTGGCATCCCAGAAGGCCTCGTCCTGATCTATGTAGGAGATGATCCTCCTGTCGTCGTCGCTGATCCAGTCCATCTCGGCACTTTGCGAACTCAGGCGCTTGAGAGGGACATTGCGTCCCTTGGTCCAGCCCTTTGCGCCGTAGCTCTGCTGCTGCACCGTGACATTGTCCTTGTCTGCGTCAAGGATCCAGATAAGCCGTTTTTCCTGCTCGCGGATGCCTTCCTCGCTGGCCAGGTTCTCAAGGGCTGTCAGGCGCATCTCCCAGCCTGGCATCTTTTCAACCAGGGAGGAGAGATCCAGCAGGATAACAGGATCAGCACCGCCCTGCGCCATAACGTCCTGTATCTCCTGGCCGTCCTGCCCGGGCAGGGAGCAAAGAAGCATGGCAAAGCACTGCTGCAAATAAGGAAAGCCCTCGTATTCCTTTATGACGGCCTTTATCTCCACGGCATCCAGTGCCGAGGGGCGGATGCGCACCCTGGCTGCATAGTGCAAAAGACGTGAGAGATAGTTGTCATCATGCATGGACTCATTGTCGGCCTTGTCCAGCATGATTTTTGCCCTGCGGAAGCGCCCCTGCTTTAATTCGTCCAGGGCCAGCAGGCCGTACATGCCGCACCTGCCAAAGGTATAGCCCTCGTTGCCGACGTTGGCCTCGGTCAGCTTGGCAAGGCTCTGGCGCATTTCCAGAAGCTCGCGCTCGCCGCCGTGCACAAAGCGGGTCAGGCTGATGAGAAGGCCAGCAACCTGGCCTATGTTCAGGGTGCCGCGCACGTGCATCTTTTCTTTCAGGATGCGGATGGCCAGGGCGCAGTGCTCCATGGCCTTGTCGCGGCCCAGGAAGAGGGACAGCAGCATGGTGGCCACGGCACGCATGGTGGCATGGTCGGCAGAATGCAGGGGCTGTTTTTCCAGTTCAAGGGCGTCACCAGCCCTGCCCTGCCAGAAAGCCGCCATAATGAGCCCGCCTGAGGAAATTACCGGCTTGGGGAAGCGCCCCTGGCGGCAGTCGCGCATGCAGGCACAGAGGATGGGATGAATATAGCCTTCGTTGCAGAAGAGGCGCATCATGTCCAGGAAGAGGACTGACTGCAAGGACGGAGCAAGGCCTGCAAACCACTGTCTGTCAAAAGCACAGGAGCGCACAAAGGCCTGTCTGTACAGATCCAGCTGCACTGCCTGGACAGGGCCTGCCTCGCGGCTGAGCTCATGAAAGACCAGCTCGCTGTTCTTGAAGAGGGCCAGCACCTGCGCCACCGTCCGTCCCATGGGCTGGGCCAGGAAGGCCTTGTCCACGCTCATCCTGCTCAAAAGCAGCCTGATCTCAAAATCCTGCACTGCCTTTTTGCAGTATTCAAAGCGCCTTGCCCTGTCCATGTCCCCGTTGCCAGGGCCCTGGTACACATCGGCAAGGCTCTTGCGGTAGCGCCCCAGATCGTCGCTTGTGCGCACAGTGGACGGCAAGGCTTCCAGCGACATCAGGCAGCGGAAGAGCTCGTCGTTGTTGCTTTCCTTGGGAGTAAAGATTGCATCCAGCAGAAGAAATATATGCCTGGAACGGTTGTTCGCTTCCTTGACGGAAACGATTGATATGTTTTTTTTGGCCATTTTATTGGAACGTCATGCCCTGGCGACATGGTCAGCCAGAGATACAGCGGTGAATGGATGATACAGGCAGCCGGTACAAAACGGCTGTTCCTTAAAAAACGGATCTGTTCCCTGCCTTGGGCAGGCATGCAAAGCTGCTTTCTGCCAGGAACAAACAGGGGGAAACAGCCTGAAAGAGCAAAAAAGCAATCTCTCAGCCGCTTCCCGAAAGACACGAGCCTTTTTCAGTGCACAGTTCTGACCGTGATGCCTGCCCTTTTGCAAAAAAGTGACAGGACAAAAAACAGGGCCTTGGCGTATGGCATCATGAGATGTCTTCAGACAGCATGACCATAAGACAGGGCCTCTGATACTGCACACCTATCTTCTTTGTTTATCTGGACTTTGCTCTTAACACCTGTTTTGCTGGAAAAGCAAGGACTTTGTTGCAAGAAACAACGTTTTTTTGGGAGGCATTGCAATGTATCTTTGCAGAAAAAAGGGGACACCAGAAGGAGAAGGAGATGCGTGCATGCCGGACGCCGGAGAAAAACAAGGCTGGCAGCAATGGTGTTACGGGCACCAAGATTGCCAGCGCTCAGCCAATAACTTATATTGAGGGCGGTGTCAGGAACAAATGAAGCAGGAACAGGCAGCTGCATCTGCCATTCCGTAAAATCCGACGGTATCTTGGCTGTATAAAAGGAGGAAAAGACATGTCTGATATGCGTATCAAAATCGGCGGGGAGTTTTTCCGGGAAATTCGTCAGAACTCATGCTATTACGCAGATAAAACAGCCTTGATTGAAGAACTTTTATGCGGAGAGCCTCCCAAAGTTTCCCTCATCACCCGTCCGCGCCGCTTCGGCAAGACGCTGATGATGACCATGCTGCGTGACTTCTTTGATATCAGCCAGGACAGCAAGGCTATATTTGACGGGCTTGCCATATCGAAAAACAAGGAGATCTGCGACAAGTGGATGAACCAGTATCCCGTTATATTTCTTACCTTAAAAGAAATTGATGCTGAAAATTTCAGTCACGCAGTTGAGCAGGTACGGGCACTGGTCCGCCGTGTTTCCATCCCATACTCCTACCTGCTTGAAAGCGACAAGGTCGATGAGAGTGACAAGAATATTATACAAGAGTTCAAAGACAGCAAAAGCTCTCGCTCCGAACTGGAAG
>CAVLCT010000082.1:0-9708 GCA_963661665.1 Bulleidia sp. | reverse complement strand
CGTACTGGCCCGCACTGCATGAGGATGACCGGATGATGTCCGTCACGTCGGACGGGCGTTGCCGTAAGCCCCAGGACAAAGCGTGCCCTTGCTGTTTTAAGCAGGGTCTCAAAGGAGAATGCCGAGATATGGTGGCATTCGTCCACAACAATCTGGCCGTACTGGTCCAGTATATCGTGCAGGTCCTGATTGCGCACCAGTGACTGCATGACGGCAATATCAATTTTTCCTGAGAGCCTGTTTCTGCCGCCGCCCATAAAGCCCGGGCAGCCGTCTTCAAGATCCAGGAAGGCTTTCAGGCGCTCCTCCCATTGCTGCATAAGCGCAGTCCGGTGCACAAGGACAAGCGTGCTGACCTTTCTTTGGGCAATGATGGCTGCGGCCGTGACTGTCTTGCCAAAGGCTGTCGGAGCGCAGAGCACGCCTGTGTCATGGCAGAGTACAGCGTCCGCTGCCTCCTGCTGATCCTGCCGCAATGTTCCTGCAAACTGCACGGAAACGATCTTCCCTGACAGGCGTTCATCCTGTATCTCAGGTCTGATGCCGTTGGCTGAAAGCAGGGCCAGAACATCGTCAAGCAGGCCGCGGGGGATGGCAATGTGCTTAGGGTGGTTTTCAGCGCAGGTAATAATCCTTGGCTTGTTCCACACAGGAAGGCGCATGGCCTGGGCTCTGTAAAATTCCGGATTCTGAAAGGATGCCATTCGTATCAGGCGGTTGCCCAGAGCCTGGACAAGGCTGTCCTTGGGAATGAAAATCTGGCTGGCAAGAATGAGGGGAAGCTTTTGTGGCATTGTCCCTGGCAGTTTTGCTGTCTGCGGGGCAGGGCGCTTCCACGGGGCATTGGTGCTGTCAGCATCAGCTCCCGCAGCCATCGCTTCTCCGCTATCTTCTTCGGCAAAGGCCACGTCCAGCGGGTGGCATTTTCCGCAGAGGCGCAGCACGGCATCAAGAAGGTCCTTCTTTGCCATGGTACGGACCGAGGCAAGATAGGCCCACTGGTCAGGGCATGGCTGAAAATCCTCGCCGACAAAGACGCTGCGTCCCAGCCTGCGCGGCTCTTTTTGCAGGGGCAGGGCGATAAGGTTGCCAAATCCTCCTTTGGGCATGCTGTCCTGGTTGGGGAAAAGGCGGTCATAGCTTGCAAGCGAGAGCTGGCGGGTATTCTGGCAGGTCAGGCTTAGAAGGGCAGAGCCAAGCTTCCTTGCCTCCCTGGCAGGAACAGGCTCTGAAAAGAAGATCCACACATGTGCGCCCTTTCCGGAGCGGGATATCTCGGCATACCCAGGAATGCCTGCCTCACGGCAGCTTTTAAGATAGGCCCTGGCATCGCTCTTCCAGTCTTCCTCGTCAAAATCTGCGGCCAGGAAGCGGCAGGTATCATCTTGTAGCAGAGGGTAGACGCCTATGGTAACCCTGCCTGACAGATGGTCATAGATAACCTGGTCAGTGACTGGCATGAGCTTCCTTGCCGGGCAGTCTGCGCACCGTACTTTGGGCTTCAGGCATATGCCCTTCTTCCACTCATTGCCGCAGGCAGGGACATAGCCTGATGTTCCCTTTGTCTGGGACTCCCAGCGTTTGGGATAGACATCCTCGCGGCCTGAGAACAGGCGGCGGAAGATGGCAATTTTTTGAGACGTGCTGAACTGTGAAGGACCAGAACTTTCTTTGCCCTGTGAAGGCATATCCTTCTTTTGCACAGAAGAATCATTTCTGTCTTCCCAGGCTATGCCGTGGCGCAAAAGAAGTTTTTTCAGGCGTGCGTTTTCTTCCCGCAGCCGGTCCAGTTCTGCCTGTATGTTCATAGAACAGCCTTTCCAATGGCAAAGAAAAATCCCGAAAGTCAGCTTTATATCGCGACTTTCGGGATATATACCTTTTACGCAAAGTTGTGGTGGAGGCGGGGAGAGTCGAACTCCCGTCCGAGAAAGTTCCACGCAAAGCTTCTACAGGTTTAGACTGATCTTAAATCTTGCCCTTATGGTTGCCACCAGTCAGGCGCCATAAAGGCCAGCCAGCCGTAGAATCCTCGCAGAAGCACCGGTTGGCACCTGCTCCTGCCAGCCCAATAGATGAGGCCGGCACAGGTTATTGGGCGTCACCCGTGACGACCTGGCTGTTAAAAAACAGCCGGTACCACACGCTGATTAGGCAGCGTAGGCGTAGGCGTAATCGTTTTCGTTGGCAATTACTTTTGTTGCCGCTTTTTACGAGGCCAGCGGCGCCTCGACCTGCGACTTCGGCTTCCACGTCCCCGTCGAAACCAGTGCGCCCCCAAAAAATATTGGATGAAAGATACATAAGCATTGCCGCAAAAAAAAGCAAGCCCTTGACAAGCCGGCGCCTTTTGCTTTGTCTGTACCTGGCAGGACAAAGATCCTGCGGCATAAGGACAGGGGGAACCTATCATGGACGATACAGGCAGGAAAAAGCCGGCGGCAGAAATCTCTGAGGCATATTCCTTTTTCAGCAACAGGAAATGTCCGTATTTTCCCTGCCATGCCGGTGCAGATCCCGATAATTTCAACTGCCTTTTCTGCTACTGCCCCCTCTATCTTTTAGGAAGGCACTGCGGCGGCAACTTTGCCTATAACGAAAAGGGCGTCAAGGTCTGTACAAACTGCCTCTTTCCGCATAAACGGGAAAACTACCTGGCCGTCACAAAGCTTTCCTTTGGCAGGATACGGCAGGTCCTGCATGCAGCTGACTGCCTTGAATCCATAGATGTACCTGATGCCATAAAGCCTGAATAATGCCTGGCTGGCAGCAAAGCAGGGAGGTATTTAGTGGACGTTAAAAATGCAGTGGCAGCCTGTCTTGCCCAGTACACAAGCCTGGAAGGCAGGGCCTCCAGGACGGAATTCTGGTATTTTGTACTGGTTGTCTTTGTACTCAACCTTGTTGTCTTTCTTGTCTCCTGGCTCTTTTTGCCACCCAATGTGGGGCCTGTCATCCAGGCTATGGTCATGCTTGCCCTGACCATCCCGCTCTTCAGCGTCTTTGTGCGCAGGCTGCATGACTTAGGCTACGGGACCTGGCGCATTGCCTTTTTCTTTATCCCGGTAGTGCAGCTTGTCTGCCTCTACTGGGCTGCAAGGCCAGGGCAGAAAGGGGAAAACAAATTCGGGGAAGAACCCGTGGAATAAGAGCCTGTAATGAGGAAGGGGGAATGACTTTTGCCATTCCCCCTTTTCCGTATGCCCGTTAATCGTCAGGCTGCGTTGCCTCTTCAGTCTTTCCTTCTTCCGCCTTTTCTTCTGTTGCCGGCTTCCCAGGCAGGGGCGAGAGCTCTGCCGGAACGTGGAAGATAAGCACATACAGCGCCGGAATAAAGACCAGTGTCAGGACCGTGGCCACGGCAAGCCCGCCCATGATGGCATAGGCCATGGGCCCCCAGAACGAGGTGGAGGCTATGGGGTACATGCCCATGATGGCCGCAACGGCTGTCAGCATGATGGGCCTGAAGCGGACCTCGGAGGCGGCAATCACGGCCTCCATGGTATCCTTGCCGCTCTCCTTTTCCAGATCAATCTGATGCACCAGAATGACCGAGTTGCGCACGATCATGCCGATAAGGGAGACAACGCCAAGCAGGGCTACATAGCCCATGGCGCTGCCTGTAAAGAGCAGCCCTGCCACAACGCCGATAAGCCCTAAGGGTGCCACGCTTAAGACCAGGAAAAGATAGCGGAAGTTTTGCAGCTGTATCATGAGGACAATGAGGATGCACAAGACCATGACAGGCACTGTATCCACCACTGCCTGGATGTTGGTTGCCGATTCTTCCACTGTGCCGGCATCATCTATATGGTAGCCAAAGGGAAGCCTGGCCCTGATGGCATCCATATCCTTTTTCATTTGGGCTACTGCCGTGGCTGCCGTGACATTGGTTACATCGGCCTGTACTGTGATGGCCGGAAGCCTGTCCCTGCGCCAGACAAGGGGATACTCCTGCACGTATTCAACCTGGGCGACAGTCCCCAGTGGCACGGATTTGCCGTTTGGCAGCTGGATGTCCAGCATTTCAATGGAGGCAATGTCCTTTCTTGAGACAGCATCGGCACGCAGGACGACGTCTGTGAGGTAGATGTCATCGCGCACCTTGGTCACCGTGGCGCCGCTTATGGCTGAATAGACGGCCTGGGCTATGTCCGAGGATGAAAGCCCCAGGCGCCTGGCCTCTTCCTGGCGTACATTGACAGAAAGCTTGCGGCCCTGTTCCATCCAGTTGAAGCTGATGCTTTTGACGCCGTCATAGCCGCGCATGACGGCGGCTGTTTCCCTGGCATATTTTTCCACGGTCCTGATATCGGGACCTGTGACCCTGTAGCCCACAGGCCAGCCCACAGGCGGCCCCATTTCCATGGGAGCAACCTTCAGCAGGACCTCGGGGAACTCCTCTCCCAGCGCCTTGTAGAGCCTCTCCTGCACCCTGGCACGGGCTTCAGTGTCCTTTGTTATGACCACGGTCTGCGTATAGCTTGTATTGGGGAGCTGCACGTCCATGGGCAGGTAGAAGCGCTCTGCGCCCTTGCCGACATAGCTGCTCCAGTGATCCACGTCCTTGTCCTTTGCAAGCAGCTCGTCCAGCCTTTTTGACACCTTGTCCGTGGCCTCGATGGACATGCCCTGCCTGAGCGTTATGTCAACCAGAAGTTCCGGGCGCTCGGACTGCGGGAAAAACTGCATGGGAATGAGCCGTATGCCGGCCAGGGAGAGGAAGAAGACGGCCACTGTTATGGCAACTGTCTTGCGGGGATGGCTTACTGCAAAGTGCAGCATGGCCGTAAACCACTGCTGTATCTTGTGTGACCCTGCGGCCTTTGGCTTATAGCCTTCATAGAGCACCTTCATGCCCAAAGCCGGCGCAAAGAGCACGGCAACGAACCAGGAAAAGAGGAGAGAGAGCGCCACTACGGCAAAGAGCGAGAAGCAGTATTCCCCGGCCATGGACTTGGTGAGCCCTATGGGAATAAAGCCGAAAATGGTGACAAGCGTGCCAGTGAGCATGGGAAAGGCTGTTGCCGTATAGGCATAGCAGGCGGCATCCTTGAGCTTCCAGCCCTTTTCCAGCCGTGAGACCATGGACTCAATGGTGATCATGGCGTCATCCACCAGCAGCCCCAGCGAGATGATGAGGGCGCCAAGCGAGACACGTTGCAGGTCAATATTGAAGATGAACATCCCGACGAAGGTGAGCGCCAGGACAAAGGGGATGGAGAAGGCAACGACTGTCCCGGCCCTTAAGCCCAGGCTTAGGAAGCTTAGGCCCAGGACAATGACAATGGCCTCAAAGAGCGTTTTCATAAAGTCGTGCACAGCCATGCGCACGACACTGGGCTGGTTGGAGACAAGATGCACCTCAATACCCAGCGGCAGGCTTTCCCTGATCTGCTCCATGGCCCTGTTCATGTTTTTTTCGAGCAACAGCACATCGCCGCCCTTGCTCATGGAAATGCCAAGCCCTATGGCATCCTGCCCGTTGCAGCGAAAGAGGTTGTCAGGCGGATCCTGAAGGCCTTTTCTGACTGTGGCAATATCGCCAAGGCGGACGCTGCGGCCGTTGGCATGGACGGTTACGCCGGCTATGTCCTTTGCATCGAGAAAGCGCCCTGTCGTCTCAATAACGATGCGCTCTGATCCTGTGTCTGCGACGCCGGAAGGCGTAAGGGCATTCTGCTTTGCCAGGGCGCTGACTATTGCACTCCTGCTGATGCCCAGATTTGCCAGGGTATGGGGCGAGAACTCCACATAGATTTTTTCAGCCTGCGCGCCGATGACAGTGACTTTTTCCACGTCCTGTATGCGCAAAAGCTCCCTGCGCACGTTTTCCACATAGTCCTTAAGCTCACGGTGCGTGAAGCCGTCTGCTGTAAAGGCGTAAATTATGCCATAGACGTCGCCAAACTCGTCGTTGAAGAAGGGGCCGACTGTCTCTGACGGCAGCTCATGCCTTATGTCGCCCATCTTCTTGCGCACCTGGTACCAGCAGTCAGGGACGTCGTTTTTTGAGGTGCTGGGCTTCAGGGTCACATAGATGGTTGTTTCCCCTGGCAGGGTATAGCTTTTGACATACTTTAAGTGCGGCGTTTCCTGCAGCTTCTTTTCCAGCCTGTCAGTCAGCTGCTTTGTCGTCTCTTCCATGGATGCGCCTGGCAGGTAGGCCTTGACCACCATGGTCTGTATGGTGAAGTTCGGATCCTCGTTCTGTCCCAGCCTGAAATAGGACCAGATGCCTGAGACAAAGATCAGAATCATGAAGAAAGCCATGAGCGTATGGTGCTCTATGGCCCATTTGGAGAGATTGAAGCGCTGCATTGCTTAAACCGTACCTTATTCAGTCCGTACCTTCTGGCCTTCCTGGAGCAGTTGCACGCCTGCCGTGACGATGCGCTCCCCTTCCTCAAGGCCGGAGGCGATTGTCACCATGTCTGCAGAGTAGCCGCCGATTTCTACCTTGCGCGGGGCTGCCTGCATGGTCTTGGCATCAATAACCCAGACGCAGGGCGAGCCGTCCACATTGGCAAGGGCTGCAAAGGGAATGCGAATGGCTTCTTCTTCCCTGAGAGGCCGCACAGTTAGCGCTGCCCCTAAGTCCATCTGGTCCGGCTTTTCAATATGCGCCCTGGTGCGGTGCGTCCTGGTGGCGGCATCAGCCTCGGGGCTTACTTCATATACCGTTGCCCTGGAGCAGATGTCAGGGGTCCTGTCCAGGCACGCCTCTACGGCCTGTCCTGCAGGAAGGGCTGAAAGCAGCATGGCAGGCACGTCAAAGACGGCATCCCTGCCCTCATGCAGGGCAATGCGGAAGACAGGCTGTCCGGCACTGACCACTTCCCCTGCCTCAGCCAGGCGATCAACTATAATGCCGTCTTCTTCGGCCTTAAGCTCGGCATAGCCAAGCTGCTCTAAGGCCGATGCCTCAGAGGCCTCTGCTGCTTCCAGGCTGGCCCTGGCGCTCCTTGCCTGGCGTACTGACGCTTCGGCATTTTCTTTTGAGACGGCGCGTTCCCGCAACAGCCCCTGCACCCTGGCATTGTGCTGCTCTGCCTGAACAAGGGCTGCCCTGGCTGCGGCTGTCTGGGCCTTTGCAGAAATCCAGGTGTTATTGAGGATGGTCTTGTCAAGAATGGCCAGGACCTGTCCTTTCTGCACGGCGTCTCCTGAATAGGCCAGGCGTTCGGCGATTTTGCCGCTGACTCTGAAGGAAGCGGCTACAAGCGTATGGGCGGCAACCTGTCCTGTCAGGGCTGGGCAGCTGTTTTCCTTAGAGAGGGAAACTGTCATGGATCGCACGAGGCGTGCCTTTTCCCTGTCCTCTCCTGAGGAGCAGGAGGCAAGGGAGAGGCAGGGCAATATGGCCCAGAGCAGGAGAAGGAGCCTTGCGGCTGCATGGCAGAGCCTTATACGTTTTCTGTATGGTATGGCGTGCATGGAAAAACACCTCGCTACATTATTGGCGCTGAAGGATGAAGCTGCCTTTTTTAAGGAGTATTGCGTTCTGCCGCATCCAGGATGCGGTTTATATCCTCAAAGAACGTGGGCGGCCGGGCATCTTTGAAAGCGTCCTGCAAGGGTTCCTGCAAGGTCAGGCCCAGCCACATGGCTGACAAATGCATGGCAAGTGTTGAAAAGGGCTCCTTAGGCTGCAGGCCAAGCCCGTTGCAGAGCAGGGTGACTGCCCGGGTCATATTCTGCCACCAGCTGACCATGAAGCTGCTGAATGTTTCCCGAAAGCGGGCATCATGCCTTGCGTGGATGGCAAACTCGCAAAGGAGCTCTGAATACAGCCTGTCCTCGTGCATCCTGGCAATCCAGGCTTCCAGGTTGGATCGGCAGTTCGTGATGCCGTCGCGTACCGTTTTTTCCACCAGCTCGCTGATGGAGGCAAAGATTTTACCTGTGAAGCTGTCCATGACGGCCAGCAAAAAGGCTTCCTTGCTGGCAAAGCTGGCATAGAAGGCGCCAAGGGTGCAGCCTGAGAGACGGCAGATATGCCGTATGGAGATCTGGGCCAGGCCCACGCGCACAATTTCCTGTGCCCCGTTTTCAAGCAGTGTGTTCCTTGTCTGTTCCTTTTGTTGCTGCCGCAGGTTGTTCATGGGGAATTTTCCATAATATGCTTTGCAGGGAAGGGAGCCGGGTGGAGGCATACAGCTTTTGCAGAAACAGTTGTTTCACATAGCATGTGATATGTCAACTTGTGCAGTACATGATTTTTGTGCATGAAAAAGCCCCGCATGCAGAGCATACAGGGCTAAGGGAAAAGTTTTGCTTGCTGGAAGCTGCAGCCAGTACAGAAATGGTATCAGCTGACGAAGAAGGCAATGACTGCCAGCAGGGCGAACCAGCCGATGGTGAGTGCGGCTACTTCCTTGCGTACCTTGATTTCTGTGGATCTGGCGGCGGCATTGATGTCGTTTAATGCCTGACTCATGGTTTTCTCCCAAGGCTCAAGAGTGGTCCCTTTTGCTCTGTCTTAAGTAATAATTATGTACGGATGCTTGCTGCAGACGGAGTGAACCGGCCTGCCCGAAGGAGGGACAGACGCTGCCACGTCTGCTGTTTTGCCAGCGGGCCGGGCACTCCGTTGCGTGCTGTACGCACGAATATGGGAAACATTGAAAGTGAATATAATATTCATATTGCTGTTACATAACAGATATATATGAAAATAACATTCATTTTTATAGTACATTGCGCGTGTTACAACGCTTTGTGTGATTAAACTATATATGCTGCTGCTTAAATTTGTCAATAGTACATAAAAATATTGTTGCAGAATATCTTGTAATTTTGAAATTGAATTGCATAGTGCAAAGAGGTTTATTGTCGTGCCTGCGCATGATTTTTATTCTATGGTCAGTAGCATATTGTATATGGCAGAATTTAAAAGTAAAAAGAAAATGCACTTCATATTCCGGATTGCTGTATGAGTTTCTGCCCCATTGGCGTCAGAAAGATCCAGGCGGCAAAGGCATTGACATGTGTCACAATTTCTTTCATATAATTGACATTATATTAATATAGTCATTTGCCTCACATACTTCCCCCGTCAGTCCTGCGGTAACAGGTATGTCAGAGACAGATGGCTTTCGTTATTTTTCCATAGCATGGATCGAGCATGCTCATGGTCACGCTGTATTGCCTTTCCAAAGGCACAGTATAGAGGAGTTCGCCCTTGAAAATGGTATGCCAAAACCACCTGATGTCCCGGAGCTTGCTGAAGACAGCACCTGTCCTTTCTTCAAAAACGCTTGTGAAGGGCGGGATGCTTTCAGTTCTTCTTTGCTCGGCCCTGCTGTGTCCTCCGCAGGCACAGGCTGCTGAAAGCGAAGCCGATGGCACAGGGGCCCTTGTCGTGACAGAAACGACTGCTGTCGCAAAGGACGGCACAAGCTATGTACTGGCAGACTATGCGAGAGTGTATGGAAACAGGGGAGACAGCGATATAACAGGTGCTGAACTCAGCGTTGAAGGAAACAACAGTCTTGAATATGCTGTCGGCGCTGGCCTGATAGTCGGCAGTCTTTCAGCGGCAACTGATACAAGCGGTACAATTTCTGATAGTACGGTCAGTGTGACGAACAGTACTGTCGATTCAGTTTACGGTGGCGCTATCGATTTTTCGACAGGCACGTGGAACAGCCTCTCAAATACGGTGACAGTTACGGACAGCACGTGCGGCAGAGTCTATGGCGGTTT
>CAVLCT010000081.1:0-9814 GCA_963661665.1 Bulleidia sp. | reverse complement strand
CTGCCCACACGCAGATGAAGATGTTTGAGGCCTTAGGCTTTACGCCCGAGAGGGCAGAGGAGCAGTTCGGCTTCCTCTTCCATGCCCTGGAATTCGGTGCCCCGCCGCACGGCGGCCTTGCCTTTGGTCTGGACCGTCTTGTCATGCTTCTGGCCGGCTGCCAGAGCATCCGCGATGTCATTGCCTTCCCCAAGACCCAGAAGGCAACCTGCCTGATGACACAGGCACCGAACAGGGTGTCCGGCGCCCAGCTGCGAGAACTTGGCCTGAAGCTGCGGGAGCCTGCTGAAAAGCCGGCAAAGCCACAGGAACAGGCAAAGGAACAGCAATAGGCACTGTAACAAGACAGAAAAGAAAGCCGGAAAGGAAGCATAAATCCTTTCCGGCTTGAACGCTTTTTTGTTCTTGCGTGCAGGTGATGCACGGATGTTTCGGAGTGAAAATGGCAACCAGACGAGAAATAGTTTTATATCCTGACCCTAGCCTCGGAGAGGTGTCAGTACCTGTTGAAGAGATTACGGACGACATCCGCACCCTTGTCGAGGATATGTTTTTTACCATGTACGAGGCGCCCGGGGTAGGGCTTGCTGCTCCCCAGGTAGGCGTGCATCTCAATATTGTCGTCTATGATCCTTCAAGCAAGGAAGATGTGAAAGACCCGCATGTGCTGATCAATCCCGAAGTCACACTGACAGGGGAAAGCATTGTCAGCAAGGGCGAAGGCTGCCTCTCGGTTCCTCTGGAATACAGGGCCGATGTGGAACGGTCTTCCTCCATACACCTTAAGGCCATGGACCTGGACGGCAAGGTTTTTGAGAGGGATATTGACGGCTACGAGGCCATCATTGTGCAGCATGAGACAGATCATCTGAAGGGCACACTGTTTATTGACAAAATAGGCCGTCTGCGTCGTGCCCTCTATGACACCAGGGTGAAAAAGTGGCTCAAGAGAAAGGAAAAACAGCAAGCGTAGTCTTCATGGGCACGCCGGAGTTTGCGGCGGATATCCTTGAGGGGCTGCTGGGATTTGATGATGTATCCGTATCCTGCGTCTATACGCAGCCGGACAGGCCTGCCGGAAGGGGAAAGAAGCTTCAGCCGTCGCCTGTAAAGGTGCTGGCTGAAAAAAACAGCCTTCCTGTCCGTCAGCCTGCCAGCCTGAAGGGCGAAGAAGAACTGGCAGTGCTTCAGAGCCTTAAGCCTGATTTTCTTGTAGTGGCTGCCTATGGCATGCTGCTGCCTGAGAGTGTTCTGGCTGTCCCCCGCTTTGCCCCGATCAATATTCATACTTCCCTTTTGCCAAAATACAGGGGCTGCGCTCCTGTACAAAGAGCCATTATGGACGGGGAAGAAGAGACAGGTGTGAGCATTATGCGCATGGAAGCAGGCCTTGATACAGGCCCTGTCTATGCAGGCTGTTCTGTGCTCACTGCCCGCGAGACATCAGGCTCCCTTTTAAAAAAGATGGCCCAGCTCTCACTTCCGCTGCTGAAAACTGTGCTGGCAGATGTGCGCGCCGGAACGCTTGAGCCTGTGCCCCAGCAGGGGGAGAGTTCCTATGCCTCCAAGATACAGAAGGCCGACGGACTGATAGACGTCTTCTGCCCCTGCTCCGTAGCTGACTGCCATATCAGGGCCGTGACACCGGATCCGGGCGCCCATGTCACGCTTTGCCTTCCAGGCGGCGACGTGACGCTGGTAATTGAAGAAGCCTGCCCAGTTCCTTTTGAGGGCAAGATGGCGGCAGGAGAGGTCTATGCCAGGAAGGGAAAGCTTCTGCTTGCCTGCGAGGACGGGTGCCTTGATGTAAAAAGGGTGCGTCCCCAGGGAAAAAAATCCATGGATGTCGCCTCCTTTCTGAACGGACAGAGGCTTGGCACGCCTGAACTTGCCCTTGCAGGGCAGGTTAAGCCTCTGGCAGGAAAATAACGATGTCTTTTTCAGCCAGACTGGATGCACTGCGGCCTTCTGCAAGGAAGGTCGCTCTTCTTGTCCTTATGGAGACGGAAAAAGGGGCACCCTTGCAGGCAGCCTTGTCATCTGCCCTGGACAGGACGCCTCTTTCAAAGGATGCCAGGCGCCAGGCTACGGATCTGGCCTACTGCTGCCTCAGGGCATATGTGCGCTGTCTTTTTGTGCTGAAGGGCGTGTATCCGAAGTTTGACCGTTTTCCCAGGCCGGTACAGCATCTTCTGCTTACTGCCTGCACAGCACTTCTCTTTCAGGACGGTGCACCTGCCTATGCCGTTGTCAATGAGACTGTGTCTGATATCCGTTTTCTGGCCGGCAAGGGCATTGCCGGTGCTGCCAACGGCGGCCTGCGCTCCCTTCTGCGTCTGGGAGATGCTGTACAGTTACAGGATTTTTACAGCAGGGAAGGGGAGGGCGAGTTTGACGCCTTCTGCCGCTACACCTCCTTTCCGCCTGCCTTGGGAAAGCTTCTGCTGAAAGAATGCGGGGAAGAGAAGGCCAGGGCCGTCATGCAGGCAAGCTTTGCAAGGCCTCTTGCCTGCATCCGCTTAAATCCCCAGAAGGCTGGCTGCAATGAGCTTCGGGAAATGCTTCTTGGCAAAAATGCCGAGCTTCTTCCAGGGGATGCCGGACAGTACGGGCTGTATTTTCCCAAAGGGGGGCCGGCAGATGTTTCCCTGTCTGCCCTGGCCATAGAAGGCAGGCTGTCCTTTCAGGCTGCCGGATCCCAACTTGCCATAGCTTCCCTCTCAATAGACAGGGATAGCCCCGTATGGGATGCCTGCGCAGGATTTGGCGGCAAGACGGCACTGCTTCTGGAAAGAGGCTATGCTGTGGAGCTTGCCTCTGATATTTCCTGGCAGAGAATACGTGAGATCCCGGGGGAATGTACAAGGCTGGGACTTAAGAAGCCTGCCCTGATGCTTTGCGACGGTTCCAGGGCTCCCTTTATGCGCTGGGACGGGACAATGATCCTGGATGTGCCCTGCTCAGGCCTTGGCGTCCTGTCCAGGCGCCCTGATATCAAGCTCCGCCAGAGAGATATTGCTTCCTATGCCAGGACACAGAAAGCCCTGCTTGAAAGGGCTCTTCTGATGGTGCCCAAGGGGCGTGACATCATCTATATGACGTGCACTGTGACAAAAAGCGAAAACAGTGCCCTGGTACGGGATGTCTGCCATTCTTTCGGCGTGAGCCTGGAAGAAGAGCATACGGTTGAGCAGCCTTTTGAAGGCATGTATGCCTGCCGTATCAGAGCCTGATGCAGAGACTTGCTTACTGCTTCATGCCCAGAAGCGTTAAAATACGGTTCAGCTCTTCTTCGCTCTTATAGGTAAAGGTCATTTTTCCTGTCTCCTGGGTGCCGGAGAGCTTTACCTTGCATTGCAGTGATGTGCAGATGTCTTTTTCCAGCTGGCGGAATTCCGGAGTCTTGGGCTGTCTTTTGCGTGCGGCCTTCACCATATCAGCGGCAGGTTCGGCTTCCCAGGGAAGCGTCTCTCCTTTTTTCCATGAAGAGAGAATGTCCTCGCAGGTGCGGACCGGCAGCTTGTTTTCAAGTATGTAGTTCAGGAAGGTTTCCTGCTTTTCAGGAGCCTCGCCAAAGCCCAGAATGCAGCGTGCCTGGCCTGAACTGATGGTTCCTTCCTGAAGGCTTTTCAGGGCATTGACCGGAAGCTGTAAAAGGCGCAGGGCATTGGCTATCTGGGAGCGGCTCTTGCCAAGGTGGTCAGCCAGCTCCTCCTGGGTCAGGTTCAGGCTGATTTTCAGTTCCTGCAGGGCCAGTGCTTCTTCTGCGGGATTCAGGTCTTCTCTTTGCAGGTTTTCTATCAGGGCGATTACCATGACATCCCTGTCATTCATCTCGCGTATGAAGACAGGAACCTCACTGAGGCCTGCACGCTGGGCCGCACGCCAGCGGCGTTCGCCGGCAATAATCTGATATTTGTTCTCTTCGCCAGGCATGGGGCGGACGAGAATGGGCTGTATGACCCCCTGCTGCCGGATGGACTTAGCCAGCTCGTCCAGGCCTTCTGAGGTCATGGTTTTCCTGGGCTGATTTTTGTTTGGGACAAGGCAGTGCACGGCAAGTGTACAGACCTTGCTGTCTGAAGAGACCTTGTTTTCCACAGAGAGCAGGGCGTCCAGCCCGCGTCCAAGTCCTTTTGATGACACTGTTGACTCCTTGATATAGTATTCAGTGCCTTTTATGTGCCTTTTTATGGGCCATGAAAGACAACTTGCGAGTATGGTGAGGAAAATTATGTTTGATCTGGAAACACATATCGTTCATATGCGGGATACAAAGAACGCTAATGAATGTTTCTTTATTTCAGCAGAACTGGGCGTGCGCTGTGCAGATATATTGCAGGGAGCACTGCCATTGCTGGAACAGTGCCGTCAGCTGCCTGCCCATCTCAGTGCCCTGAACGGTCCTGACGGTAAGCCATTTGCCTATATTATCAGCCGCGAAATGTGGGAAATGACCCGCTATGACTTAAAGTCTGCCGAGCGCGAGCTCTTTTACAGGCATGGCGGCGTGCCTCAGGAATCCTTGAAGGAATTTAAGGACTTCCTTGAGCACTGGGATTATGAGTACGAATACAAGGCTGAGGTGACATGCCCTGTCTGCGGCAGGAAAACCGCTGACTGGCGTACTGATCCCGTGCATCCCTTCCATCTGAGCAATGCCAATGACGGTGGACTGCTGGTCTTCCAGTGCAGGGAATGCGGCACGACCATACGCCAGAAGCATTTCAGGGACGAAGTGGTCTGCGAGCATACATTGCCCCGTTGCAGGCAGCAGTAGGTTAGGGGAGGGCTTTCCTGGTTAGAAGTTCCTGGGCAAGATTCAGGTAGGCCACAGCACCTTTTGACTTGATGTCATAATGGATAATGGACTTTCCGTGGCTTGGCGCTTCTGAAAGCCGGACATTGCGCGGGATATAGGTCTTGAGCAGGTACCTGGGAAGCACTCTTTCTATCTCGCTTCTGACATCCTTGGACAGGCGGTTGCGGACGTCATACATCGTGAGCAGTATGCCGGCTATGGCAAGGTCTGGATTGAGCTTTGCCTTAACTTTGGAATAGGTGTCCATAAGCTTGGCTATGCCTTCAAGTGCGAAAAATTCGCATTGCAGGGGAATAAGGAGCTCATTGGCGGCGCAAAGCGCATTCAGCGTCAGCAGACCCAGGGAAGGCGGACAGTCCAGAATAATAAACTCATAATCCTTGTCGATACAGGAAATGAGGTCTTTGAGAAAGCGCTCCCTGGCTATTTCGTTGACAAGCTCCACTTCCACTGCAACCAGGTTGATATCTGCCGGGAGTATGTTGAGAAAGGGCGGCTTTATTGCCGTAATGGCAGACGTTACAGAGTCATGATCAGGCTTGTACAGGACAGAGTATAATGTGCCGTTTCCCAGAGCCTCGTCATAGCCAAGGCCGCTGCTTGAGTTTCCCTGCGGGTCGCAGTCGATGAGCAGGGTTTTATGTTCTAATACAGCCAGAGAGGCTGCTAGATTAATGGAGGTGGTAGTTTTTCCTACGCCTCCTTTTTGATTGGCAACACAAATGACACGGGCCATAAAATATATGCTCCTGGCGGAAAATGTTTCACGTGAAACATTTTCCGCATTATTTTTGTTTAGTGGTGTCTATCATCTTAGAGTTTTCTAGACGATTGTTTGGGCTACGTCAATTTCTTTGCTTATCTTTGAAGCGTATTTCTGGGCTTGACCGGTCTTTATGTTTAAAATGTTTCACGTGAAACATTTTCAGTTCCTAAATGTGGACCAGTCTCTGACAGTGTTATGTTCGATATATTTGTGATGCACTGGGGGAACTCAGCCAGTTTTTAGAACAGGATGGCAGAACTGGGAAAGGCCTTCTTTATTTATCTGTAAAGAGAATGTGTTCGCGGCATAGCAGAAAACAAAGAGTTTGTGCCTTTAGCTGATTTTTAAGCTGACAATGTTTTTGAAAATGGAAAATCATTATCAGAGCTCCTGACTGCATCTGTCTGCCAGTATTGTGTATTTCGCAGAAGAAAATATGTCCCTTTCTGTTTTTATATTCCTGGTGCTGTGGCATGAAAGTTTTTGCCTGGGATTGTTTCACGTGAAACAAATTAAACGGCTCAGGAAAATGGTTAGTCATGGTATGGCTGCTTTTCTCTTGATGTGCGTTGTTTTTTTTAGAAATGACGGAAATGTATGAGTTATTTTTAGATAAAAAAATAATAATTACAACATGTTTTATTATATCAAGATATCTCTATATATTTATAAATACCCGGAAAGCGCTGAAATAGCGTATTGCAGGAACTATGAGTTTTTGACTAACACAAAGCCCTTAAAGTGTTTTCCTGTATCAGCAGTTTTTTTGCCTGACGGAATGTTTCACGTGAAACATTTTTAATATAGCTCTGAAAAACAGAATGACAGCCTGAAGGTTTTTCAAGTTGCGGTAGTCAGATGTTGAGTTCAGTCTGAAACAGACTGCATTCCCGTCTGTGGTAAGAGGAGCTATATCTGTCTCTGTTTTGCAAACAAATGATGAATGGATACAGTACACCTTCTGTGTGAGGAAGAAAGAACACTGCATATAAATCAGAGAAGTGAATGCCTCGTTCTCTGTATGCAGTCCCCTGGGAAGGGAAGGTATTTCTCCTTGCCATCCTGGTGCCATCTCTTATGCCGTAGCAACTGTACATTATCTCTGAAAAGTGAGTCTTTAAGCAGAGCTGTATAAGGCATCAGAATTCTGCATCTTGCAGCAAATGGCTGTGTCTGTTTCCCGCAAGGAAGCATTACTGAGGAAACGAATGGCATGGAAAAGGAGATACAGCATAAGTCCCCCTATAATAATGTTGATGCGTAAGTTTTCCTGTGGTTTTTTTGCCTGTTTGAAGGCCCATATGCTTTGCGCAAAAATGGCAGGCACATGAACACTGATACCCGGCATGCACTGCGCCTGGCTGAATGTGATGCAGAACAGTTTGAGGCAGTTTGTGCAGACAATTTGTGAAATCCTGTGTTTGAATTTGTCGAGCCTGTCTGAACTCGTGATTTTTGATTGTGAAAAAAAAAGCTAGGATAGAGGCCTTGTCTCCTGAAAAAGGAAGAAAATTCTGTTCTGCACGGTGAATTCGTGTATGTCAGAAGCTGTGTGCACCAAAAACGCTAAAAGTTCAGAAAAAAAATAGGCTGGCAGAAGTAAAAAACAAGCAGAATAGTAATAAAATCACAATCAGTATAACTACTTGTAATAACAGTTTTATTTTTACAGCTGCCAAATGCTGTCCCCCAGCTAACCCTTGTTAAAATGGCATTTTTCAGTTTCCGGGGTACTTCCAATAAGGAAAGTCTCATGTTATCAAAAATCACTTTTGTCCAGTTTGTGAAGAAAATCGCTTTGATTAGGAGGTTTTCGATGAGTTTTGGGAAAGAGCTGTATAATATGCTCTTAGCGGGATCCCAAGCGTATGCTCGATGGGACCTGGAGGTATCAACCTCCATATTGAAGAATCGCAAAAAGATGCTGATTCTTCTCGCTTTGGCAGTACCGATTCTCGCCTGCTGTGTTGCAGAAGCGTATGTCGGTCATGAAATTCTTGGTGGTAAGGCAGCATATGCCCCATCCTTTTACACAACGACCATTTTCCTTGCATCAATTGGTGTCGGCGTAGCTGCGGGGCTTATCACCGGCTGTATTGGTGCTGGCGGCGGCTTCATTATTACGCCTGCCCTGATGGCTGTTGGCGTGAAAGGCATTCTGGCTGTCGGTACGGACCTGTTCCATATCTTTGCCAAGGCCATCATGGGTACCACGATTCACAAGAAGCTTGGCAACGTCTCTGTCAAGCTGGCGCTGTCCTTCCTGGTCGGCTCCATCATTGGTACCTTTGTCGGCGGTGCCCTGAACAAGGGCCTGTACAACTTTAATCCTATCCTTTCTGACGTGTTCATCACTGTCGTGTACGTGCTTCTGCTCGGCTTCCTGGGCTTTTATGCAATGTACGACTACCTTCGCCTTACCCACCGTATCGTGAAGAAAGTTGATGGCAACGAAGAAAAGAAAGAAAAGGCCGGTATTGGCGCTACTCTGCAGAAGCTCAATATTCCTCCGGTTATTTCCTTTGATGAGAACGTTGTCCCCGGCGGGCGCAAGATTTCTGCCTGGATCGTTGCCTGTGGCGGCGTGTTTGTCGGTCTTCTGGCAGCCATCATGGGCGTTGGTGGCGGTTTCGTAACCTTCCCCATGTTCGTGTACGTGTTCGGCGTCTCCGCCATGACCACGGTCGGCACTGATATCTTCCAGATTATCTTCACTGCCGGTTTCGCAGCCATCGGCCAGTATGCCATCTACGGCTATGTGTTCTACACCCTGGCCATCGGCATGCTGCTTGGTTCCCTCGTCGGAATTCAGATTGGCGCTCTGACGACCAAGGTCGTTGCAGGTGCCCAGATTCGCGGATTCTACGCCATGTCCATTCTGGCCGGCTTCTTCAACCGCGTGGCTACACTGCCTAAGAAGATGGTTGAGCTGGAAGTTATCGACCTGCCTATGGGCCTTGTTAATGGCATCGAATTCTGTGGCAATATCGTCTTCTGGGCGGTTGTTGCCTTCTTTGGCTTCTGGGTTATCAGCAAGTTTGTTGTCAATTTCTCGAAGCTCAGAGGGGACTAAACAATGTTAGTGCATCAAAGAAAACCCTTTATAAAGGGGATGTTTCTGTTAATCTCCTTTGCTATTGTTTGCGGCTTCCTGCTGTTCCCCCTGCTGCCTGATGAATCCAAGCCTGGCCATCACCTGACAGGTCTTGAGTTTGCAGACTCCGTGTTCAACTCCCTGTCCAAGGGATCGTCCTACTTTGTTCCCGAAGTTCGTAAAAGTGTGGAAACAGTAAAGGACAAGCAGGTCACCATAAGCGTGCCCCTGAAGAAGCCTGAACTCGGCGAAACCATTGTGAAGGTGTATGAGGCTCTTGGTGCCGAAGCTGTGACAGAAGGCGGAAGAGTCCGTATATCTGGCAATCTTCATACTATCCTGAATGCTGCCACCGAAGTAGGCGACAAGCTGTATTTTAACGATACCAAGCCCATAGAAGACCTGTATAACCAGCCTGCTCTTATGGTGTCGCGTGCTTTCTGGTACACCCTTAATCCCGGCATTAAGGATATGCAGAGACAGGGTCTGCTTGAGGAAGCCAAGGTTACTGACCAGGTGATCCGCAAGGCTCTTGAGCCTGGAAACAACTTCTTCAGCGTGCCTGTGGCCAAGGTCAGCGACCATATCCATCTTATTGTTGGCATGCTGGTGTTCTACATTGTGTACACCCTGTGGTATGGCTTTGGCATTATGGAAATGTTTGAAGGCATAGGCCTGTCCATACACAAGTAATTCAGTTTATACATTTTCTTCAACTGGAAGGTCCCGGAGAGTTTCTTCGGGGCCTTTTTTTTGTGCTTTTGTGCCAGCCGCCAGAGAGGACTTTGGCGCATCTGTCAGAAAACAATGGAGAGGTGGAAAAAAAATAGCAAAAAGAAAAAAAATACTTGCGTTTTTTTTTTTTTTTTTTTTTTCTAAGTAAAATACAGCCGTTTTTTGTATCTTTATTAATCTTGACATTTTCTTTTGGGAAACAGGCTTGTTTATCTTCATATTAGTTATTCTTTAAAAGGCTTTTATATGGATATTATCTAGATAAAATTTTTGAAAAAATCATCATATCGTTAATGATGAAGCAATTTTCATAATTGATGCTATAAATTTGCAAAATAAGAGCTGGTAAGACTGTTTTTGTCTATGCATTATACAGACTTTGTTTGTAATGGAGATG
>CAVLCT010000080.1:0-10004 GCA_963661665.1 Bulleidia sp. | reverse complement strand
CTAATTCTGGCTGTAGAAGTTGATAAGGCACCCTGCCAGAATGATGGCACGTTCATCGTCCGTCAGATCGCCTGTAGCAAGGGTGAGAGCGCTTGCCTTGCCGTCATGGATGAGCCAGGCCTCAACGGACGGCTTCTTTTCCGCAATGGCGGCACGAAGGCCTGGAACAAGAATCGTGTCCCCGTTTGCCAGCTTTTCTCCCAGGCCAGGTTCCATGAGGAAGGGAACCATGCCCCAGTTGATAAGGTTGGAGCGGTAGCGCTTGGTGGCATATTCTTCTGCCAGGTTGGCCCACCCTCCCAGAACCTTCTGGCAGGAGGCAGCCTGCTCGCGGGCAGATCCGTCGCCTGGCTTGACGGCAAAAATGGTCGAGCCGATGCCGATATTGCTTAAACTGCCTGCGCTGAAGACGCTGTCCCAGGTCCTGGCTGAGGCGTCCTTCAGAGGGGCACAGCGCTTTGCAATTTCCTCAAAAAGGGCCTTGTCCTGGGGATTGCCTGTACGGCGTGTTTCAAGCGCCTGCACGTCCTTGGCACGTCCTACGTAGGCAGGATCGCGGCGCGAGAGGGTAAATTCGGACAGCTTGTGCGGGTTGGATCGCAGGGAGGAAGTCTCACCTGAGGGAATGAGCTCGTCCGTAGTCGTAACCGGATCGTTGATGACACAGCAGACTGAAAGCAGAAGATGCTCAGGCAGGGGGCTCATGGCCGGCCAGTCTGTGATGTTGGGGCCAAGTATCAGCTTGGCATCGCTGTCTGCCTTGCCAAAGCCCTGGTAGCAGCGCGTGGCGTAGACAATGGGGTCGAAGCTGTAGTCAAGCTCGGGGTGAATCTTGTCCCAGTCAAGCTCTGTGGCTGCTGTCAGGCGGCCGCCGTTGGCAGCCGTTGCTGCAATGGATCTGGCATCCATGAGGGCAACGCCTGAAAGCTGGCCGTTGCCTGGCTTGGATCCCTCGCGGTTGGGGAAGTTACGGGTAGAATGGCGGATGGAGAGGGCTCCGTGGGCAGGAGTGTCTCCTGCGCCAAAACACGGACCGCAGAAAGCGCTCTTGATAAGGGCGCCTGCGCTCATGAGCCTTGTGTAGGTGCCATTCTTGACCAGGGCCAGGGCCTGCGGTTCGGAGGCAGGGTACACTGACATGGAGAAATTGGAATTGCCGGTGTGGCGGCCTTCCAGTATGGCGCCGGCCAGGGTGAGGTTTTCGTATGATCCGCCGGCACAGCCTGCGATAATGGCCTGGTCAACGTGCAGTCCGTCGCTGTGTACCTTGTCACGCAGCCTGAAGGCCTTGGCAGCGCTTCCGAACTTCTTTTCTGCCTCTTCTTCCACTGTGGCCAGAATGTCTGCGGCATGCTTTTGCACTTCCCTGACAGGGAAGACGTTGCTGGGATGGAAGGGCAGGGCAATCATGGGCTCGATTTTGGACAAATCTATGCGCACCATGCCGTCATAGAGGGCAGGCTCTTCTACCTGCAGCTTCTTGTAGTCGCTCTTGCGGCCGTGTATGGCCAGATACTTTTCAACCTTGTCATCCGTTTCCCAGATGGAGGAAAGACAGGTTGTTTCCGTTGTCATAACGTCTACGCCGCAGCGGTATTCCACGGACAGGCTGGCAACGCCGGGGCCTGCGAACTCCATGACCTTGTTTTTGACAAAGCCGTTCTTGAAGACGGCGCCGATGATGGCCAGGGCCACATCCTGGGGACCTACGCCAGGCTGGGGGGCATTTTCCAGCCAGATAAGCACAACACCGGGCTTGGGGATGTCATAGGTGCGGCGCAGAAGCTGCTTTACAAGCTCAGGACCGCCTTCGCCTATGGCCATGCAGCCCAGCGCGCCGTAGCGTGTATGGCTGTCAGAGCCTAAGATCATGCGCCCGCAGCCGGCCAGCATTTCCCTGGCATACTGATGGATGACGGCCAGGTTGGTGGGCACAAAGATGCCGCCGTATTTTTTGGCGGCGGAAAGGCCGAAAACATGGTCGTCTTCGTTGATGGTGCCGCCTACTGCGCACAGGCTGTTGTGGCAGTTGGTCAGGGCGTAGGGCATGGGGAAGCTGGTGAGCCCGCTGGCACGGGCTGTCTGGATGATGCCGACATAGGTGATGTCATGGGAGACCATGGCGTCAAAGGTGACATGCAGCAGGTCATCCTGTGAAGACGGCTTTGAGTGGGCCGTCAGGATACGGGATGCCAGGGTGGCTTCCCTGGAAGCTTTGAGGCCGCGTGCTTCGGCCTCCTCAGCCGGAATGACTGTGCCGCCGGCAAGGACGACAGGAGAGGACTGAAGGGTAATCATGGGCGTATCCCTGTAAAAACGGATAGAAAATTACGGTATGAGAATGGTGAAAAACATTGCAAGGCGCAGAAAGGCCGAAGCCTGTTTCCTATTGTTCAGCCAGAAGCAGCCTGGCACTGAATCCAAGAAAGATGATGCCGGTGACACGCTCTAAGCGCCGCCTGAACGTCTCGTTTTCAAAGAAACGCTTAAGGTGCGCCAGAAGAAGGCTTAGGCAGACAAACCAGACTCCGGCCACGAGGACCATGAGTATGCCTAAGATAAGCAGCTGGGCCTGGACAGGCACGGCATGCTCCGGCACCACAAACTGCGGCAGGAAGGTAAGAAAGAAGATAACTGCCTTGGGATTCAGGACATTGCACAGAAAGCCCTGGATGAAGGCAGATCCGGCCGTTTTTTTGCCGGATGCCTGGCTGGCATTTCCCTGCTGCTCCGGACGGCCTTCCCTGTCCTTCTTTTGGGGGGCTCTGGCAAACAGCGAACAGAGGCCTATATAGGCAAGATAGGCTGCGCCAAGATAGGTAATGCACTGAAAAAGAAAGGGAGAATGGGCTATGACTGCCGAGAGGCCAGCCACGCTTAAGGCTGTATGCACTGTGAGGCCGCAGGCTATGCCCAGCGAGGAGCATAAGGCTGCCCTGCGTCCCTTGATAAGCGATATGCGCATAACCAGGGCAAAGTCAGGGCCCGGGATCATGGCAAAGAGCAGGCCGATGCCGGCAAAGGCAAGAAGTGTGGTGAGCATGGTACAATACGCTTAGACTGCGTTTTCATCGGCGTCGGCCATGTGGCCGTACTTGAGTATTGCCTCAACCTGCATGTCGCAGGAGAGAACGCCCAGGATATGGTCTGCTTCATCCGTCACGGCGCAGGAAACGGTACAGATGAGCTTGCCTGTGAAGCGGGAGGCATAGACATCCATGATGTGCAGGTTGCCTGTAGCCATGGGCACCTTGAACCATTCGCGGTCCGAAAAGTCGTAATCCGGCGTGACGCTGCCATAGAGGCTGCTTGTCTCCTTGTCGGCAGACAGGGCCAGGCACTTGAGCCTGCCCTTGTCGTCGGTGAGCGTCAGGAACTGGATGAAGGGGTGGGCGGCAGCAAAGTCCGTCATCAATGTCTGGGCTTCTGTGCCAAAGCCTACCAGTCCCTTCTCGTTGGAGAGCTGGATAAGGACGTTGGCCGAGAGCTTGCCTGCCATCTCCTTCATGCGATCGTATGCAGTAACCGTGAATTCGGGCATGTAGCGGGAGACAAGCTTCTGCATTTCCTCGTGGGAGAAATTCGTTGTGCGCCCGTGATCGTAGGCACGCATGATATCGTCGTAAATCTTGCCCACAGAAGGATGCTTCTTGGTGACAGCCTTGTCTGTGCCGGCCAGGTTATAGTTGTGGTTAATCCAGTAGGCAACGCCGGCACGGCCGGACTTGTCGGTGATGACAATGGGCACGGGACGGTTGAGCAGGTGGGTGGTATCGAAGATATTGTAGATTTCTTCGTTCTTGATGATGCCGTCCACATGGACGCCGGCGCTGGTGGCATTGAAGTCGCGGCCGGCAAAGGGATAGTTGTGGGGAACGGTGTAGGACAGTTCCTTCTCAAAGTAGTCGGCAATTTCGGTAATGACCGTTGTGTCGGCTGCCGCATCGTCGCCGGTAAGGGACAGGTAGTCCATGACCAGGGCTTCGATGGGGGTATTGCCTGTGCGTTCCCCGAAGCCGAACAGCGTGCCGTTGATGCTGCCGCAGCCGTAGAGCCAGGCAGTGACGCCGTTGACGAGGGCTTTGTGGAAATCGTTGTGGCCGTGCCATTCCAGCTGCGAGCTGGGGACGCCGGCGTTGATAAAGGCCTGGACAATGCGCGGAACTGAGCGGGGCAGGGCAGAGCCCGGATAGGGCACGCCGTAGCCCATGGTGTCGCAGAGGCGTATTTTGACAGGAAGCCCGGCCTGCCTTGAGAGTTCCATCAGCTTCTGGGCAAAAGGCAGGCAGAAACCGGTAATGTCGGCGCGTGTCACGTCTTCAAAGTGGCAGCGCGGGACAATACCCCATTCCAGGGCCTGGCTTACCAGCTCTGTATACATGTCCAGGGCCTGCCGGCGGGTTTTCCCGAGCTTTAGGTAGACATGGTAGTCGGAGATGGAGGTGAGCATGCCCACTTCCTTGAAGCCCATGTCCCTGGCCAGAATGAGGTCGGCCTTGTTGGCGCGGATCCAGGCAGTGATTGCGGGGAACTTGAAGCCTAAGGAACGGCAGGCATCAACAGCCTGGCGGTCCTTTTCCGAGTACAGGAAGAACTCGGAAGCAGAGATAAGCCCTGTTCTGCCGCCTAAGCGGTAGAGAAATTCAAAGAGCTGCTTTATCTGGGCTACGGTATAGGGAGGCCTGGCCTGCTGGCCGTCACGGAAGGTTGTATCGGTGATGTGCATTGACTCGGCCGGGCTCGGGGCAATAAGCACATCGTCAAAAGTCGTTCTGGGTATCTGCGTGTACGGATAGATATCGCGGTACAGCTGCGGCTCAGATGGTTCCTGCAGCGGGTATGTTACGGGAGTGCCGGGACGTTTCAGTTCCATGTCGTCTCCTTATATCTGTCATGTCCCCCTGTATCCTGTCGGCCTGCTTTTGATAATGCTGGCGGGACAGAACTGGCTTTCTGCCAGGGAGCATCAGGGGATCATAAAGCTGTCAGTACGGTGCAGACGGGATGCCTGTCTTGTCAGGCAGGTGTCCGGTAATGTCCGCCTGTTATGCCTGCCTGGCAGCGGAAGGCAGGCATTGTTATCTCAAGGGAAAACTGCCTGCCTTCTGGCTTTTTAGTTCAGGCGCATAAGGCGGCGAACGTCTTCCATGGTGCCCTGGGCAAATTCCCTTGCCTGCTTCTGGCCTGCGGCCAGGATGTCCATGGCATCCTGGTCTGTGACTCTGGCACGGCGTTCCTGCAAAGGCTCCAGAAATTCTTTGAGGTAGCGCAGGAAGATCTTTTTACACGCCACACAGCCAAAGCTTGCATTGAGGCAGCCTTCGTGTATTTCCTTCTGCTCCTCGGGCGTTGCCAGCAGCTGGTGGTACGGGAAGAGGTTGCATTTTTCAGGACAGCCGGGATCGCTCTTCTTAATCCTGGGCGGGTAGGTGAACATGCGCTTGACCTTGTCTTCCACGTTCTGGAAGGTGTCGTCCAGGAAGATGCCGTTGTCGTAGCTCTTGGACATCTTTCTGCCGTCAAGGCCGGGGCATTTTGCCGCCGGGGTCAGGATGGCCTCCGGCTCGGGGAAGTAGTCGCCGTACAGGAAATTGAAGCGGCGTCCGATTTCCCTGGTCAGCTCCATATGGGGCAGCTGGTCCTGGCCTACGGGGACGCCAGTCGGGCGGTACATAAGAATGTCGGCCGCCATGAGGATGGGGTAGCAGAGGAAGCCGGTACAGCTTAAGTCCTTGGTGGTAATCTGCTGCTGCTGTTCCTTGTAGGTCGGGTTGCGTTCTGCCCAGGAAACAGGGGTAAACATGGAGAAAAGCAGGGAAAGCTCTGCATGTTCCTTGAGGTCGGACTGGCGGAAAATAACGCATTTTTCCGGATCAAGGCCGGCTCCGATCCAGTCCTTGACCATGTCCAGCACGTGTCTTTGCAGAAGCTCGGTGCGGTTAAAGTCAGTTGTCAGAGCGTGCCAGTCTGCGACAAAGAAAAAGGATCTCATTTTGTTTTGGAGTTCGACGTAGTTTTTGAGAACGCCGAAATAATGGCCCAGGTGCAGAGGGCCTGTAGGACGCATGCCCGATACTGTGCGAAGCTCTGTGTTCATGGAAAAATACCTTTTGCAGCCGGCTTTTGCAGGCAAGAGCTAGCTGATGTTGAAAAGGAGAAGAATGATATTGTATCCGCCGTGTATGAGCGGCCTGACTATCTGGCCGAGCAGGCCGGTGGCAATGAGGACAATCAGGATAAGGAAGCTATACTTTTCCAGCGAGAGGAAGGTATAGGCTGCTTTTGGGGGCAAAAAGGAGACAATGACCTTGCTTCCGTCCAGGGGCGGAACGGGAACCAGATTAAAAAAGCCAAGTCCCAGATTGATGATGATGCCTGCCTGCATCATGGAGAGAATAAAGGAATACGTTGTACTCACATACCAGTTGGCAGGCGGGAAGAGGATGGCCAGCTTGAGCAGGCCTGCCCAGAGCAGTGCCAGAAGGAAATTGGTGCAGGGACCGGCCAGGGCAACATGCAGAATGCCCCGGCGCAGATTGCGGAAATTGCGCGGGTCAAAGGGGACCGGCTTTGCCCAGCCGAAGACTATGCCTCCGCTGAGGCTTGTCAGGACAAAGACGATGAGGCCCAGGGGATCAATATGGGGAAGAGGGTTAATCGTCAGGCGTCCCATGTCCCTGGCCGTGCTGTCGCCCTCGCGCAGTGCGGCCAGTCCGTGCCCGACCTCGTGCAGGATGATGCCCAGCATGGCAGGGACAAAGCAGATGCAGAAATTGCGCAGCGACTCGCCAAAGCCGGAAAACAGTGTGTCCATAAGTGTTGCCTGCCGGTATTATCCTGGTTCCTGAGGACAGTGCCTCAGCCGCGGGAGGTAATGGAACGGACCGTAATGTGGTCACCTGGCTGTATGCCCAGATCGGGCGTCAGCAGGGTGCCGTCACGTATGACAAGGGCCGTTTCTTCCAGCAGGCCCAGCCTGTCCAGAAGCTGGCGGACTGTCTTTGGCCTGGGAACAGTTTTTGTTCCGCCGGTCGGCTGCATTGTCAGGGTAATGGTCGGGCCTTCTGATTTGTCTTGTGTCATGGAGAAATTCCTGCAGTAAAAGAAATAAGCAATTCTTCTAAAATAGGAGCTTGCAAAAGTCAAAAAACGTGCCCTTTTCAGCGGTGCAGGAACGCTTTTGCGCATTGAAAAAGGCAGTGCCCGGGGGGATGCCCGGTGCCTTAAAAAAAAGACGCTGCCCTGCTTCGTGAATGAGGCTGGGCAGCGTCGGACAGATTTTGCGGACTGCTGTTTTGCAGGCTGTTTTGGGAGCCTTCTAATAGCGGTAGTAGTCAGCCTTGTAGGGACCCTCGACCTTGACGCCGATATAGTCTGCCTGCTCCTTTGTCAGCGTGGTCAGTTTGGCGCAGAGGCGGGTGAGGTGCAGGCGGGCCACTTCTTCATCCAGCTCCTTGGGCAGCGTATAGACCTTCTTTTCAAGCGTGCTGTCTGATGCCAGGCGGATCTGGGCCAGGACCTGGTTGGTGAAGCTGTTGGACATGACAAAGCTGGCATGTCCTGTGGCGCAGCCGAGGTTCACCAGGCGCCCCTCAGCCAGGATGATGATGGAACGTCCTGAGCGCAGCGTCCACTTGTCAACCTGGGGCTTGATATTGGTCCTTGTGCACCCTTCCGTGTTCATAAGGTAGCTCATCTCAATTTCGTTGTCGAAATGGCCTATGTTGCAGACGATGGCCTCGTCCTTCATGCCTTCCATGTGCTTGCCGGTAATGATGTTGATATTGCCGGTGCAGGTCACGTAGATGTCGGCTATGGGCAGGGCGTCTTCCACAGTGACCACTTCATAGCCTTCCATGGCTGCCTGCAGGGCGCAGATGGGATCTATTTCGGACACAAGGACACGGGCGCCGAAGCCGCGCATGGACTGGGCGCAGCCCTTGCCTACGTCGCCGTAGCCGCAGACCATGACGACCTTGCCGGCCACCATGACGTCTGTGGCACGCTTGATGCCGTCTGCCAGGGACTCGCGGCAGCCGTAGAGGTTGTCGAACTTGGACTTGGTGACGCTGTCATTGACGTTGAAGGCAGGGAAAAGCAGGCTGCCCTGCTGGGCCAGCTGGTAGAGCCTGTGCACGCCTGTGGTGGTCTCCTCGCTGACACCCTTTACTTTGGCAGCCACGTTGTGCCAGTGCATGGGGTCCTTTGCATACAGGGCTTTCAGCCTGTCCAGGATGATGCCTTCCTCGGGATTGGCAGGAGTCTTGTCCAGAAGGGAAGGATCGTTTTCGCAGTTGTGGCCCATGTGAATGAGCAGGGTGGCATCGCCACCGTCGTCAACTATCAGGTCAGGCCCTGTTCCGTCAGGCCAGGTGAGAGCCATTTCCGTGCACCACCAGTAGTCTTCAAGAGACTCGCCCTTCCAGGCAAAAACCTTGGCATAGCCGTCGGCGACAATGGCAGCTGCCGCATGATCCTGGGTGGAGAAAATATTGCAGGAAGCCCATCTGATATCGGCACCAAGCTCATACAGGGTACGGATAAGCATGGCTGTCTGTATGGTCATGTGCAATGACCCTGTGACACGCAGTCCCTTGAGCGGCTTCTTGGGACCGTATTTTTTGATGCACTCCATAAGGCCGGGCATTTCGCGCTCGGAGAGCTGCAGTTCCTTGCGGCCGAAGTCGGCAAGACTGATGTCTGCAATTTTATGGTTCAGGCTGAGATCAATGGGCTTGACCATGACGGGATAGTCCTCCTGGATTGTATTTACGTGGTTGTTTGTGCCGTTGTTTTAAGCGGTAGTACTGGCGAAAGGCGAGGTGACATGGGTTGAGACGAGAAGCAGGGAGAGGCCCCTTGCGACTTTCTGCTCATGGATGACCGTGTGGGTGAAGCCTGCTTCACGAAGCCACATGGCCAGCTGCACGCGGTCAATGCCAAGCCAGAGGTCGCCATACTTTTCCCGCATGTATTCGTCATTGTGCTTATTGAAGTCGGCAATAAAGAGCCGGCCCTTCGGGGAGAGAATGCGCCGTATTTCGGGCAGTGCCTGCTTCGGGTCCTGCAGGTGGTGCAGGACAAGGTTGACGCAGGCAAAATCGGCTTCCTGATCGCGCAGCGGCAGATGTTCCAGTTCTCCTATGCGCAGGGAAACAGTTTTGTCTCCCTTCGCAAGGCCGGACATGTTCCTGCGGCAGGCTTCAAGCATGCCTGAGGAAATGTCTACGCCGATAACGCTGCGGCTTTTGGGAAGCATCTGCCTGAGAACAGTGCCGGTGCCGCAGCCTAGATCCACAGCTGTGCCGCAGTTGTCTGGCATGGCGGCACAGACCTGCTTTGTCAGGTCAAAGTCTCCGAGGATGTCCTTGTTGAGATTGTCCCAGTCATCGGCAATGTCATTAAAGAAGACAGCTGCTTTGGACCGTTTTTCCTCAAGAAGGGCCTGCGTGTGCTCTTCATCTGCCTGGGCTTCGGGAATATTCTCGACAAAAGGGGCGACAGCGGAAAGAAATGGCTGCTGCCCGCCGTCCATGGCTGCCTGGTAGAAAACCCAGAGCCCGTCGCGCTCTGATGTGAGCAGGCCTGCTTCTGTCAGGATGCGCAGATGCCTGGAAATACGGGACTGGCCCATTTCCAGGACAGTGACCAGTTCATTCACGGACAGCCTGTGCTTAAGGAGAATCCTGACCAGGCGTAAGCGTGTTTCATCTGAGAGCGCTTTAAAAAGGCTGACTGTCATGGCGTGTACCTTGCGAAAAGACAAAGGATGCAGCTGTTCCTTGGGAAGAGCCGGGACCCAAAAAACTGAAGCCCTGCTGCCGGAACAGTACTGGCAGGATGAAAAACAGGACGGAGCGTGCAGTCTGTTTTGTTATCGTTTTGTATCAAGATATTTAGATATGTCAATTGAAGAATGACAGGCAGGCCATGCAGGGCTTGATCAGCCTGTGTCATTTGGGTAGCTTTTGCCGGAACAGTTCTGAACGGCAGGCACGATCCAA
>CAVLCT010000079.1:0-10112 GCA_963661665.1 Bulleidia sp. | reverse complement strand
TGCACTTATGCAGACAGAGCCTGGTTCAAAAGCCTATTCAGTCAGGGAGAGACAGCTCATGGCAAAATCACGCAGCAGGCAGAACAGCAAAAAAAAGAGGGACAAAAGCTTTCACAGGCAGCAGGCAGGCACTGCCAGATTGTGGCATACTGATGTGGATATCCCTGGCTGGTTTGACAGCCCTTATGATAGCGAGATGTGTCTGGACGTATATTATCCGAAAGCGGACAGCCTGCCTTCCCCTGTCTATTACACAACCCTGCCGGGAGAATTCTATTGCACATATTATGCCCATCAGCATCCTGAGCTGAAGGACGAGGCAGCCGCAGCCTGCCTGGCAGCCCAGCTCTGCATTTCTGACAGCCATGCCGGCACTAAAGCAGAAGAAGAGTCCGTCCGGTCCGGCCAAAATAAGCTCATGATAAAAGAGCTGAAAGAAATGGCTGATAATGGCTGCGTCACGGCAGCATGCTGTCTTGGATACCTGTACATGCGCGGACTCCTTGTCCGCAAAAACAACGCCAGGGCAGAGCAGTATCTGCGAGTGGCTGCCGCTAAAAACGACCCTCTTGCCTGCTTCTGGCTTTCTACCCATATCAAAGGGGAAGAAGGTCTGAAACTCATGAGTAAAAGCTACGAACTCGGGTTTCCGACAACAGTTTTTTTCCGGGCTGGCAGCATATTTACAGGAGACGTCACAGTACCGGATTCCGAGCTTGAGAAGCTGGCCGCATATCTCTCAACCCTTGCGAACAAGGGCAGCATGAAAAGCCTGTACAATCTGCTTCATCTGCTGGGTTTGCCTTGCGGGGCAGATCTCAGGCCTGTGTATGCGCCTGCCATGCTCAGGCTCCTTGAGGGGCTTGCCGCTGAAAATTACGCACCGGCTGTTCTGCTTAAGGCAGAAATGATCTCAGTCGGAGTACTGTATGAGAGAAACGGTGAAGAAGCCGGGAGGCTCTACCTGAAAGCCCGCAGCTTAGGGGCACAAGCGGCCGCTGGTGAGTATGCAATATTCATGCTTGCCTGGGCAGAGGGTGGCGGTTTTTCCAGTGAAGAAAAAAAGGCAAAGGTGCGGGCTGTCAGGACTATTCTGGAAGAGGAATGCAGCCAGGGAAGCCCCCTGCCGGAAACTGCCGGCCTGCTTGGAAGCGTCCTGGTCATGTCTGACGATGACGCTGATTTCAGAAGAGGAATACAGCTCCTTGAAGACAACCTTTCCGGAATTCACCCTGATATGGCCCTTAAGCCTGTACAGAACATATTTAAGTGGTCTGACAGGCCTGCAAGGCACAAGGCTGCCTTAAAGCTGCTGAATATCCTGGTACGCAGAAAGGACATGAGGGCCGTCTGGCTGAGAGGACAGTATTACCTGGACGGCGGCCTTGCCGGCAGGAAGGACACTGACAAAGGCCTGCTCATGCTTACTGATGCTGCCCGTAACGGCGTATGGGAAGCCAGTTACCTGCTGACTGAAATCCTTCTTTTCGGGCTGTACAACTGCAAACCTGATAATGAGCTGGCAGATGCCATAGTGAAGCTGGGAATCAATACGAATGGCGGGCTGCCCTGCAGGGTATTATACAGCCTGATGCAGATTGGCGAAATTCCCGGCTACCCGGCAACACGGGACAGGAAGGTGGCAGAAGAAGCCTTCATGATGCTTGCGTCACATTTTGCGGCAGAGGAGGACTATCTGGTCAGCGTGGTCACTATGGCCAGGCTCAATACCGGCAACCCGATGGGAAAGTTCGGCCAGGAGGCTGGCCTGGGTGCGGGGAATGTCCCGGCAGGTGATGTCGCTCACAATGCAGTCCTGCTTGCCTTGCAATGCAAGGAACATATGCGCTTTGCCAGGCTTGGTCCGCTGTGCTTTTTGGCCCATGCCTTAAGAAAAATTGGGAAAACACAATATGCAGGCCTGTTTGCCAGTGTATTTGCCCGGGAACTGGCTTTCAGGCAGGGCGTCAGCTGCGATCATATTGCTGCCTATCTGGAAAGGTTTGTTGCCAATGTGCCTCATAGCTATGTGCAATACAGGCTTGCGCACAGCACCAGTGACAGCGATGAGGACAGGCCCCTGTACTGATGCCGGGACAGGCCAGGAGTATCAACGAGAGTACGGGCGGGAGTGCGGACAGGAGTACCTATGCTGAGAACTATCGTTTGTGTCGTGTTTTGTGCCGTGTTCTGCCTGGCCGGGACATGTCATGCCAGCTCTCAATCCTCTCTTAACACAATGCGCGCTGCCCTGGCTGTTGCCCTGGAAAAGGAAAGCAGGCCGTTAATATACGAGGAGCTTCGCGACGAAGGCGAGGAGCTGCCTGACAGCATATGGTTTCATATCACAGGTTTTGGCAGGGACTACTGCGTGGTCGGGGTTCAGTTTCCTGAGAGGGTTTCTGACAAGGCAGCCTTTATAGCCGCCAGGTGGACAGTCCTTATGATATCCAGCATCCTCAGCAGGTATAACCATCTTTCCAGCCTGCCGCCGGATGTACAGTTTCAGGCAGTTGCAGTGCCCTGCGTCAGCGAACCCGGAGGCGTCTACTACTACGACGGCTATTTGCGGAACATGGGCAGATTCAGTGTGGAGCCTCCTGTCATCGTTCCCAGGCATGTCATAGAGGAGAAAGCTGCAAAATAACTGAGTACCTGCATGGGAGTACCTGCATGGTGCTCCTGTTTTCAGCTTCAGCCGGCGGCCGCACGGTAGATCAGGTGCCAGGGCTTTTTGACACAGGCCAGCTGTTCGTCTATGAAAAGTACTACGCCGTTGTGCGGCCTGCCGCAGGCGGCAGACGGCCTGTGACAGCATGGGCAGAGCCTTTAGTACAGGAGAGACAGATCATGGCAAAATCCGGCAACAGACAGGACAGCAAAAAAAAGAGGGACAAAAGACGCCTTCTCAAGCAGCAGGCAAAGCCTGTCAGGCAGTCCTGGCAGGATGTGGATGTCTCGGCATGGTTTGACAGCACGGTGGGCCTTGAAGCGGACGTCGTGGACGTTTTTTATCCCAAGGCAGAGGACCTGCCTTCTCCCGTATACGAAAACGGCGTTCCTGGCGATCTCTGTTTCAGCTATTACGCCTGCACGCATCCTGAACTGAAGGATGAGGCAGAGGCGGTGGTGCTGATCAAGAAGCTTCTGCTTTTCCAGAAAAGCTGCGGGCAGGACAAGGATGCTGACAAAGGGCAGGCAAAGCCTTTGCTGGACAAGCTGAAAAAGATGGCCCAGGCCGGATCAGTCACGGCCTCCGCCTGTCTTGGACACCTGTATCTGTACGGGATGCTGGTACGCCGCAATACGCAAAAGGCCAGGCAGTACCTGCAGTTTGCGGCCAGTAACAATGATCCTGTTGCCTGCTTCTGGCTCGCGGCCCTTTCAGATGAGCCGGAAGAAACAAAGCTTTTGCAGAAAAGCTGCGAAAGCAGCTGTCCCTCGGCCCTGTCAGTCAGGCTCAGCGCCATCAGCCATGGCAGAAGGTCGGCCACAAGTTCGGAGATTGACATGCTGGCAGCGCACCTGGCCGCCCTTGCACGCGGGGGCTGCGTGAAAAGCCTGCTGGGACTGCTTTCTTTCCTGAGCTCTTACTATGGGGAGGATCTGCGCAGCGAGTATGCGCCTGCCATGCTGAGCCTCCTTGACAGGCTTGCTGCCGAAGGCCTGGGACTGGCCATTCATTATCAGGCAGTGGTTTATACGCAGGGGGTACTGCGCCCTGCTGATGACAAAAAAGCAAGCCAGCTGTATCTCAAAGCCCATGAGCTGGGGGAAGATACGGCCGGCTTATTGTATGCAACACATCTGCTCCGCACCGTAAGCAACGAAGATATACCACGCAGCGAAAAGACAGCCAGGACGCAGCCTGCCAGGAAAATGCTGGAAGACTTGTACAGCCAGGGCCGGGACATGCCGAGATCCGCCGGCGTGCTGGGATGCCTGCTGGTTATGTCTGACGATGACGACGATTTCAGGAAGGGCATTCAGTGCCTGGAAGAAAGCCTCTCCGGGGGAGAGCTGAACACAGTCCTGCACGCGGCAGACAACATCTTGCTGTGGTCTGACGATCCGGAAAGGCACAGGCTCTGCATCAGGCTGCTGAACAGCCTTGTCCGCAAAAAGAACACGCCAGCCATCCGCATGAGAGGCCGCTATTACCTGGACGGCGGGCTGTACGGAAACCAGAACGTGGAAAAAGGCCTGGAAATGCTTGAGCAGGCCGCAGCCATGGACGACAGGGAAGCCTGCCGCATTCTGGCTGAAATTTACCTCTTCGGGCTCTACAATTGCGAACCTGATCTTGAGAAGGCTCAGGAACTGCTTCAGCAGGGCAGCATCCTCAAGAGCCCGCGCTGCAGGGTGCTGCTGGCCCTGATGCAGCTTGGCGAGTTCCCGGAGTGTCCGGCCAGTGTGGATGACAGCACTGCAGGCGATGTGCTCTGGTCCATCAAGGACAACTTTACCCATGACGATAACTATCTGGCTGTAACATACGCACTTGCCCATCTCAATGCTGAAAGCCAGTTCAGAAAATATGGGGAGGGCACTGAGTTTATCCTGAAAAAGCTTTCAAAACAGGAAGAACAAAACATGGCTCAAAGCATTGCAGATGACTGCAACGAATATATGCTCACAGGCAACCTTGGTCCCCTGTGCTATATAGCGTATGCAATGGGAAAAATAGGCAGGACAAAGTCAGCCGGTCAGTATGCCGCCCTCATGGCAGCAAAACTCCATCTTCCGGAGGGCACCAGCTGCGATGGCATAGCGGACTGCCTGTATGACTATGTGGACGCCGTGCCTGAGAGCTATGTGGACTACAGGCTCAAATACAGCTGGAATGCTACAGACGAGAACAGGCCTTTGTACTAAGGCCGGGAAGGGCAGAGGGCATTGCCTTGCCTCTGTCCTGCTACATGGCCTCTGATGGCAGTACGGCAACTATCCGGTGAGCTTTTCAGCATCCGGATAGCGGACGGTTTCAGAGCATGGTTTGGGGAAGCACAATGCATCTGAAATCAATTCCCTATGGTATTTCTGACTATTCAGTGATTTGCCAGTCAGAGTATGCTTTTGCTGACAAAACGAAGTATATTGAACTGCTTGAGAAGGAAAGCCCCTATACTTTCATTGTCAGGCCGCGTCGTTTTGGGAAGACGCTTTTTTGCGGCATGCTTGAAATGTATTATGACAGGCAGGAGAAAGACAACTTTTCCAGGTACTTTGGAAATACCTATATAGGCAGTCACAAGACAGCTCTAGCCAGTTCATTCAGAGTATTGCATTTTGACTTTTCTGGTCTTTCATTAAAGAATACAGCCAGAAGCTTTATAAGCAGAATTAGGAATTCATTATATTTGTTTCTCAACAAATATCCTGATAACAATGCAGAAGCTGTTATAAAAAACAGTTATGACGACCCGGCTGAACTGACTGACGATTTTTTCACTGTTATATCAGCATCATGTAAAAATTCAGTCTATGTAATTATAGATGAATATGACCAGTTTGCCAATGAGGTCCTGTCTGCTGACAGCAGGAAGTTCAGAGAAATAACAAGTTCTGACGGAATGCTGAAAAATTTTTATACAGTGTTAAAATCAGCTACGGCATTTAATGGTGCCATTTCGCGTATTTTTATAACAGGTGTGACGCCAATATCAATTGACTCAATGACATCAGGATTCAATATTGCGTCAAATATCACCACTGATCAGAAATACGCAGCCATGTTTGGCTTTACTGAAGATGAGCTGAAAGAGCTGATTTCAGAGACTGTTGATCTGACTGCCTCAAGGCAGGACCGGGAAGAAATATTTCAGCGCATGAAGGAACTCTATGACGGGTACAGCTTCAGCAGGCGCTCAGAAGAGCATGTCTTTAATCCCTCTGTGTCCTTGTATTATCTGAATTCCCTGGTGAAGAACAATGCTGAGCCTGACGAACTGATGGATCCCGCCTTCTCAGCTGACTTGTCAAAAATCCATGGTATTTTCAGTCTTGGACAAAGGGACAGGACAGAGGCGATTGTCAGCGCTGTCACAGACAGCCAGAGCATTAAGATCGGCACATTTTCCTCTGTCATTACTATCAACAGGACGCATGGCTTTTCTGAGAATGATATCATCTCAATCCTGTACTATTTTGGCTATCTTACCTGGCATGATGACAAGGTCACGCTCAAAATTCCAAACCGTACAGTACGCCAGCAGTTCTTTGAATACTATTTCCGGTATATATGCGGCCTGTCCTATATTTCCCTGACACCGGATGCTTTTGTCCCGTCATTTCAGGCTTTGCGCAATGGCGATGCCAGGCCCTTTGTTGAAAGGGTTCTTGAGGTCTTGCGGGAGTGCTTCAGGATCAATGCGTATCTGCATGTGCGGGAGAGCGATGTCAGCACGGCAATGACTATGGCTGCCAACTTTTCAGCGGAGTACAGGCCTGTTGCAGGAGCTGAAGTGTCCTGGCCCGGGAAGGGCTATGCAGACCTTATACTGCAGCCTGTCAGGGAGGGGGAGACCGCTTATTTCTTTGAGCTGAAGTATCTCAGCAAGGAGGACGGGAAGAGCAGCTCAAAGGTTCATATGGCCCTTGAGGAGGCCGTGAGCCAGCTTGACCGCTACAGGACCGGGAGCAATATGGGAAAATTTCCCCATGTACAATATATTGCCTGTGTTGTGGCAGGTCTTGAGTTGGCAGAGTACACTGTCTGCTAAAGGATTTGTCCCGAAAGAGGGCGTGCGGACAAGCATCATGCAGACCCTGCCTGCTACCGTGCAGACTGGTCCTCTCCGGCAGCAAACTCAGGCTTTCCGTCCCTGTCATCTGCTGTAAAGTGGCAGGAAGGATACTTTGAACAGCCCCAGAAGAGGCCGCGTATCCCGTTGCGCTGCCTGAGTGGGCTTCCGCACACAGGACAGGCATACTGCCCGGCAGCGGAACTTCCGGCACTGGCACTGCTCTGGGAGCGTTTCCTGGCGGCAGGTGCGTGCTGTGCACTTCCATTGGCAGTACCGCCAGCAGTTCCATTAGAAGGTCCATTGGAAGTGCCATTGGATGTGCCATGGTCAGCAACAGGCCCGGCATCGTCGCAGGTAAAGCGGCAGCGGGGAAAGCCGGAGCAGCCCCAGAAGGCGCCACGCCTGCCGTTGCGCCTGACAAGGCTCAGCCCGCATCTGGGACACATGCCGTCATAGGGCGCATTCCCCTGGGCAGGTGCTGTTTCTGCCGTCCTTTCCGGGGCACTGTCCCTTGTCCTGGCCGGAGCTGCTGCAGGCGTGTGTGCTACTACGTCGTCACCTGGGAAAGGCTCAGGCGCAGCTTCTTCCGCAAAGTCTGGCAGGGGAATGTCTTCATCCTGCATGGCGCAGGACTGGCCTTCATCAAATTCAGGCAGTGGCACGTCGTCAAGCCAGGCAGGCGGCATGTCATTGTGTCCTTCAAAAGGCGGACTTGCCAGGGGAGCTTCAGCAACAGGATGTGTTGCAGCTTGAGCAACAGGCGCTCTCCCTTGCGGCACGGCAGTTGTCCTTTGAGGGGAAGCAGTGCCTCTTTCTGGTGCCTTTGCTGCCGTACCAGCGCCATTTGCCGGCTTCTCACCGCTTCCTGCATCCCTTGTATAGCGGCAGGACGGAAAGGCAGAGCACCCGTAAAATTCGCCCCTGGCGCTTTTGCGCAGCACAAGCTCGCTGCCGCATCTGGGGCAGCGCAGTGCAGAGTCTGTGCCTGAAGAACCAGCCGGTGCAGCAGATCCTGCCCCGGCACCAGTCTTTTTTGCTGCTGCCCTGGCCTGCCTGCCTCTTCCTGGCTGGCCGTTCTGGTCAGATGCCCTGTAGCTGCACTCAGGTGCTCCCGAACAGGCCCAGGACCATGTCCCCTTTGCTGAGCGCACCCGTCTTAACGGCTTGCCGCAGCTAGGACACGCATGCTCTGTGCTGGAAAACTCGCCCCTGGCAGCAAAGAGTTCCTGCAATATCTTGGGCAGTGATGCCGCATACTGGCCCACATAATCATCAGGGCTGCGCTGTCCCTGCTGAATCTCGCTTAAGCAGCGCTCCATGGCGGCAGTCATGAGCGGATCCTTGATGCTTGCAGGGGAATTGCGGACAAGATCGCGCCCCAGCGCCGTGGACTGCAGGGCCTTGCCGTGCTTTTCAAGGTAGTGCCGCAAAAAGAGCGTTTCAATGATGGAGGCCCTGGTAGCCACGGTGCCAAGGCCTTCGGTTTTTTTGAGGATATTCTGATCGTCGGCATTGGCGCCATGGATATAGCGCTGTATGTTCTCCATGGCATCCACAAGCGTGCCTTCGGTAAAGCGGGAAGGCGGCGTGGTCATGGCCTCGTTGATGGCTACCTCGCCTGCTGTGACTGCCTCGCCAGCTGTTACCTCCGGCAGGATAATATCCTTCTCCTCGTCCTTGGCCTTTTTGGCGTTCTTTGCAGAGGCTGCCTTTTCCTTGAAGGCAGTCCAGCCGGGGCTCTGCTCAATGCGGCCGTTGGCGCGCCACAAAAAGCCCTCGCACTCCACTTCGGCCTTTGTCTTGTAAAAGACATGCTCCGGCAGGAACTGCCAGGCATAGCGGCGGCAGATCATGGAATAGATTTTGGCGTCCCTGTCAGACAGCCCGTATGCCGCAACAGGAGTAGGGATGATGGCGTGGTGGGCGCTGACCTTGCTGGTATTCCAGCAGGCAGACTGCCTTGAAGTGTCGCAGGCATCTGTCATGGCTGCCATGTCGCCCCACTGGCCTATGGCATCAAGGATTTCGCCTGCCTCCTCAAACTGTTCCTTGGGCAGGTACTGGCAGTCTGTACGGGGGTAGGACACAAATTTGCCTTCATACAGGGCCTGGGCCGCAGCCAGCGTATCCTGGGCTCCCATGCCGTAGCGGGCCGAAGCCTCCTTTTGCAGTTCGGTCAGGTTGTAGGGAAGCGGGGCCGCCTCCTTGACAAGCTTCTTTTCGGCAGTTTTGACTATGCCTTCCTTGCCGGAAACCGCTTCGCTGATGCGCTGTGCCTCGTCCTTGTCAACAAGGCGCTTTTCGCTGTCTGTGCCCGGCATGGAGGCATTGGTGACAAGCTGCGTTGCAAGGACGCCGTTCAGGGCCTTAAAGGGGCATGTCAGCTTGTAGAAAGGCTTGGGCACAAAGTTTTCAATGGCGAGATCCCGCTCCACCACCAGGGCCAGGGTAGGAGTCTGCACCCTGCCTAAGGACAGAAGTCCTGGTGCTCCGCAGGATCTGCCGTGCAGGGTCATGGCGCGGGTTAAGTTAATGCCGGCCAGCCAGTCCAGCTGGGAGCGCGCCCTGGCAGCGTCACGGAGGCCTGAAAATTCCTCATTGGGGCGCATGCGGGCAAGCTCGCGGCGCAGGCTGACTGCGTCCAGGGCCTTGGTCTGCAGGCGCAGGACCTTTCCCTCGTAGCGGAAGAGCTCAAGCACCTCATCCACCAGGAGCTGTCCTTCCCTGTCAAAGTCGGCTGCGTTGACAGCCACAGGGCAGACGGAAAGCAGTGTTTTGATAACTTCCAGCTGCTGGGGAATGCCGCGGTCCGTCCTTGGCAGAAGGCGGAAGGGAGAAGGGACTATGGGCAGTGTCTGCCTTGTCCAGGGCTTGCAGGCAGGATCATAGGCCTCAGGCGGGGCGAGTTCCAGAAGATGGCCTGAGAGCCAGGTGATAAGGGTATTGCCCCTTTCTATGTAGCCGCCCTTTTTGATGGTGTGCCCGGGCAGGGCATCAGCCAGGGCCATGGCTATGCTGTGCTTTTCTGCAAGGTAGACTGTTGCATTGCTGAATCGGGCGGCAAGTTCGTCCCTGTCTGGCGGGGTAATGCGGACTGTCCTGGCATAGGTCCCTGTTTTGCCTGCTGTCCTGCTGCCTGTTTTTTTCTGGCTTGTTTTTGCTGTTGTTCCTGCCAAGGTCTCTGGCTCCTTTTTTGAAAGTAGTGTGCATATCCGGAAACGGGCTGAACCATACGCCATATTGCCGTCTTCTGGAAGAGAGAAAACAGGGGGGATCCATCTGCACGGGCAGAATTTACGGCCGTTCAGTGTTATGGCTCACATGATGGTACGCAGGACAAAAACAGTGCATACAGCTTGTCCCGCA
>CAVLCT010000078.1:0-10134 GCA_963661665.1 Bulleidia sp. | reverse complement strand
CGGTCAGTATGCCAAACTGCAGATGCTTGTAATCTTTCAGGATGGCTCCCAGCATACTGCGGATGAAGCTCACCATTTCCCGGTAGTATCCGTTTTCCTGAGCCTTGGATAAAGGAAGGTCATATTCGTCTATAAGCACAATGACAGGCTTTTTGTAATGCGCATAAAGGGCGCGGCAAATGATTTTCAGAGAGCCTGAAAGCAGTATTTTGTCTCCTTTTTTTGATTTGAGGGTCCTGAGATCGTCTCTGTCTGTTTCGTCAACGGATAAACTGTCTATCAGGAATGCGAAAGATTTGCAGATGTCGCTCACATATAAACGTACTTTCCCCAGAGCATCTTCAAAAGAGAGGTCATCAATTTCCTTAAAAGAAATAGACAGCGTGGGATACTGGTTCATCCATTTGTCGCAGAGCGCCTTGTTCTTAGATATGGCAAGTCCCTCAAATATAGCTTTGCTGTCCTGGGTAATATCAAAGAAGTCGTACAAGGTGTTCATCATCAGGGTCTTGCCGAAACGGCGGGGACGTGTGATGAGTGAAACCTTGGGAGGAAGAGTGCTGAAGAATTCTTCCAGAAAGGCCGTTTTGTCTGCGTAGTAGCATGATGTTTCACGGATTTCACGGAAGGATATGCCGCCAATCATAAAGTCAATCATCGCTTTATCTCCTTTTATACAGACAGATACCATCGGTTTTACGGAATGGCAGATGCAGACAGTCTGTACCAGTCCTGACTTGATTTATTATAAGATAATGGCTTTGATCTGGCAATCCCTGTACAAAGGCTTCACCCCGGGTACGTACACTGAACAGCCACACCCGGCCAGTCTCACATTGTCTGCTTTGGGCAATGCCTATAACTTATAATTATATTTTTAGTGCTAAAAAAAATCTTGACAAGAAAAAGTCAGAGTGGCACTATGCGCCGCACAGGCCTGATGCAGGTATAAAGCAGACAGAAAAAAGGCTTTTACCTCCATAACGGCCATCAGGCAGCTGCCTGTCAGGCCCTCTGCCTGGGCAGATGGCATAAAAACAGGCCTGAAACCAAATCTAAAAACAAACATCAAAACCAGGGACATAAAGGCCAGGGAGGGACAGTATGGGATGGCATATGAAAAAAGCCAGTGCCAAAGATGGCAGCCTGCACGGCAAAAGACAGGGACAGGAAAGCCCAAAAGGCCAGCCAGACGGGCACGCTGCATCCTTCATGCACAAAATCGGCAGGGGGCTTTTGCGCCTGGCAGGGCTTGGGACAGGCATTGCCTTCATACGCTGCACGGCAGGAGCTTTTGCAGGCCCGCAGCAGGCAGATCAGGGGATCCTGCAGCGCATAAAGGCGCTGCTTCATACCAACCTGCTGCATGAGGACGATCTCCTCAAAGGTTCCTTTGCATCAGTCCTCGCTTGCTGGGGCCTTGCCGAAGAGGATCTTCCCTGTGCTGTCAAAAACCTGGGCAGGGAAGCTGTGTGCGGCGCAGTGCTCCTGCTTGTATCGCTTTGCGCCCTGGCAGGGGCCTTCCTCCTGCCAGTACCCTTTTTCTGCCTGCGCCTCCTTGCCGCTGCCGCCTCTTCAAGCATGGCGCTGGCAGGCCTCCTGCTGCTGCTCTCTTCTTTGTGGCGCAGATCCGTCTTGCAAAAGCGGCAGTTTGTGCCCTTTGCAGCCTGGCTTGCTTTTGCAGGAAGCAGAAAGAGACCCCAAAATCCCTAGTTCTGCATAGCTTGGCATGATTCCGCATAAATTTGTATGCCTGCCTGAAAACCTGGAAGCAGGCATAAAAAGGGGGCCTGTATGGCTGACAGTATTTTTGCGTCATTTGGCGATCTTATGGAGACCGATCTTTCCGTGCAGGTCCTGAATGCCATCTTTGGCAGCGGCTGGCACAGCCTGGCCGCACAGTCCGGGACATCTCCTGGTGTCCTGGGAGAGCTTTTGTTCAGTCTCTTCGGAGTCCTGAACTGCTGCTGCGCCCTTGTGGCAGCCTGGCTCTTCATCCTGACAACGCTCTCGGCCACGCTGGGTGCTGCCCAGGACGGGCATGGCATAGCAGGCAGGCGCTATTCCAATGCCTGGATACCTGTACGCTATTCCTTTGCCTTAGGCGCTGTGACGCCTGTATTTAACGGCCTCAATGCCATGCAGATGCTGATGCTGAGCTGCATAGGCGTAAGCGTGCAGTTTGCAGACGCCATGTGGAGCCAGGGGCTTAATGAACTCTCAAAGACAGGGACGGTCCTGGCCAGAAGCCAGCCTGTCACTGCCGTTTCCGCTGCCAGGGTCCTGCCTGTGCTCATGGAACACCATGTGCTCAGAAAGTATTTTCGCGATCAGGAGCGCTGTGCCTTTGCCGACGGGGACAGCAGGGAATACGAGGGCTGGTCCAAAAACCGCTACCGCATCAGCCTGGAACTGCCAAGGCTGCTCCACTGTCCCAATTTGCGCGGCGATGACGGCTACGGCATGACCCTGAACCCGGCCCTGCATTTTGGGGACATGGGCGGCATGCATGTCTCAACACCGGTGCGCGGCGCCTCTGAGGCCCTGGCAAAGGCCCTTGCACCAGGCGGGGCGCTGTACAGGGCAACTGAGGAGAGCGTATCAAGGGCACTGGCCTCTGACGGCACAAACCTCTATGCGGCCTGTGATCTGGGAGGGCTTGCCACGCTCTACCAGGAGACAGTGTCCTCTTCCCTGAAAGAGGCGGTGCAGAATGCCATGAACGACAGGCAGGGCCGGCTGGCAGACTATGTGCAGAATGCAGCCAGCCAGGGATGGTGGATGGCTGGCTCCTACTACTGGACCCTGGCCAAGCTTGCCGCAGACAGCGTGGAAGCCATGCAGGACAGGACAGAGGCAGTGCCGGTCAATATAGAGGCCCTGGCAGACTTCATGAACCCTGACCTTGAGAGGGCCTTAGGCGTTGCCAGGGAGCTTGGCATCAGGGCCGGCCAGCTTGCCACCTCAGGGCAGGGCGGCAATCCTGCTGCAGGCACCCTGTCCTTAGACAGCGCAGAACAGGCATCAGCACAGGAAGAGGGCGGGCTTGGCGGGCGTCTTGGCAGCTTTTTCTCAGGTGCCTCGCATGCCATCTCTGAATTTGCCCTGGACGAGAAAGCCATAGGCACAGGCCTTGTCCAGGTCATAGCAGGGCATGATCTTGTCTTTAACGTGGTCAGGGCTTCCAGGGTGATCATGAATGTCTGCGAAAACGCCGTGGCAGCCTATGTGGGCTTAAGCGTTGTCAGCCGCGGCCTGGGAGCTTTGGTGCGCAATCCGGTGACAGCCGCAGTGTCTGAGACTGCAGCAGGTGCCCTGGACTGGGCCGGAAAGATTGCCCTCTGCCTGGCAGCACCCCTGTGGCTTATCTGCTGGTTTTATGCCTACATGCTGCCCATGCTGCCGTTCCTGGCCTGGGTTGCGGCCATCCTGGGCTGGCTTGTGCTCTGCCTTGAGGCACTGGCGGCATGCCCTGTGTGGCTTGTGGCCCACTGCATGCCTGAGGGCGACGGCTTTGCAGGAGCTTCGGCCAGGGCTGGCTATGCCCTTTTCCTAAGCGTGCTCCTGCGACCGGCCCTGCTTGTCCTTTCCTTCTTCCTGTGCATGGTCATGCTCTCTGTCTCCGGCAGCTGCATGGGGGCTTTGCTTGTGCCCTTCTTTGACTCGCAGGAGGCGGCCTTTGCGCAAGGAGGCTTCGGGACATCCGGCTGGGGTGTGACTGCCAGCATTTCCACGGTAGTGCTGACAGGGCTTGTGACAGGCCTGTTTACCTGGAAGGTCTTTACGCTCATCACCGTCATGCCTGACCGCATCATCCGCTGGGCAGGACAGCTCATAGCCAGCCTTGGCGACATGGGGGCAGAGCAGGCCATGCAGCACGGCCGCCACTCCATGGAGACGGCAGCAGGACGCATTGTGCCCATGGCGGCAGCCGGTTCTGCTGTAGGGCTTCTGGCAGGAAGGGGATTAGGGCGGACATCAGGAGGAAGTGCGCCCGGGCATAAGGGAGCATCAGGTTCTGACGCCCTGGAAAGGCAGCTTGCCATGGGACAGAGGCAGGCCGGAAGCGGAGAAGTGTAAGGACAGGAAATGAAAAAAAAACAGCTGAGCAGCTAAAGAGCTAAGGAGCTAAGGAGTGAAGAATCAATAATATTAAGTTGTTACAGTAAAGAACCGGACGCCGTTCAAGGAATGTGTTGACAGCTGGTAGCTAATACGGTACTTAGAAATTGCGAATTCGCTAACGGCATTGCACACTGTTCCCGCACCCAGGATCCTGCCCCGGCAGGAAAGCCTACAGGATGCAGAAAGGCTGTGCTGCCGCATGGTTTCAAGGAGATAGTTATGGAAAGCCAGACCGGACAGCAGCAGGAACCGTCCTGTGCCAGCATCGACAGGCTGCGGGAATTTTTTCGTGACCGGATAGGGCCTGGCAGGCGTTTTGGCACGGCCAGGGAAATGGCCCAGGAGCTCAGCCTGGAACCCAGCAGGGCCACCATACTCTACAAGTTCCTGAAAGGGGCAGAGCCCAGGGCAGGCATTGTCCTGGACTGGCTGGAAAAGCTTGGCATATCTGTGCTCTATCCCGAAGGCAGAAGCGACGGCGTAGAGTACATACCGGTCTTTAACGGCATGACCGGTGCCGGCGAGTACCTGCCGTCCGCAGGAGACGGGCAGTGCGAGCGCATCAGGGCCATGGACAAGACCATGCTGCAGCGCCTGAACGTGGATGCCTCAAGATGCTATTTCCTGGATGTCATGGGCGATTCCATGGAGCCCCTCTTCAGCGACGGCTCCACCTTGCTGGTGGATACCTCAGACAATGCCAGGCTCTACCCCATAGACGGCAAGATATACGTAGTACGCTATATAGACTCCATCCTTGTGAAGCGCATACAGCTGAGCCACGACCATGTCACCCTGTGCTCTGAAAATCCCCTGCACAGGCCCATCATCATTCCGCAGGAGGATATGGACCGCTTCGCCGTGCTGGGCAGGGTGCGCTGGTATTCAGTAAGCGCATAAGACGTTCATAAGACACGCATAAGAACATTTTCTGCCTGGCAGCCAGATGGCTGTGCTGCCAGGCTAAGGAAGAGGCTGGACGCCCGGATGGCGGGCGGTCTTCTTCTGCACCCTTCGGCACATTTTCTGGCTAAGGCCCTGTCGTTTAGTTCACCTTGCAACACAACCGCTGAAACATGCACGAAATCCATGACCAATCATGAGGAGCAGTCATGAGACTGCAGGGAGTTTTCCTTATGCGGAGACTCTGGAATACGCTGGACACGGTACTTAAAAAGACAAAGGACAAAAACAAACCGTGTTTTCCGCTAAAGAGAATAAGCCCCGGGACGGGGCCTGTCATAGTCCGCCTTAGCGGCGGCCTGATTACAGTGGCCGGACCGAACACCAAGGCCAGCCACTGTCCGCCGCTCTCTGCCGGAAGCTGCCTTCTGGCGCACCGCGAGGCGGATGAGAACGTAACTGTATGGATGGGACTGCCGCCCTGTGTAAGCGGCAGCGAAATGGCGGTGCTTTTCAAAAGGGACGGCTTCTGCCGCAACAACCTTATTACCATGACGCGCCTGGCAGGGCACCTTGAGGAGGGAGAAGATGTCTGTGAAATACTGGTGGAACTTGAGGTGATCCGCAGCAGGGTCGAACGCTTTTTGCAGATCTTTTTCGAGTGCGGGGTGCAGTGCCCTGTAAGAAAGAGAAAGAGCTGGCCCAAGGACATGCTTGTGCTGGGCCTTGCCGACAAGACGCTGTCCGAGCGCATGGCAGAGCGCTTCATTGAACGCTTTTCCCTGGGGGAGGGGTCCGCTGATAAGGACCTTGAAGCCCTGGCAGCCTATGGCAGCCAGGACGGATCCGTGGAGGCAGGTCCCGGCTCAAGCCTGGCTTCCGCCTTCAGCAGCTGCGAGACGCTGCCCCCAGCCTCAGGGCAGGACATGCCTCTTCCTGTGCCTGATATCACGCAGTTCAGTCCCCTGGCAGGGATGGCCGGCCTGGACAGCATGCAGGGCTGCAGGGAGAGGCAGGCATAAAGGCCATGAAATACAGAAACGTATACGGGGAGGAAAACAGGATGCAGGCAAGGACAGAGAAAAGAACGGAGAGAAGGACAGTCCCGGGTCCCCATATGGATCTGCCTACACGGTGCCTGACCAGGCATCTCAGCGACACCTGTGTCGTTATTTCAAAGAAGGCGCCTGGCGTGCGCTATGCCGGACGCATGAACGGGGACGAGTTCCATGTCATACTTCCTCATGCGGCAGACTGCATAGGTGCAAGAAACACGCAGCTCTACCGCTCCCTCTGCCGCAGGCTTCTTGAGGGCTGGCAGGTGTGGCGCGAGGAAATGTACGACAACGGGCGCTACCGCACCATGGACTGCCTGACCTTCAGCGGCGTCAAGAAGTTCCTGGGGGCCTTAGGCTCTGACCCCCTCTCAGGAGGCAGTCCTGAGAAGCTGCGCCTGGCCTGGCCTGCCTTTGCGGGCTGCATGCCTGAGGGGACCATCTACCCCATACTGCCAGGCATGCAGTATGATCTGGACAAACTGGCCGTTCCGGCCACTGCCGTGCGGGCCCTGTGCCTGGACCGCTTCCTTGTGCCGGTCACAGAGCTTGCGGGCCAGCTGTGGGTGCCGGCAGTGCTCTTCTTCCGCTGGTTCAACATGCCGGTAAAGAGGTCGCTGGCCTACCTGGACGCCTGCCGCGGCGCCTACAGGGAAAAGCCCCTGACCGTGCTGGGACTGGGGGCAAGGCAGCTCTGCATACCGCTCTATGCCATGCCTCAGTATCTGCAGGATCTGGCATCCGTATGGCAGGCCCACGGCGTGCCTGTCTGGGAAACCATTTTGTCCTACGGGCATCTGCTTGAAGGCTATGTGCGCTGCGGGCAGGATCTTACCGGGGCTGCGCCTGGCAATGGAACTGCCCCTGGAGCTTTCCCAGGAGCTTCCCTGGGAGCTTCCATAGGTGCGGAGCAGGAGAGGGACGGCATGCCCCAGATACTGCCCAGGGCCTTTGAAGAGAACGTGCTGGAAATAAAGAGCATGTCTGAGAGCGAAATGACAAGGCAGGTGCGCGAGCTGACACTGCGCGTGGAAAAACTGGAACGCCAGCGCAATGCCCTGGATTCTGCATCCCCTGTGGCATCCCCTAAGGCATCTTCTGACGAGGCCCTGTGCAGGGATATGGATGACAGCACACCGTCCTGCTGCCCCGGGGCATGCTGACAGGACAGGAACTTCTGGCAAAAGACATGGGCAGGGCATCCTGCCGATAACAAAAAGCAGCTGAAAGCAGCTGATAAGGAGCAGACAATGACTGAACTGAACAAGATACATGATGCGGCCGTGGCAGAAAATCCTGTCATTGCAGGATGGCAGAAGAACGCATCTGAAGACAGCGCTTATGCCGCCGGCAGCAGGAAGATCAGGATTCTTGGCGGCATGCAGCTCTCCGGATCGGGCAACTACTGTGCCCTGATGGACCTGATACGCCAGCACGTTTTGCGGGCCTGCTGAACGCACTGAACAAAAAGGTCCTGCGACGGTAAGAGCACAGTCTAAAAAATCCTGTCGCAAGGCCTGCAACAAATGCAGCCGCCAGGCTGCCTTATATCCTTTAAAAACAGGGTACAGGGCAGACCTGGCGGTTTCTTTTTTGCCTGCCGCACAGGGCTGCCATGAAAAAAATTTGAATTTATTATTTATAGAAAACGCTGTAATACTGAAGTGTTAAAGTGAAAGTTACATTTTTGTAACACATAATGTGCGCAAAACGTATGAATGAAAGTGACAAATTCTTTACAACGTTTTTAAAAGCGTGCTATGAAAAAAGCCAATCCGGCACTGATCAGTAACTAGTAGTATGTCTAAGCCGTGCCTTCGGGCTTCTGCCAGGCGTAACAGGGAATTTGTCAGTGTCCGCAAAAGTCTGACCTGGAGGGAACCATGGAAGAATTATTAACGAGTATCCTGACTCCCCTGAACAACTTTGTGTGGGGTCCGGTGATGCTTGTCCTGCTGGTGGGAACAGGCGTTTATCTCAACATAGGCCTGAAATTTTATCCCTTCCGCAACTGGTTTGCAGCCTATAAGTGTCTCTGGGACGGCCGCAAGCATCAGTCCGATCGCGGTGAAATCTCGCCGTGGAACGCCCTGATGACTGCCATTGCAGCCGATATCGGCACCGGTAACATCGTCGGCGTGGCTACGGCCATTGCCATTGGCGGACCTGGCGCCCTGTTCTGGATGTGGGTAACAGGCATGGTCGGCATGATGACCAAGTTCTGCGAAGTCATGCTGGCAGTGAAGTACCGTGAAAAGACTGCTGCCGGCAACTGGGTCGGCGGCTGCATGTACTTCATCAAGAACGGCCTGAGCAAAAAGTGGCACTGGATGGCCACCATGTTTGCTGTCTTTGGCATGACCGCCGCCTGCCTGGGCATTGGCGGCATGGTGCAGGCCAACGCCATTGCTACAAACATTAATACAACCTTTGGCGTGAGCAACTGGGTTACCTGCGCAGTCCTGCTGGTGCTGGCCGCCATTGTCCTGGTCGGCGGCGTGAAGCGCATAGGCGCAGTGGCCGGCAAGCTTGTGCCTGCCATGGCCATCTTCTACGTGCTCTTCTGCCTTTTCATCATCGGCATGCACATTGAGAAAATTCCTGGCGTGTTCCTGTGGGTTGTGACAGATGCCTTTACGCCTACTGCCGCTACAGGCGGCTTTGCCGGCGCAAGCATCATGCTGGCCATCCGCATGGGCGTTGCCCGCGGCATCTTCTCCAACGAAGCCGGCCTTGGCACAGCTCCCATGGCCCACGCAGCCTCTACTGCGGAAAGCCCCCTGGTGCAGGCTTCCATCGGCATGCTGGACGTTTTCATCGACACCATCATCGTCTGCTCCATGACAGGCTTTGTTATCCTTATTGCGACTGTAACGCCGGAAGTGGCTGCTGAGCTCAATAATCCTGCTGTCAACGCTGGCGATCCCCTGTGGAGTTCAGGTGTTGCAGGCGGCAAGCTGTCAGCCCTGGCATTCTCAACCCTGCTTGGCCAGGTTGGTGCCTGGGGCGTGACCATTGCCCTGAGCCTCTTTGCCTTCACGACATCCATGGGCTGGTGCGTCTACGGCGAACGTTGCGCCATCTATCTCTTTGGCGACTGGATCATGAAGCCCTACCGCGTGATATTCTCCGTGGTCATGGCTGCCGGTGCTGTTATGACGCTGGATCTTGCCTGGCTTATCGCTGATACAGCCAACGCCCTGATGGCCATTCCTAACCTTATCGGTATCCTGCTCTTAAGCCCCATGCTGTTCAAGTATGTGCGCGAAGAGACTGCCAAGGATCCCCGTTTCAAGGTGTAGCAGGGTGTAGAGCCAAAGCAGTAAACATTAAAAACGACTAATGACAAAAGGCAGGTGCTGGAAAGCGCCTGCCTTTTGTGATCTGATGCGACAGGAACACGGTGCGGCAGAGACAAAAGGCAGCCCTGATGACAGAAAGGTTCCTGGATGCAGAAACTTTTCCAGGCCTTGCAGAACAGGCTGAATTTGGGACAGAAACTGGGCTGTACGGTCTGCGAACACAAAAAAACACTTCAGACACTGCGAGGTGCTTGCCGTTTTTTTTTTTTTTCTGTATAATCTAAAAGTTTTGAATTAAGTACAGCCTGTAGCACTTTTTCACTATGACAGAGGGAATGAAATCTCTCTGTTTTTTTATGAAAAGAGCTTTCTCTCTTCTGTCCTGACTGTTCTGGGACAGGGCAACATCGCAATCAGCGGTTTTGTCTGTCTCCCTTGTGTTCACCAGGCGGGCAATCGGGAGTAATCACGGCTGTTTGTCAAATCCTTCACCTTCGCCATGACAAGCCAGGCCTTAAGGACAGGATTTTTGTCAGGCAGGGGGACTCTCAGGAGAGAGAAGTAATGTCGTTCAAGAAAACAGCGTGTCTTGCTACGTTGCTGATGTCATTCCCGTATGAGGCAGTTGCTAGTTACAACTGGAATGAGCATGAAGTAACAGGCGCCAGCGGAACTATATCCGCTTCTGGTACGCAAAGTGCTCCATATGAAAAGACTCTTAATACACAGTATGACAACGTCTGGTTCGG
>CAVLCT010000077.1:3744-10209 GCA_963661665.1 Bulleidia sp. | reverse complement strand
AAAGGCGCAGAGCGCTTCCTTAATGCCTTCGCTGTCGCCTTTTTCAGCTGGAACATTTTTTCCTGAGAGGACAAGGGCATCCAGGGTGCGCTGCAAAAACACGGAGGCCTGCCCCTGGTCTGATATCCTGATGCGGCGCTGTTCTTCTATATGATCGGACAATACGGAGAGAACATCGTCTTCGGCAACGGGGCAGAAAAGGGCTGCTTTTGCAGAGGCCAGGGAACTGCTGCCTGCCTGTGCCCTGCCCGTGTCGGCAAGGGTGCTCTCAAGGGCAAGCACAAAGCGGTCCTGTCCCTGCGGCATAAGAATGCCTGTGCCTGAACGCATGATGCCGGCAGAAAGGCCGTCATCCTTTGCTACACCTGTCAGCAGGACAAGCTTGTCTGCATAGCCTTTGAGAAGAAGGCGCCCAAGGTCATGACTTCTGACATTGCTGAGACAGTTGCAGGAAAGATCGTTTCTGTCAGGCACAAGGCAGTCCTTTCTGTGGCGGGCCAGGCGCATCAGGAGATATGCGGCCTGATCAGTGAGAGCCTCCTTTTCTTTTTTTGTGGCTCCGGCAGCAAAGCTTATCAGAAGATCGGCCAGGTTCTGCCCGTTCTTCCATTTTTGCTGTTCCTCAAGGAAAGCACAGACAAGGGCTGCCAGGGCGAGATCCTTTTCCTCTGCGCCCAGCAGGATGGAGGCCGTTCTTGGAGAAAGGCCCAGGCCTGCCATGTCCTGTCCTTGTTTTGTTATCCTGCCATCCCTGTCCAGGGCACCAAGTTTTTTAAGAAGATTTGCGGCTGCCTCTAATGTGCCGCAGGGAGGCTTTGTAACAAAGGGCAAAGCCTTCGCTTCTTCTCCCCATAGTGCCAGATCAAGGACCAGCGGGCTTAAGTCCGCCTCAAGGATTTCCGGCAGGGCATGGGGCAGCATTCCTGCCTCGGAAGCCTCAGACCACAGCCTGACACAGAGCCCCGGCTCAGTCCTGCCGGCACGGCCTCTGCGCTGGTCCGCAGAGGATAGGGGTATCCTTCTGGTGACAAGCCTTGATGACAGCCTCTTGGGATCATAGTGGATCCTTTTGTGGAGGCCGCTGTCGCAAACTATGCGTATTCCTTCAATCGTTAGGGAGCTCTCTGCTATGTCCGTGGCAAGGACTGCCTTGCGCCGCCCGTTTTTGCACGGGGACAGTGCCAGAGCCTGCTCCCTGCCTGACAGGCGCCCATAGAGGGGGAAAATATCGCAGTCAGCAGGCAGAAGCGGGGCCAGCGCTTCCTTTGTGCGCAATATTTCCCTTTCTCCCGGCAGAAAGGCCAGCAGGCTTCCCTTTTCCTGCTGCATGCATCGGGCTATGACCTGTGCCATGTGCTCCGGCAGAATGCGTATGCAGTCCGCCAGTGTGCCTGCCCTGGGCGGGCAGTAGATTGTTCTGACCGGAAAGCCCGTTGTCCCTGTACTGATGACAGGCGCCTTGAGAAAGGCAGACAGGGAGGCTGTGTCCATAGTTGCTGAGAGTATGCCCAGCACAAGATCCGGCCTGAAAAGCTCCTGGGATCGCAATGCCAGCGCAAGCCCTGTATCAGAGGTCAGGTGCCGTTCGTGAAATTCGTCAAACAGCACGCAGTCAGCATTTTCAAGAGACGGATCATCGCAGAGCATGCGTGTGAGCACGCCCTCGGTAATGACAAAAAGCCTTGTGTCCTTGCTGATTTTTGTCATCCTGCGCATCACAAGGCCGACAAGCCCGCCGACAGATGTGTGCAAAAGGCAGGCCAGATGTTCTGCCAGCATGCGTGCGGCTGCCCTGCGCGGCTCCAGAAGCAGGATGCGTCCTGAAAAGTGTTCCAGCGCCCAGAGCGGGACGCGGGTGCTTTTCCCTGTGCCGGGCTTTGCTTCCAGCAGGAATCGCGGCAGGCAGAAGGCTTTTTCGATGTCTGTTCTCTTTGCATCCAGGGGAAGCGGCGCAAGTTCCGGCAGGTGAAATTGAGGCATTATGGCTTTGTCCGTAGAAGAAAATCGGCAGGGAATGGCCTGCAATGGCTTGCAAGCCGTAAAAAAATGGTGTTTTGTGAATCTTTGTTGTGATTATTTGCTGAACGCCGGCAGAGTATAGGCAAAAAGGCTGTCTTTTCAACAGCCCTGGTGTCTGCGGCGCACAAGCCAGGCAAAATAGCGGGCACAACAGGATCAAGAGGGAGAATTTACAGTGCACGAGGCGGCTGATTCCATAATAGGCCAGAATAGCGGCCTGAAAGAGGTCTATCGCACGCTCATGCGTGTGGCGCCTACGGAAAGCACTGTGCTTGTGACCGGCGAATCGGGCACAGGCAAGGAACTGGCTGTCCGCTTCCTGCATGAGCAGAGCAGACGGAGCAAAGGCCCCCTGGTGCCTGTCAACTGCGGAGCCATACCAAGGGATCTTCTGGAATCCGAGCTGTTCGGCCATGAAAAAGGCGCCTTTACCGGTGCGGTCTCGGCCCATCAGGGGCGTTTCCAGGCTGCCAACCACGGCACCATTTTCCTTGACGAAATAGGCGAGCTTGAACTGCCCTTGCAGGCCAAGATACTGCGTGCCCTGCAGGAACAGGAAATAGAGCCTGTGGGAAGCAGGAAGCCTGTTACCGTGGATGTGCGCGTCGTGGCTGCCACCAACAGGGATCTGGAACAGATGGTCTCCCAGGGGCTTTTCAGGGAAGACTTGTTCTACAGGCTCCAGGTTATCCCGGTTCATCTGCCACCCTTGCGCGAGCGGGGCAGCGATATCCTGGAACTGGCCCGGTTTTTCATGCACAAGTTCTGCATGCGCGACAAGCGCCCGGAACTTGTCCTTTCTGATGCCGTCTGTGACATCTTTATGCGCTATGCCTGGCCTGGCAATGTGCGCGAGCTGCAAAATTACATGGAACGCATGGCGGTCCTGGCAGAAGGGGACGTCCTTCTTCCTGCTGACCTGCCGGCCAAGGTTCTGAATGCGGTTGCAGAAGGGGACGGAAAAGAGGATGAAAAAGCGGCTCCTTCCTTGCAGGGGGCAGAAGCCCTGTCCCCGGCTGCGGACAAGGGCGGAAGAGATCAGGGCTTTGTCATGCCCTGCCTTTCCGACCTGGAACAGAAAGGGCTGGGCCTTAAGGCTTTCCTGGAAGATATTGAGACGGTTCTTATAGAGGAGGCTCTGAACCTTGAGAACGGCAGCCAGCAGAAGGCGGCACTCCGCCTTGGCATCAAAAGGACCACATTGATTGAGAAAATGAAGCGCAGAGGGCTTTTGTGAGTATATTTAAGCCGGAACGGCGTATGCTTTTGACAGGCGTTCTGCCTGGCATAAGGAGGTTTTTATGCGGATAGGAAAAAATCAGTGCATGCTTGGCTGTGCTATGGCGCTGTGCCTGGCCATGTTCTCCGGATGCACCCATACAGGTTCAGCCTTGCAGGGCTTTTCCGGCACAAGCTATGTGTCCTCTGTACGGCCGGCCCTGAGCATTGAGGCAGTAAATATGCCGCTCAAGGTGCGTGCACAGGGAATGGGAACGCTGTACAGGCCCAGCATGACAGGCGTGTCCGTTCCCGTATACTGCGCTGTCTATGCGAAATCGCCGCAGGATCCCATGGCCATCGTGACGCACGCCAAGCTTCCGACGCACAAGCGCTGGATATGGTCCACAGTGTACCCGAGGCCGGCTTCCGTGCATGAAGCCACGGAACAGATAGGATCTCTTCAGATGACTGCCTTTACCTATCTTGTCCCCTGCGCCACGGATCCCTTTGGCGGCCTGGCCGGGGAAGAAGCAGCTGAAGGGCAGAAAAGCTACTGGATAGCCAGGCATTTTGCGGCTCCGGCCAACTTCAGGTACGACAAGATAAGCCTTGAATACAGGGAGCCTGCCCCCAAGGAGATGGCAAGCCTGCCTTCAGGCCTCTCATCCGGCATCCCCTATGGCATGACCGAGTGGCTGGCCGGGTTTGAGGAACGTGCCAGGAAGGCCTTTTCCGTAACTCAGCCGCAGGAAACTTCCGGCCTTGCAGGCGCAGACATGTCCTCTGTCCGCTGGCGCTTTATGAGCGACCCCTGGCTTGGGGATGTTATGGAACACTATGACAGGGATCGGCGCTTTTAATGTGCCCTGCATGCGCCCTGTGCTCAGTCTTCATGCCTGACCAGGGCGCCTAGGCTCCCCTTGAAGATAAGCTTTGTAGCCGTCTTGTCGGCAATGTCCGCGACGTCCATGAATTTTTCCAGGAGGCCCAGCAGGTAGTAGCGGTCGTGCTCGCACCCGTCAGTGAAGTCCTGTTCCATTTCTCCTGACTCCATGTATTTCGCAAAGGCATCAAGATCTTCTTCTGTGAGCATAAGCGTCTCCCTGATATATTGTCGGATATTGCTGAGGCGGGTGAAAAATGTACTGTCTGGCGTTTGATATAGGCGGCACCAACTGCCGGATGGCCGTGTACTCCGTGTGTATGAACAGGGATGCCGCAGCGGAAGCCGGGTTAGAAGCCAGGCTGGAAGCTCAGGCTGTTGTCCCGACTGCCGATCTTAAGACTTCAAAGGACCTGTATGAAGCAGCCAGGAAAAGCCTGGGACAGTCCCTTCCTGCATGCTCAGCTAGTGCTGTTGCCTGTGCAGCCCCTGTTATCAATGGCAGGGCTGAAATGACCAATGCCGGCCTTGTGCTGGAAAGAGACGAATTGCAGGCCCTGTTTGGCATGCCGGCAGCCCTTCTCAATGATTATGCCGCTGTCTGCTATGCCTGCCAGGAAAGCAATGAGGAAACAGCAGAAGCCATATGGGGCAACGCCCCGGTATCCGGCACAAGGGCCGTCTTTGGCGCCGGTACAGGTCTGGGCTGTGCAGCCGTCATGGGAAACGGAAGTGATGCCGGCCTGCTCTTAAGCGAGGGCGGCCATATGTCCTGCCCCTTTGAAGGGGAGGAAGAACGTATTTTTGGAGACTTTCTCCGGGAACAGGGGATTGCCAGTCCTTCCTATGAAGACGTCCTCTCAGGACGCGGCCTTAAAAAAATTGTCCTGCATAAAACCGGACAGAGCCTGTCAGGCAGGGACTGCGGCTGCAAGTATTTGCAGCATAATCCTGACGGCAACCTGGTAGGACGCCTCTATGCCCGTTTCTTTGGCCGCTTTGCCCGCAACTGGGCCTTGTGCACTGCAAGCTGGGGCGGCATGTGGATAGCAGGCGGCATAGCAGTAGAAAACAGGGCGCTTGTTTCCTCTGCTTCCTTCAGAAATGAATTTGTCAGCGGGCGGCACAGCGCACTGCTTGAAAAGATGCCGGTCTTTCTTTTCAGGGACGGATCAAGCGGCCTGAGAGGGGCCATGATCTGCGCAGCGCGGCTTGCCCAGAAATAGATGCAGATACAGAAACAGACACAGAAATAAGTACAGGAAAAAAGGGCGGATTAGCGCAGGCTGTCTACATAAATCCAGAGAATGGTACTCTGGACAAGCGGCGACGACTGGCCGTCAGGCCCCTTGAGCGGCGCTCCTTCCCGTGTTGCCATGCAGCACCACCATCCGGGCCTGTTAAAGACAACGGAAAAGGCGCCATTGGCATCGGTGCGCATGGCTATTGACTCATTCCACCTGTTTGCTGCCTGCTGCTTGTCCGTATTGATGCGGTACACCGTGACATCCGCTCCTGCATAGGGCTTGCCGTCAGACAGGACATGTCCTGTAAAGAGAGCCGGTGCTGTCAGGCCGAAGGGGCGCACGTCAGGGATTATTTCAAAGTGCAGTTTGAGAGGAAGATGCCAGCCCCAGTCCTGGCCGCAGACAGGAATCATCACCTTGACCAGGTGCTGTGCATAGCCTGACTCCGTCTGTTCCCACCATGGCTGGGTCTCAATAGTAAACTGGTAGAGCCCGGGACGCATGATACCTACGTTGGCGCCCATGGCTTTCTGATCGAGATAGCGTATTTCTTCCAGATCCCCCAGCCTGTCTTCCCTGCTGGCCGGTTCCTCTGGATTGTCCATGCTTTTGTCAAAGCGGTAGATGCTGAAAAGCCTTGGCGCGTCCATGCTGTATCCCTGATAGCGGCAGGGATCCATGGAGGACATGAGCAGCTCGACCTCTTCCTTGATGGCCTGGGGAGCCACAGTAGCCAGAATGCTGGCATTGACCTGGTCTGCAAGGTGTGCCGGGCTCACAGTAATCTGTGCCTGGTGGGAACTGGCAGCCTTTTTGCCTTTGTCTGGCGCTTTTTTTGTTGTTTCAGCTCCGGCTTCCTTTGCCTTGTCTTCCGCCTTGTCTTCTTTCCGGGCAGCCGGACTTTCCTTTCCCGGCCTCTCCCTGCTGTCCACAACAGGCGGGAGCTCCTGCTCTATGGCCGGTTTGCTCGGGATGAGCAGAGTGACACGCTGGCACAGGCCCTCTTCCGGCATGCAGAATATCAGGACCGCCAAAAGCCAGGCAAGAACAGGCAGTCTTGCCGCAAGGGCTTTTCCTGCCGTGTTCCTTTGCAAG
>CAVLCT010000077.1:0-3615 GCA_963661665.1 Bulleidia sp. | reverse complement strand
TTTTTGTACGTCAAGAGAAATGCTTTGTGAAGAGACCATGCACGGGCAATCAGGCCTGGGCTTCAGACTGCAGCCATGCTGTCAGCCTGGCGTGGAGCTCGGGAGTCGGCGTCACATTGAAATCAGGTCCCATGGCAACCAGGTAGAGCCAGCCTGGATCCAGCTCGATGTCTGCTATAACCTGCACAGAACCGGGGAATTGTTCCAGAATCTGGCGCAGTGACAGCATGTCGTCCCTCCCAAGCCTGTTCTTGGGGAGCCAGAAGTGCAGGGGATTTCTGTTTTCCTGGCACACCTCGGCCAGAGGGCGGAATTCCTCAGCTATCAGCTTGCATTCCCTGATCTGACCTTCCTCATCATCAGAGTCTGTATCCTGCTCCTTGTCTGTCCTTCCCTTGAGCCATAACGGGGCATCGGAATGCAGCAGGGCCTGTACTTCTGCTGTGTATGCCCTGGGGAAGACAGTGACTTCGCCATGCCCTGTCAGGTCTTCCACCTGGACAAAGGCCATGCGCTCTCCCTTTGACTTGGTGACAACTTCCCTGATGCCTGTCACCAGGACTGCCGTGGCAACCTCGCTTTCAGGAGCTTTTTCCAGGACTGCTTCCAGGGTTATGCAGTTTATGCGCCTTGCTTCGCGGACGTAGTTCTGCAGGGGGTGGGAGGTCAGGTAAAAGCCCAGGTTTTCCTTTTCAAAGCGCAGGATTTCTTCCTCAGGAAATTCCGGCAGGGAGGCGCTTTCACCCGGGATGCCGACGCCGGGCATTTTGTCTGCCTTCATGGCTTCGGCAGGAATAAGGGAAAAGAGGCTCATGCCGTCCTGCTGCTTGCTTTTCTGCTTTTTCTGGGCTTTTTCGATCACTGTGTCAAAGCAGGCAAGCATGGCCTGCCTGGTAGCTCCCGTGCAGTCTAAGGCGCCACTCTTGATCAGCGCTTCAAGGACGCGCTTTGTGACCTTGCGCAGGTTGACCCTTTCGCACAAGTCAAGGAAGGACACAAAGGGACCGTCCTGCCTGGCCTTGGATATTTCCAGGATGGCTTCGTCGCCAACACCCTTGATGCCGCCCAGCCCGTAGATGATCTGGTTGTCGTGCACGGAAAATTCCCTGGCCGGGAAGTTGACTGACGGCGGCCTGACCTCGATGTTCCTGTCGCGGCAGCAGGAAATGTACTTGAGGAGCTTGTCACGGTTGTTGATTTCGCTGGTCAGCAGGGCTGCCATGAATTCGCCGGTATAGTGCTGCTTGAGATAGGCAGTATAGTAGGAAATAACGGCATAGGCTGCAGAATGGGACTTGTTGAAGCCATAGGCCGCAAACTTTTCCATCAAGTCAAATATTTCGTCGGCCTTTTCCTTGCCGATGCCGTTCTTGGCTGCACCAGCCACAAAGATGGCGCGCTGCTGGGCCATGGCCTCGGCCTTTTTCTTGCCCATGGCGCGGCGCAGAAGGTCAGCGCCGCCCAGCGTGTAGTTGGCGATGATCTGGGCGATCTGCATGACCTGTTCCTGGTAGACAATGACGCCGTAGGTGTCTTTCAGGCAGCTTTCCAGGGACGGGTGCGGATAGACGACCTTGACCTCGCCGTGCTTGCGCTTGATGAATTCATCCACCATGCCGGATCCCAGGGGGCCCGGGCGGTAGAGGGCAAGCATGGCGATGATGTCTTCAAAGCAGGACGGGCGGAGCATGCGCAGATACTGGCGCATGCCGGAGGATTCCACCTGGAAGATGCCGTCCGTGTCGCCGTTGGAATAGAGCTCGTAGGTTGCCTCGTCGGTGAAGGGGAGCGTGTCCAGGTTGGGGACCTTGCGGCCGTTGTTCCTGATATTGTCCAGCGCATCCTGGATAAGGGTCATGGTCTTGAGGCCCAGGAAGTCGAACTTGACCAGGCCCGTCTGCTCCACCATGGGACCGTCAAACTGGGTCACCTGCTCGTTGTGCTTGCCCTTGAAAAGGGGCAGGTACTCGGTCATGGGCATGTCCGACACCACAAGGCCTGCGGCGTGCATGCTGACCTGCCTGGTAAGCCCTTCCAGGCGCTGGGAAATGTCAATGAGACGGTGAATCCTTTCGTCCTTGTCATAGAGGGCTTTCAGATCCGGCTCGTTGGCAAGGACATCCTTGATGTGGATTTTGGGATCGGCTGCCGGCACAAACTTGACGATGGCGTTGCGTTCCTGAAACGGTATGTCCAGGACGCGCCCCACGTCCTGCAGGACTGCCCTGGCCTTGAGCTTGCTGTAGGCCGCAATCTGCGAGACGGATCCCTCGCCGTAAATGTCCGCCATGTGGCGGATAACCTGGAAGCGGCGCCGTTCGCAGAAGTCAACGTCGATATCGGGCAGGGAGACGCGCTCGTTATTGAGGAAACGTTCAAAGAGCAGGTTATAGGGCAGGGGGTCTAAGTTGGTGATGCGCATGGACCAGGCCACAAGCGATCCTGCTGCCGATCCGCGGCCCGGGCCTGTGGGCACGCCGTTGTTCTTGGCCCAGTTGATAAATTCCTGCACGATGAGGAAGTAGTCAGGAAAGCCCATGCTTAAGATGACGTCTATTTCATATTTTAAGCGCTTGCGGTAAACGTCCTTGTCCAGTGTTTCAGGGGCAGGGTGCTCCCGAAAGCGCCGTTCCAGGCCTTCCTCTGCCAGGCGGCAGAACTCAGACTCTATGCTTGCCCCTGCGGGCAGGGCGTACTGGGGGAAGAAGTGCTTGCCGAAGGTCATGGAAAAATTGCATTCCTCGGCAATGCGCATGGTGTTTTCCAGGGCCTCCGGGGCAAAGGAAAATTCCTTGCTCATCTGTTCGGGCGATTTGTAGTACAGTTCGTCTGTCCTGAACTTGAAGCGCTTTGTGTCAGAGAGTTTTGAGCCTGTGCCGATGCACAAAAGAACGTCGTGCGCTTCCACGTCGTCTGCATTGAGATAGTGGCAGTCGTTTGTGGCGACAACCGGAATGCCCTCTGTCTCGGCAAGTTCCAGAAGCTTGTCGTTGACAATGCGCTGCTCTTCCAGGCCGTTGTGCTGCAGCTCAAGATAGTAGTGCCCGTCAAAGAGCTTGCTGTAGCAGCTGACCATTTCCCTGGCAGTATCCATGTGGCCGGACAGTATTGCCTGCGGCACAGCACCTTGCAGGCAGGCCGAGAGGCAGGTGATGCCCTTGGCGTGGTTTTTGAGCACCTCCCAGTCTACACGGGGCTTGTAGAAAAAGCCTTCCTGCCATCCTGCCGATACGATTTTGACAAGGTTGTGGTAGCCGTCAGCATTGCGGGCCAGCAGGATAAGATGATAGCGGCGCCTGGCCATTTCGCTGGTGGTGTCAAAGCGGTTCTGGCACATGTAGACTTCGCAGCCGAAGATGGGCTTGATGCCGTATTCCGCACACGTCTTCTGAAACTGGGCGGCTCCGAACATGTTGCCATGATCGGTTATGGCGCAGGCATTCATGCCGTAGTCCTTGGCCCTGGCGCAGAGATCGCCAAGGCGTATGGCTCCGTCCAGCAGGCTGTATTCGGTATGGCAGTGAAGGTGGATAAAGTCTGACATGTTCGCTCCGCAAGACAACGATAAAAAAGTATCATTGCCTATGTGCGGTCTCTTTTCAAGCCCTTTGCAAG
>CAVLCT010000076.1:0-10269 GCA_963661665.1 Bulleidia sp. | reverse complement strand
TCATGCTGAAATCAATAAGCTACAACGACTACCACGAAAACTTCTATCATGCCGTGCTCACAGGAACCTTTATTGGTGCAGGCTGGGAAGTTACTTCCAATGACGAAAGCGGGCTGGGAAGGCTGGATATCTTCATAGATGATGAAGACAACTCAAGAGCAGCCATTATCGAAGTCAAGCACTCAGACACATTAGAGGGAATGCCCGTAAAGGCAGATGAAGCCATCAGCCAGATCAAAGTGAACAGATATGTCACAAATTTTGAGGGAAACTATAAAAAAATCATGTTCTGGGGCATAGCCTTCTGGAAAAAGTTCTGCGCAGCCAAGGCAGAGGAGTATCAGCAGTCTCTGCCGCAAAAAGACTGATACATCCGGAGGAACAAGATCTCGAAGCTGCACGATCTACAGTAGGTCAGCCGGTAACAGCTGTCTTAAACGGTGTTCCTCCCTACCTCGGACTCATGACAGGCGCACCCTTCTTAGCCTGTTCCTCCTGCACCCACCATCTGTCCATATTCCAGGTAATCCCTGCCAGGGCAGGTTCTATGCCCTGAAATTTTGCACTCAGTACAGGCAGTGCATAAGGAACATAGAGGAAGCAGTACGGCTGCTCCTCGTCAAGAAGCTCCTGCACACGATAATACAGCTGCCTGCGCAGGTCCTCGTTCTGCGTCCTGCGGCCTTCTTCAAGCAGGACATCCAGATCCTTTGAAACAAATCCTGTAAAATTCAGCCCGCCTGCTACCGCCTGCGAGCTGTGCCATACCTGGTAGAGATCCGGATCCGGCGTAATGGTCCAGCCCAGAATCACCGCATCAAAGCTGCCCTTGTTGACGAACTCATTGATAAAGGCGGCCCATTCCACGGTGCGCACCTGCACGGCAATGCCGATATCCTTAAGCTCCCTCTGTATAATGGTGGCCGCCAGGATGCGCTCGTTATTGCCCTGGTTGGTCAGGATGATAAAGGAAAGCGGCTTGCCATCCTTGTCCAGGATCCCGTCGCCATCCGTATCCGCAAAGCCTGCTTCGGCAAGCAAGGCCTTTGCCATCTCCGTATTCTGCTTCACGGGCTTAAGATCGGGGTGATAATAGGCAGTTCCCGGCTTGTACGGCCCGAAGGCTGCCACACCCTGCCCCAGCAATGCACCCTGCACCAGCTCTTCCCTGCTGATGGCACAGGAAATGGCCCTGCGCACCCTTTTGTCCTTGAAGAAGGGATGGCGCATGTTAAACCCAAGATACGTATAGGCAGAGGAAAGATAGCGGTACTTGTGGAACTCCTCCTTCCAGAACTGCCCCTTTGTCTGCAAGAGGTACTGCTCAGGAGAAAGCCCCATCATGTCCAGGCGCTTTGCACGCAGTTCCATAAACATGGTCGCCGAATCGGGAATGACGCGGTAGACGACCTCGTCCAGCTTGGGGCGGCCCATAAAATACTTGTCATTGGCTGCAAGCGTCACCATGGATCCGCTCTCCCAGCCTGCCAGCCTGAAAGGACCAGCCCCTACCGGCTTTCTGGCAAATTCTCCCCTGCGCCAGTCCTGCCCTTCAAGGATGTGCTTTGGCAGTATGGACGAACAGAAGGACGGCAGGGCCCTGGCATAATAGCTTTCATAGGTGCAGCGCACTGTATACCGGTCCAGGGCCTCAACCTTTTTAATGCGCATAAAGTCTTCGGCATAGGGGGACCCTGTCTCGGGCTTTGCCACGGTCTCAATAGTATAGACAAGGTCATCGGCAGTCAGCTCGGTTCCGTCTTCCCAGAGTATGCCTTTTTTCAGGCGGATGGTCAGGGTACGGCCGTCGTCGGAAAGCTCTACGCTTTCTGCAGCCCACAGCTCAAGGTTCAGATTCTTGTCGTAGCGCAGGGGGCTCACAAAGATGCTGTCAGCCACGTCGTGCGAGGCAGAGTCCATGCTGATATAGGGATTTAGGTTGGACGGCTCGCCTATGGTTCCAAGGACAAGCCTGCCCCCTGACGGCGGCACACTGTTTTCTGCCCTGCTCTCACCTCCCAGCCACAAGGAAAGGGCCAGAAGGCATGCCAATACGCTGCGCACTGCTTTCATGCTGTTCACCATACTAATGTTACAATGTTACAAAGAAAGAGATTGATCATTTGCTCTGTTTTGTACTACATTTCAAAAGATAGGTTTTGTCAAATAAAATACTTTTTTCTTTATATTGCATATTTGCGGAAAGCAGCCCGCAGCCTTTCAGGCTGTGCCATATGCCCGCAAAAGCAGAGGTAGCATGAGCAGATCCGAAAATAATGTCATCCTGGAGCTGAGCCAGTCTTTTCTCCACGACAAGGTGCCCGAATACATACGCGATGCCGGCAGCTTCATTCTTTCAGAAGCCGGCATGCAGAAAATGCACATTGAAGAAGGGGAGACATGGACTGTCAGCGGCAACATACAGGGAGATGATTTCCAGCTCTATACGCCGCGCCTGACGTTTTCCATATCTGACCGCTCCGTCAAGCCGGAATGCAACTGCTCCGATGCCTTTACCGGCGTCTGCCGCCATGTAGCCGCCCTTGCCCTGCACCTTGTTGACGAGCTGCGCAAGGAAGAGGGACATGAGACGGAAAACCATGTACATGTGACAGACTGGCGCCAGGCCTTCCTGGGCTACTTCTCCACCTCTGTCGAGCCGGAAGCCGGCAAGCACTACCTTGTCTTCCGCTTTGAGCCTGACCAGGGGCGCCTGCTGGTGTCCTTCTTCCGTTCCCGCCAGAACAAGTCCGGACTCTCCACCGTGCACAACGAAGTGACCCTGGAACAGATCATTGCCAACCAGGACTGGTGCGAGACATCCCCCGAACTGCCCGGCGTTGCCAGGCAGATAGGCCTGCACGTGGACTATTTCGGGCACAAGGTGGAAATCCCGGACGGGCTTGTGTCCTGGTTCTTCTGGGCCATACGCCATGAGCACTACATCTTCTGGAAGGACACGGACAAGCCCTGCCGCATAGAGAGCACGCCCTTTGCGCTCAAGCTCAAGCCCAACCTGGACAGCCAGGGCTTCTGCTTTGACGTGCTCTTAAAACGCGAGGGACGCCCCCTTATCTACATCACTAACAAAGAAGATGAAGAGGACAAGGAGCACCAGGCAGAAGACAGCAGGGACGAAATCACCTTCCACGGCCAGATGCCGTTGTGGGTCTGCTACCACCGCAACTTCTACCCTGTGCAGACAGGCCTTGATCCGGGGCTTGTGCGCAGCCTCATCCACGAGCGTCCCGTGGTTTCCCACGAGGACATCTCCGAATTCCTGGACAGGGTCTGGACCAAGCTGCCCTCCTCAGAACTCTATGAGCCTGAAAAGTTCCTCAAGATCATGGAGCCGGTCTTCCAGCCGGCCACCTATTACCCCAAGCTCTTCCTTGACGAGGAAGGAAGCCTGCTCACCCTGGAAATCGACAACATCTACGAGACACGCCACGGCGAATTCTCCCTTGGCGGCCCCAATCCCGACTTCCAGACAGGCAGCTACACCTACGAGGGGCAGACCTACCTTGTGCGCCGTCACCAGCAGGAAGAGGCGGATCTCTTAACCGAGCTTTCCAGCATCGGCTTCCAGCCCCGTTCCAACAAGCTCTGGTTCCTTGAGCCGGAAGAAGCCATTGCCTTCCTGCTTGATACCTACCCCAAGCTTATTGAGAAATACCGCGTCTACGGCGAAAAGGCCCTTTCGCGCTACAAGGTGCGCTCCACCAAGTCCACCATCCAGGCCGAGGTTGTCAGCAACGAGAAGGACAAGATCTTCTCCCTGGACATCACCGTGGACTACGACGGGCAGTCCCTGCCCCTGGAAAAAATCTGGAAGGCCTGGATGCGCGGCAAGCGCTATGTGCAGCTGAAGGACGGCTCCTACACCTCCCTGCCAGAGGAATGGCTGCAGCGCATAGCCCACAAGCTCACGGCCTTAGGCCTCGATCCCTCCAAGCCGCCGCAGACTGTCTTCAAGCAGTTTGAAGCGCCCATGCTGGACAGCATCCTGGACGATGTGCCCGATGCCAGGACAGACTCTTTCTGGAGCCATCTCAGGGAAAAGATCCACTCCTTCAAGGAAGTGCGCGTTGTCCCTGCTCCCAAGGGCCTGCACGCCTCCCTGCGCAGCTACCAGCTGCAGGGCCTGGCCTACCTGAACTTCCTTTCCGAATACGGCTTTGGCGGCATCCTTGCCGACGAAATGGGCCTTGGCAAGACCATCCAGACGCTGGCCTTTATCCAGCACATGGTCGAGGAAAAGCTGACAGGCCCCAACCTCATCGTGGTGCCCACCTCTGTTCTGCCCAACTGGGACAGGGAAGCCGAAAAGTTTGTGCCTGATCTCAAGCGCATTATCATCTACGGCACGCACCGTGAGAACATGTTCCGCGAGATAGCGGACTCTGACCTCATTATCACCACCTATGCGCTTTTGCGGCGCGACCTTGAGGAAATCCAGAAATACGACTTTAATGCCGTCATCCTGGACGAAGCCCAGAACATCAAGAACCCCAACACCATCACGGCCCGATCCGTGCGCAGGCTCAATGCCAGGCTCAGGCTCTGCCTCTCCGGCACGCCCATTGAGAACAACCTCTTTGAGCTGTGGAGCCTCTTTGAGTTCCTCATGCCGGGCTTCCTGGGCAGCCAGCACGCCTTCCAGCGCGGCATAGTCCGTCCCATCAAGGATGGCGATGCCGAGACGCTGGAATATCTGCGCACGCGCATGCGCCCCTTTATCCTGCGCAGGACCAAGGCAGAGGTGGCCAAGGATCTGCCGCCCAAGGTGGAAAGCGTCACCTGCTGCGCCCTGGAAGAGGCCCAGGCAGAGCTCTATGCCGCCGTGGCCCACAAGCTGCGTGACCAGGTCCTGGCTGACGTGGACGAGAAGGGCATGGCCAAGAGCCAGATGTCCATCCTGGATGCCCTGCTCAAGCTGCGCCAGATCTGCTGCCATCCAAGGCTGCTCAAGATCGACCTGCCCGGCTTTTCCAACAACCTGCCTTCCGGCAAGTTCGAGGCCTTCAAGGACATGGTCCAGGAAATCGTGGAAGGCGGGCACAAGGTCCTTGTCTTCTCCCAGTTTGTGCAGATGCTGCAGATCATCCGCCAGTGGCTCAGCTTCAGCTCAGTGCCCTTCTGCTACCTGGACGGTGCCAGCAAGGACCGCTTTGAGCAGGTGGACCGCTTTAACAACTCGCCAGACATTCCCATCTTCCTCATCTCCCTGAAGGCAGGCGGCACCGGCCTGAACCTGACCTCGGCAGACTACGTCATCCACTACGATCCCTGGTGGAACCCTGCCGTGGAAAGCCAGGCAACGGACAGGACGCACCGCATAGGGCAGCAGCGCCAGGTCTTCTCCTACAAGCTCATCTGCCAGAATACGGTAGAGGAAAAGATCCTGAAGCTGCAGGAATCCAAGCGCAACGTGGCTGCCTCCATCATTCCCGGCCAGGAAACTTGGAAGTCCCTGACCAGGGAAGACCTGGAAATGCTCTTTGACGTTTAGCAGGGGCGCCCCCTGCCCTTTAGGCAAAACAGTTCCCTCATATGCCCTGTGGCCGGCAATGGCCTGGCATATGGGGGATTTTTCATCTTTCTTCAGGCACAACGCCACTTCTTTTCAGACTTTAGGCACAGTTTGCCCGCCTGCCTCTTTTTGCGTACACTTCATGCAAGTTACTTTGTATCAAGCACGGCAAGGCATCTGCCGTCTTTTGCCGTCCGTTCCGGAGCAGCCATGCGCATTACTACCTTTCCGCTGGGCGTTCTTGAAACAAACAGCTACCTTCTTGACAACGGGCAAAAGGCCCTGGTTATAGACGTGGGGGGCGACCCGGCTCCCATCCTGGACTTTCTCAGAAAAGAAAGCCTTGCTCTGGAAGCCATCCTTGTCACGCACAGGCACTTTGACCATCAGTACGGCATAGCCGCCCTGCAAAAGGAAACCGATGCGCCCTGCTATGTGCCGGCAGGAGACGACCCCATAGCCGCTACAGAGCTTTCCCAGGGCGGCCTGTGGGGCATGCCGCTGGTTCCGCCCTTCAAGGCAGTGCCCTTTTCTTCCTCGCTGTCCCTGGCCTCGTTCAGCCCTGAGGTCCTGCTCACCCCCGGACACAGCCCTGGCGCTGTCGCCTACTACTTCAAGGATGAGGACTGCGTCTTCTCAGGCGACACCCTCTTCTATCACTCCATGGGCCGCACGGACTTTGCCATGGGCGACCAGGCAGCCCTTCTGGACAGCATAAGCAGGATCCTCTTTGCCCTGCCTGACAAGACAACGGTCTACCCCGGGCACGGCCTGACCACCAGCATAGGGGAAGAGCGCAACCACAACCCCTATATCGGCGACTTTGCAGGCGGGCAGTAAGCCGATGCCGGCCAAAGACAGGAAAAATCAGCTGCTCATTCTCTGCTGCTCACCCCATACAAACGGATCGGCAGCAAGGGCAGCCAGGATCATAGCTGCCGGAGCTTCAGAAAAGGGACCTGCCCCTGTCATTGTCCCCCTGTGGGACAAAAAGCTTGCCGGCTGCATTCATTGCGATGCCTGTGCAAAAGCCCCGCATGCCTGCCCTCTTGCGGCAAAGGATGACTGCGAGGAGCTGTTTTCCCATATCCTGTCCCATGAGCATGTCCTCTGGCTGTCGCCCGTGTATTTTTACGGCCTGCCTTCGCAGGCCAAGGCGCTCATTGACAGGGGACAGCGTTTTTACAATGCCTCTCCTGCCAGAGGTGCCTCAGGAACGGAAGCTGTTCACGAGACAGGACGCAGCACGGCCCTCTTTCTGGCAGGCCAGACCAGGGGGGCAAAGCTGTTTGAAGGATCAAGGCTGGGCGTCAAATACTTTATGGCAGCCCTTGGCTGCCCTGTAGAAAAGGCCTTTGCCTTAAGGGGCGTCAATACGCCGGACGATATAACACCAGCCATTGAAGAGGCCCTGCTTGGGCTTGGCCGCATCCTGGCAGGCCGTCCTGGCAGGACAGCCCCGCCGCTGGAAGAACTTCAGCCATACAAGAGCCATTTATAAGCCATATATAAGAGCCATACATATGTTTATCTATCAGAATTCAGTCTATCTCAAACCCATGTACACAGTGCAGGCCTACCGCAAGGAGGAACTGCCAGAAGCCTTCTCCCAGCTGGAAAAGCTGCGCCGCTCAGGCTACCTGACAGGCTATTTCCGCAGGGCGGCCATCTATCCTGACGAGCACATGATCCCCGAAGAGCCTGACACGCCCCTGCTCAAGTTCTTCCTCTTCAGGGTGTGCTCAAAGCAGGACGCCCCGGAAAGCAGAAAGCAGGTCTTCTGCCCGTCAGTAAAGCCCCTGCACAACAGCCTGCACCAGCTCTATGCCGTAGCCGGCACAAAGGACACGCCCTATGCCAGGGATCTTGGCACAAAATGCCAGGGAAAGGACATCTTTGCCATGCTGGAACCCTCCTTCAGCACGGGCGGCTACTACCAGGACGCCTTTGAGGAAGTGCTGGCCTTTTGCAACCACCAGATTGTCGGCCTGGACCTGAAAGACGAGAAGGATGCCGCCAGGGCAGGCTCCATGACAGTGGAAGAACTGCTGAAAAGTTCCTTTGGCAGGGACGAGGTGCTCGGCATGGGCTGCCTTTCCCGTGACAGCATCGTCTTCCACGGGGCTGACTGCCTTATGGTCAGGGCCAGGCAGGAGGACGTCTTCTGCTGCGTCATGAAGCCCGGGGATGCAGATCCGCAAGGCAGCATGCGCAGGCTCTGCCTGCCTGAGGGAACCGGGATAAGCGCCTGCACGCGCCTTGAAAATGATGCCGTCTTTCTCTTGAGGGAGCATCTGGACCGCATGAAGAAGCTGGGCCAGGATCACGGCATTGATGTCTCTGCCATTGACGCCATGGGCATGGCTGTCAATCCGGCAGGCCCCATGCCGCTTCCTGGCGATCTGGCCGATTTCAAGGTCAGCCTTGAAAATGCCTGGTACAGGCTGCCGGATTCCTGGAAAGAGGAACTTGAAAAACAGGGCACGGATCTCAAGGCCGGACCTCTTGCTCTCTCCATCTTCCTTGATGCAGCAGGAAAGCTCTCTGTCAAGGCCGAGCCTCTCCCTGAAAGGGCGCCGGTGCTTGGCTACGTGCGCCTGGCACTGGATGAGCGCAGCGACCTTGTGCCCTTAAGCCTCACAACGCCCCTGCCCTGCGAGGACGTGGTGAAAAAGCACCTTGCGGACGGCACCTGGCAGGATGCAGTAGTTGTAAACCGCTTTGCCGTCGTGGCAGGCTGCGCTGAAAGCGAGCTGGTCTTCAGGCAGGGATCCAAGCTTCTGGCCCCGCCCGATGACGCCGGCATGCGCAACGATGTATTGCGCAGCATCCTCCTCAAAAAGCACGTCCTGGAAGAACGCGGGGCATCCCTGCCGCAGGTGCTCTCAAGCGAGGCACTCTACTGTGTCAGCTCCCTCTATGGGGCACGGAAGGTGGAAAAGGCCGATCCGGCTGCCATCTAAAACAGCAGACAGGGCATAGCATAGAAAACAGCAGAAAAAGCCATCAGGGCCTGCCGTACAGGGCAGGCCCTTTTTTTCCCAGGCTGCGCCAGAAGGAAAGCCCCGAAAAAAAGCATGCCTAAACAGTTGTCATTACAATTTGTTTTGACTAGTATTTTTTCAAATGATGCAAGAAAGGGACAGCAGGGAAATGCCTCTGCCCCCTTTGCTTTTTTCGGGGTGAGACGATGATTACGCAGACAGTCGCCAATTCCACAGCCGTAGAAAGAGCCCTCAGCCTGTACGACCTGCTTTTGTTCACTGCAAAAAAATACAGTGCAGCTGACTTTATCAGCCTGCTTGAATGCTCAAAATCGACCGTATCGCGCCTTTTGCAGCAGATAGACAAAAGGCAGGGCATGACACTCAACCGCGACACCTACGACGGCAGGGAGTGGTATTCCCTTGAGGCTCCGGCAAGGCGGCCCCGCATTATCGTGAGCCCTGAGGAATTCCAGAAACTTGCGGCCTGCCTGGAAAAGTCTGACATTCCTGCAAAAGAAGCGGAAGAGATGCGCAACATCCTGCGCAGGCTGACCCTTTTGTGCTGCGATGACGGATCTGCCATCACCTCTGCCATCAATCCTGTGAGCAAGTCCTATGTTGACCTTACGGACTCTGCCTCAGTCATGGCCGTCCTCTGCTATGCCACTACAAAAAAAATCGTCTGCAATGTTCGCTGGCAGACCAAGAAAGGACAGTCAAAAACCTGGAAGATGGCCCCGGTGAAAATTTTTGCCTCAGCTGACAGCGTCTATGCGGCAGGCTGGCATATTCCCGATACAGTCAATGATGACGTGGTGACGCAGGACATTCTGGAACAGGGCGGAAAAGCAGAGCCTGTATGCCTCTATGCCCACCATCTTTCCCATGCCGAAGTGACGGCACAGACGTATTCTCTGTCCATGCCGCTGCCGGTCACGCAGCATTTTGGCTTTGCCGGCGGCGAGCCGTTCAGACTGCACGTTCTCTTCTCGCCCTATGTGGCCGATTTTGTGCAGGAACGCCATTTCAGCAGCGACGAGGTCATGGTATCCCATGCGGACGGCAGCCTGGAGCTTTCCTGCACTGCCACCAGCCGTTCCGAAGTCCTAAGCTGGCTGCTTGGCTTTGGTGCCGGCGCAAAGCTGCTGGAACCTTCAGACCTTATTCCCCGCCTGGCCCAGGAACTGGCAGCCATCTACAAGCAGTACCATGCGTAAATTTGCTGTACAGGGTCAGGGGATAGCGTTGGCAAAAAAACGCCCTGCCATGGGAATACTAGAGGGAATAAAGGGCATACAGCAGGCAATACAGCCTGGAAGGAAGTCGCTCAGAACGCCTGCCATATCGTTTCTCTGCCTTACAGGGTGGCTTTGGGCGTGGCTTTTTGCGTGCCTTCTTGCCTGCCCTGCTCCTTCCTTTGCCGAGGTCCATGAATACGGCCCCAAGTATCAGCGCTATGCCCTGGATCTGCCGCCAGCCTGGGAAAAAACAGCCAGTACAGGCAGTGACGGATCCCTTATGGTTCAGTCCCCCGACAAAAAGTCCGTCATCTGCGTGCGCGTCTGTCCACGGGAGGGACGCTCAGCCAGGGCGCTGGCCAAGCAGGCAGCAGGAAGCCTCTCTGTGAGCAGCATGGTCCGCAGGGATGACTCTGCCTGGATACTCTATGTCACCTCTGAAAACATACGCCTGAGCAATATCATCCAGACCATGGACGAAGGCGTGCTTGTCATCACTGTCAGCGGGGAA
>CAVLCT010000075.1:0-10391 GCA_963661665.1 Bulleidia sp. | reverse complement strand
GCAAAGATGCGCGGAGTGAAATTCGGGCGCAAACCAAAGCCCCTGCCTGAAAATTTTATGGAGAATTACGAGCTCTGGCAAAATGGTCGCATATCGGGTCTGGAAGCGGCCAGAAGGTGTCTTATGCCGTCAAGCACATTTTACCAGAAAGCCAAGGGTCTGGTGAACCAGACAGCAGGGTGTGTCTAGCAAAGTGTACTTTTTTGTAAATTGCTCGTGCTGAAAGTACCGGTGCCCTTTTACAGCAAAAACCCGCTAAAATCCAATATGAATGATGCCCTTTCTGGCAAAGTTCTCCCTTCCCAAAAAGTACACTTTTTTGTCTAGAGAGATGATATGCAATTCAATTCCTTTGTGTTCATTCTGCTTTTTTTGCCGGTAACTATCCTGCTGTATTTTGCGGCAAACAAAGTGAGGATGGTGTGGGGTAAGCTTGTACTTATAGCGGCCAGTGTTCTTTTTTACACCTATCTTGATGTAAAGCTGGCTGCAATTCTGGGAATGAGCCTGGCTGTAAACTTCGGATTCACATTGCTAATCACCAGAATAAGAAAGTGTAACATGCTCTTTTTTGTTGTGCCAGTAGCAATAAATATCGGACTGCTGCTCTATTTTAAGTATACAAACTTCTTCATCGGTATGATGAATAACTATGCCGGAACTGGCTGGGCATTAAGGGAACTTGTACAGCCCTTGGGAATAAGCTTTTTTACGTTTCAGCAGATTGCATATGTTGTAGCGATTTATAAAAAAGAAATAGAAAAGATTTCTGTACTTGATTATCTGGCCTATATTCTGTTTTTCCCCAAGATTTTAATGGGGCCTCTGATGGATCCGGTTGATTTTAGCAACCAGATTAATGACAGACGACTCAAAAATATAAATCTGGATAATCTTGCCTGTGGCATTAAGATTTTCAGCTTTGGCTTATTTAAGAAGGTAATGATTGCTGATGTTTTTGCCAAAGCAGTTGCATGGGGCTTTTCTCATCATGCGGCAGCAACGTCTGCTGACTGGTTGCTTGTAACATTATTCTATACCTTTGAGATTTACTTTGATTTCAGCGGTTATACAGATATGGCCGTAGGAACATCGAAGATGCTGAATATAACATTGCCAATCAATTTTGACTCCCCGTACAAGGCTCTTTCTATAAGGGATTTCTGGAAGCGATGTCACATATCGCTCACGAAGTTCTTTACCAAATATGTCTACATCCCTCTGGGAGGCAGCCGGAAAGGTGCTGTACTGACCTATGTGAATACAATGTTCGTATTTCTGGTCAGCGGGCTCTGGCATGGGGCAAATTATACTTTTGTTTTATGGGGAGCGCTCCATGGCCTGTTTATGGTGAAAGACAGAATCTGCGAGAAAATCGATAAAACACTATTTGAGCCGGCAAGATGGCTTCTGACCTTCTGCACTATCAATATTTTATGGCTGTTGTTCAGGTCTGAATCCATTGATCAATGGAAAGGAATACTTCAGACAATTGTCAAAATGCAGAACACAAAAATCAGTGACGGGCTGATTGCATGCTTTTATCTGCAGGAAATGCCTTTTCTCATTCAGACGTTCCATCTGGAATTTGCCACCCTGGTCAGAGGCTTCTGGCTCTTCTTGTATGTAACAGCTGCCCTTGGTATCTGCCTGCTTTTCGATAATAACTACAAAAAGCAAAATGAACTGTCGTTTGGAACGATGTTATTGGCAACAATTGCATTCGTCTGGGGTTTTATCTGCCTGAGCAGTGAATCAGTATTTGTCTATTTCAACTTTTAAGGAATGGTAGAAAATGAAATCGAAGTATTGGCTGGCAGGCTGGTTCATTATTGTAGTAAGTATGCTGAATTTTATAGCCTGGTTTGTTTATGATGTAGATCCATATTTTCATTACCATAAACCTGATACAAAAAAATATTTTTATACGCTAAACAATCAGAGAAGTCAGAATAATGGTATAACAAGGCATTTTGACTACAATGCACTTATTTCCGGAACATCAATGACCGAAAATTTCAAAACATCTGAGCTTGATAAAATTTTTGGTGTTCATTCTATTAAGGTATCGTATTCTGGCGGTCCTTATAAGGAAATTAATGACAATCTTATAGTTGCTTTTGCCAATAATCCCAATCTTAAGACTGTAGTAAGATGCCTTGACTATGAACGTCTGTCTGATGATAAAGACCTCCTGAGAAAGGATTTGGGAAAGTATCCGACTTATTTGTACGACAACAATCCTTTCAACGATGTGTTTTATTTGTTCAATAAAGACGTCATTTTCAGCAGGGCGTATAAAATGACGACTGATGCCAGGAAGAAGGGATTCAAGCCAGGAATTACGTCCTTTGATAAGTATTCGAGATGGCAGGAACGTTATAAGTTTGGTGCGGATTATGTTTTGCCTAAAGGTGTACAGTATAAGCCGTCAAAAAAGGCAGTACATCTCAGTGATAAGGACAGAAAAAAGATTTATGAAAACATCACTCAGAATGTGACTTCATTAACCGATAAATATCCTGAAGCAACCTTTTATTACTTTTTCTCGCCGTACAGTGCAGCATGGTGGCTTACCTCTCTAAACAGTGGTACTGTGTATAAATGGCTTGAAGCTGAACAATATGCTATTGAACTTATTTTAGAGCATAAAAATATTAAACTATTTTCATTTAACAACTGTACTGATATCACTACAAATCTGGACAATTATAGAGAAGATACTCATTATGGAGAGTGGATTAACAGCTTTATCCTGCGATCAATGCATGATGGGAAACATCTCCTGACGAAAGAAAATTATAAAGAGTATCTGGCTGAAGAAAAAAAGTTTTATACCACGTTTGATTATAATTCTCTTGCTCCTAAGCAAGACAAAAACTGATACCAAACGTTTCGTCAGGGATTGCCTCTTGCGCCATGTATGACCGCTCCTGACCCCAATTGCGCAGTATGCCACAGACAGCAAAAAGCCTCCCTTGCCGTACAGACAGGGAGGCTTTCCTTACGTTCTTACGTGTTGTGCTTTTTAGATGGCGGCTCCTTCTTCGCCTGCTTCAATGGGCGGCAGCTTTCCCTTCAGGTCAAGGTGGGTCATGGTAGCCACGCAGGCATCGGACCAGACGTTGACGCAGGTTTCAATCATGTCGATGACGGCATAGATGGGCAGGATGATGCCCATGATATCGACAGGAATGCCCATGGAGGACATAAGGGATATTGTCAGGAAGTAGCAACCCATGGGCACACCGGCATTGCCGACAGCGGCCAGCACCGAGATAAAGACCCAGGTGATCATGGTGCCAGAGGTCAGGGCGATGCCTGCATTCTGCATGAGGAAGAGCGAGGTCACCAGGATGAAGGCTGCGCAGCCGTTCATGTTGATAGTGGTGCAGATGGGCAGGACAAAGCGCGTTACGCGGCGGTCAAGCCCGAGATTGACTTCGGCTGATGCCAGGGTGACCGGCAGGGTGCCGGCCGAGCTCTTGGAAAAGAGGGCCACGCACAGGGCGGGGAACATGCCCTTGAACACGGTTATGGGATTGGCAAAGCGCAGGACCAGGAAAATGGGCAGGATGATAAAGAACTGTATCAGGTTGCTGCCGATGATGACCGTGGTGTACTGCCCTAAGGCGCCCACAATGATGCCGGCCTCTATCTGGGAGACAAGCTGTCCTGTAAAGGCCATGATGCCAATGGGCAACACTGCCAGAAGGGCCCTGATGAGCGTGAAGAGCACTTCCTGCAGGCCGTTGACAAAGGCCACGATGAGATCGCGGTGCTCTGTCTTGGGCATGAAGGCAAGGGCAAGGCCTACGGCTGCGGCAATGAGCATGACGGACAGGACGTTGCCGGAGACAAAGGGCTGCAGGATGTTATTGGGAATGACCGACAGGATGTGGTCATAGTAGGACATGGTGCCGAATTTTTCGGGAACCTGCTCTGTCAGGGCCTGTGTTGCGATGTTGTCAGGCGAGATGAACACAAACAGGGCCAGGGCTATGACGCTTGCCGTCACCGTGGTGCTCAGGGTGTAGAAGACGGCATGTCCGAAAATCCTGCCGGTCTCGCGTTTGGCGCCCACTGCTGCCAGGGTGGTGATGACGGCCAGGGCAATGACCGGGACTGCCACGAACTGGAAGAGCCTCGTAAAGACGGTTGCTATGAAATTAAAGAGGTCGTTAATCTGGGGTATCTGCAAATAGCCCAGTATGCCGCCGACGAGCATGGCCAGAAACCATAGGATTATGCGCCGTACTCCGGACTTGTTGTTTTTGGCCGCCTGGTCAAGAGAACGTGACGTCTCCTTCTCCACGCGGTTGTGTTCCTGTAAGTTTTCCATCTGTCCTCCCCATTGCAAGACTGCAGGACATGGTGCTGCAGCCTGTTGTGTTGCAGCCTGTATGGGGGACAGAAAAGCGTGATCCCGTGCCTCATCTGACTGTCAAACCAAGCAAGTTGTACGATATGCAAGAGACATGAGAGGCGGAAATTTTTCCGTCTCCTGCATCCTCCGCACCGTTATCTCAAAGTATATATCAGACTAAGGGCTTTTCTGCCAGACCGGCTGACTTGCTATTTCCAGCCTGTATCCGGCATGAAAATACGGCTTTACTGAAGGTATGGCAGTCCATTCTCAAGGGCCAGCAAACACTCCTTGAGCTTTGGGCCGCCAATTGTTTCGCAAAAAAGGCTGAATCCCCCGATGCGGCCTCCTTTTCCCAAAAGCCTGTGGCAGGGAATAAAGAGAGGAAGCTTGTTTGAGGCTGCGGCATGCCCTGCGGCCCTTGCCAGATGAAGCCCTCCGATCCTTATGGCCACTTCCCCATAGGTGCTTGTCTTGCCGTAGGGGATGCGCAGAAGCTCCTGCCATACCTTGTGCTGAAAGGCTGTGCCCTTCGGGGCCAGCGGCACGGTGAAGGCTGTCCTTTTGCCTTCAAGATACTCAAGAAGCTCTGCTTCAGCCTGGATGATCAGGGCTTCGCAGGCCGCAGTTTCAGCCGTATCCGGCTCACGCCTTCCATCTGTACTCTCATGCGTGCTTTCAGGCATGCTTTCAGGCGCGTTTTCAGGGATGGATGAGGAAAAAGCAACCAGCCCCCCTGCTTCAGCTGAAATGCACATGGCCCCAAGCAGGGGAAGGCGGACAGTGCGTGAGATTTGTGCGTGTTTTGGCATAGGCCCAAAGTCTCTCAGAGCATGGCAAAGGGATCGAGATCAAGAAAGAGCTTGAGCTTTGAGGCGCATTTCTGGCTTAAGGCATCGTGATAGAGCTTTCTTGCGCCGCCCCAGTCATCCGTTTTCAGCAGGCACTGGTAACGCATAACGTTGTTGAGCACAGGCAGTGGAGAGGGGATGGGACCTAAAAGAGGCAGGTTTCTTTCCCTTGCCACAGCCCTGATCCACGCTTCCATGTCCTGCATGGCACAACTTGCGTCATCATCGCCGCGCTCAAAAGAAAAGCGGATGAGGGTAACATGGGAAAAGGGCGGGAAGCGGAACCTCTGGCGCCTTGCCAGTTCCTCGGCATAAAAGCCCTCGTAGTCCGCATTCATGATATATTTCCAGCAGTAGTGGTTTGTATTGCGGGTCTGGATAAGCACCTTCCCAGGCTTTTCCCCGCGTCCGGCACGCCCTGAGGACTGCACCAGCAGCTGGAAGGTCCTCTCGGCTGCCCTGTAGTCAGGAAGTCCCAGCCCCAGATCGCCGTCTGCCACGACAGCCAGGGTCACGTCAGGGAAATGGTGTCCCTTTGAGACCATCTGCGTGCCGACCAGAATGTCCGCCTCATGGGCGGCAAACCTGGCCAGCATTTCCTCCATGGCGCCTTCCTTGCGGGTGGAGTCCCTGTCAAAGCGCAGGACCTCGCGCCCGAAGCGGGCCGTGAGATAGTCTGCCAGCCTTTCCGTGCCCTCTCCCATGGGCAGGAAGTTCATATGGCCGCAGGAAGGGCAGGGAGCCGGAAAATCCATGGAGTAGCCGCAGTAGTGGCAGAGCAGGCGCCCCAGCTCGCGATGGAAGCTGAGCCCCACAGAGCAGTTGGGGCAGGAAAGGGTAGATCGGCAGTCAGGGCAGTAGATTAGGGGCGCAAAGCCGCGCCTGTTCAAGAGAATAATGGCCTGCTCGCCCCGGGCGACAGTTTCATCCAGGGCTTTCAGGGAGCTGGGGGCAAGAAGCGTGTCCTTCTCGTCCATGAAGCGCCGCTTGTCTATGGTCACCAGCTCTACAGGCGGAAGCGTGCTTTTGCCTATGCGCTTTGGCAGGCGCAACACAGGCAGAAGCCCCTGGCTTGCGGCATACCAGGTCTTGATGTCAGGCGTGGCCGATCCCAGCAGGAGCAGGGCCTTTTCCTGCCTGGCCTTGAACCAGGCTACTTCCTTGGCATGGTAGGGAACACGTGTCTCCTGCTTGAAGGCGCCATCGTGCTCTTCATCCATAATGATGCAGCAAAGATTGCGTATGGGCAGAAAGAGGGCGGACCTTGTGCCTATGACAACGCAGGCCGTTTTTTTGCGGGCCATTTCCCTGAAGGTTGCTTCCCTGCGCACCTGGCTCTGGTAGCCGTGGTAAAAGACGATGTCGGCGGAAGGAAGCGCCTGGCTGCAGTCCTTTCTGAGCTTGTGGGCAAGCGCCACCTCAGGGGCCAGGAGCAGGACGGAGCAGCCTTTTTCAAGGGCCGCCTGCATAATTTTGATATAGACTGCCGTCTTGCCGGATCCTGTCACGCCAAAGAGGAGCCTCTGGGATGTCTTAGTCCTGTCCAGCAGGGGAATGAGCGCAGAGACTGCTTTTTGCTGGTCTTCTGTCAGCGTGAAGGAAAAAGGGCTTGCCGGCTCTGCCAGCAGTTCCTGCAGTTCCTCGCTCCGCCTGTCATCCAGGTCTGACTCAAGCCTGATGAGGCCAGCCCTGATCAGGGCCTGTACCACGGAGGCGCTGCCTGGACCCAGTTCCCGCACCAGGGCCCTGTGGTTGGCGGCCCCGTGCAGCATGAGGTATTCAAGGCATTTTATCTGCTTTTGCGCATTGGGACGCACGGGCCAGGGCGGAGAGCAGGACAGGACGCAGCGCTCGCTCCTGGCAGCATCCTGCCTTGGCGGCAGAAGCTGAGCCCTGCCTGCGACAAGCTCCCCTGCAATTTTTTCTTTAAGGCTTTTGGAAAGTGCTGAGAGGTCCTTTAAGTGCAGGAGGGCCTTGTCTTCCGCTTTTTGGGGCTCATCCCCTGTCCCCTGCTTCTTTTTTGTAACATCCAGCCTGCGCAAGCTGACATTGAGATCCTTTAAAAAAGGCAGCATCATGCCTGCCGCAGTGCCGGGAGCCAGGCAGTAGCGTTCGGAAACGGCCAGCAGAAGCCCTGTGTCGTCAGCCGACAAAAGCGGTTCTGTTTCCAGGGGCCAGGAGACGTTTTTAAGGCGCACGCCTAAAGGCGCCTCAACACCCAGCCTGTATATAATGCCAGGCCTGAGCGGCCCCCTGCCAAGAGGTACTGCCACCCTCATGCCTTCCTTCCAGAACGTCTCAGGAAAAAAGTCGGGCAGGCCGTAGGTCAGGTTCTGGAATGGCGGTACAAGCAGGGTGATGAGCGCATTCAAGGCTGTCCTTCCTGCGGCTACTCTTTTTGGCCGGAAGCATTCTGGTCCGAATCGTCCGGGCTTTCAGCAGCTGCGTCAGCACGGAGCGACTTGTATAGTGGCGGATTGGAGGTTCCGGGGAAGATGGCCTCCTTTGCGGCAGCCAGGGCCAGCGGCAGCACCTCGCTTACATCAGAGACAAAGACAAGCTCCATGCCGTCTGTCACTTCCTTGGGAATGTCGATGAGATCGCGCCTGTTGTCCTCAGGCACAATGACCTTCATGATGCCGGCCCTTCTTGCAGCCAGCAGCTTTTCGCGCAGGCCGCCTATGGGCAGGACACGGCCGCGCAGGGATATCTCGCCTGTCATGGCCACGTCGTTGCGCACCGGGATGTTGAGCAGGGCGCTGGTGATGGCGGTGGCTATGGTGATGCCTGCAGACGGGCCGTCCTTGGGCGTTGCCCCGTCAGGCACATGGACATGGATGTCCACTTTCTTGTGGAAGTCCCTGGCAAGGCCCATCTCGGCTGCATGGGCCCGCACATAGGAGATGGCTGCCTTGCAGGATTCCTGCATGACATCGCCAAGCTTGCCGGTGGTGGCAACCTGCCCTGTGCCGGCCATGATGCCTGTTTCCACAAAGAGGATCTCGCCGCCCATGGCAGTCCAGGCAAGGCCGGTGCAGACGCCTACGGCCGGTTCCTTTTCCATGGTGTCATGGCGGCTGGACGGAGCTCCGAAAATGCCAGCCAGATCATCCGGCGCAACATCGAACTGCCAGTCCATGTCGTTGTGCTCAAGCATCCTGACTGCTGCGGTGCGGCAGAGCTTGGCAATTCGCCGCTCAAGGGAGCGCACGCCGGCCTCCGACGTGTACTCGCGCATGATGCGCCTGAGCGTTTCGTCGCTTACTTTCAGGTTGCTTTCTTTGATGCTGTTTTCCTTCACCTGCTTTGGCAGCAGGAACTGGCGGGCTATATGGAACTTTTCCGTTTCCAGGTAGCTGTGCAGCCGGATGACTTCCATGCGGTCCAGCAAAGGCGCCGGGATGCTGTCCAGGGAGTTGGCCGTGGTGATGAAAAAAATCTTGCTTAAGTCGTAGTCCAGATCCAGGTAGTGGTCCATAAAGGTGCTGTTCTGCTCTGGATCCAGCACTTCCAGAAGAGCCGCTGCCGGATCGCCGCGCTCGGAGCTGGTTATCTTGTCGATCTCATCGAGGCAGAAGAGGGGATTGTTGGTCTTCACCCTCTTGAGCGACTGGATAATCTTGCCTGGCAGGGCGCCTACATAGGTGCGCCTGTGTCCGCGTATTTCGGCCTCGTCACGCACGCCGCCAAGGGAAAGGCGCAGGTACTCGCGCCCTGTTGCCTCGGCCACGGACTTTGCAAGGCTCGTCTTGCCCACGCCAGGAGGGCCGACAAGGCAGAGGATGGGGCCGCGTATGCCGTTTGAGAGCTTTTGCACGGCCAGGTATTCCAGGATGCGTTCCTTGGGCTTTTCGATGCCGAAATGGTTGTTGTCCAGGATTGCCCTGGCACGGGCCAGATCGATGTCTGCCTCTGCGGTCCTGTTCCACGGCAGGGCCAGGATCCAGTCCAGGTAGTTGCGCAATATGGTGTATTCCGGAGCCATGGATGTCATGCCGCGCAGCTTCTTGATTTCGGCAAGCCCGCGTTCCCTGGCTGCCTCGGGGAGCTCTTTTTCCCTGAGGCTTTTTTCAAGCTTGTCCAGCTCTTCCTGGGGATCGCTCTCCCGCCCGAGCTCCTTGTTGATGACCCTGAGCTGTTCTGTAAGATAATAGTCGCGCTGGTTTTTCTCCATCTGCTCGTTGACGCGCTTCTGGATGATCTTTTCCAGGCTGGCATTGGAGACGGCCGTTTTCAGCTGGACGTAGACGGCTTCCAGGCGGGCGCTTATATCCAGCATTTCCAGGATTTTCTGCTTCTCGCCAGGCCTGGCAGGAATGCGTGACATGAGCGAGTCAGCCAGGGCAGCGCCGTCGCGGAGCGCACGGAGGCTGTTGATGACCTCAGGCGTAAAGTTCTGGTCCTGGCCTTCCATGTCCTGCAGGGATGCGTGTATGAGTTCCCTGGTGGCGCTTATGGCAGCGCTGTTCCCTTCCTCTTCTGACAAAGGCTCCACATGGGCAGTGAGTGCGCTGCCTGACCCTGAAACCGAGACAAGCCTTGCCCTGTACATGCCTTCCAGCAGCACTTTGATGTCGGACCCTGTCTGATGGTACATCTGTATGACACGGCACACCACGCCTGTCTCAAACATGTTTTCCTGGCTTAGGCCGCCGGCCGTATCCCTTGACTTGCACAGGACTGCAAAGAGATGTGCCGATTTTGACTTGTAGGCACGTTCTGCAGCCGAAATAGTTTCGTCCCTGGAAACGTAGAGGGGCAGAATGGTATGGGGGAAAACGACCAGGTTTGCCAGGGGGAGCAGCGGCATGCTGCGGGTGGGCCTTTGGCTGCTGTCTGATGAAATGAGCTCGGTCATTGAGATCCTTCTGATTTCCTTCTGAGTTCTTTCAGATTTTTTATGCGTTATCCTGCAAAAAAGGCAGGCCGCAGGGGAACAGGACAAGCTCTAGTTCATAGCCTGTATGCCTCTAAAAGGCAACGCCGGATCGCCGGAAGATCAGGGCAAAAACAGGCATGGCAGGGACGCCAGGCTGCAAAAATCAATCCCATTTCCTGCAATTATGCAATGAGCTCGCTATGAAGGACGACCTCGCTGCCTAAAAGTTGGAAACAGGTGCTATTCAGCAAAAACCGTCAATTTCGTTGTTTTTACAACATCAGCAGGAAACATC
>CAVLCT010000074.1:6322-10466 GCA_963661665.1 Bulleidia sp. | reverse complement strand
GGAAGACGTACTGAATGCCATTGCCCGCAAGGAGACGCTGTCTGGCTGGGATCTCACGGGAATCGACCTCTCCGGAGCCAATCTGGAAGGCGGATGCTTTGAAAGGGTCTGCCTTAGGAATGCAAACCTTTCAGGAGCCAGTCTGGCTAATACCTCCTTCACGGACTGCAAGCTGCCATCTGCAAAACTCCCGGAGTGCAGTCTGAAAAATGCCATCTTCTCGCACTGTAACATGGAAATGGCAAAATTTTCCCAATGCTGCCTGGACAATGCCTCATTCTCGCACTGCTACATGTCCGATGCGGATTTTCCAAAGAGCAGCTTTGTGAACACCTCCTTTGAGCACTGCGAACTAAAAGACTCAGAGCTTCCGGAGTGCCGCATGGAGAATACCAAATTCACAGACTGCTACATGCCAGATGCCTATTTTACGAAGGGTAGTGTGGCAGATAGTACCTTCACTGACTGCGACTTGAGAGGTATCTTTCTTCCGGAATGCAGCCTGAAGAACACCACCTTCACAGACTGCCTGTTGATGGTGGCAAAGTTTTCCCCGGCACGCCTGGAAGACATCTCCTTCACATACTGCGACTTGTCTGGTGTAAATTTTTCAAAAAGTTGCCTTGCAAACATCTCGTTCACGGACTGCAACATGATTGAGGCAAACTTTTCAAAGTGCCGCCTGAAACAGATCGCCTTCTCGTACTGCAGAATGCCACAGGCAAATCTTTCTGGCTGCGACCTGGGAAAGGCCTCCTTCACGGACTGTGACATGACAGATGATGATTTGCAGGAAGAGGATAACTAATGCCTTATCAGGAGTCTGTGCGATGACTACACATGTTTACACAAGGGAAGGCGTACTGGAAGCCATTGCCCGCAAGGAAAAGATGGCGAACTGCGACCTGTCGGGACTCGATCTCTCCAGGGCTGATCTGTCAGGCGGGTCCTTTGAGAAGGTCATCCTCAGATGTGCAAATCTTTCAGAGTGCAACCTGGGGAAAGCGTCCTTCACAGACTGTGACATAACGGGGACCAACCTTTCAGGTGGCAATCTGAGAAACACATCCTTCACAAACTGTGACCTGGCAAATGCGAATCTTTCGAGGGCTTCCCTGACAAATAACACACTCAAGAACTGCAGACTTAAAGAGACAAATCTTTCAGCTTGCCTCATAGCAAGTACTTCCTTCAAGGGTTGCGACACGTCAGATGCAAATATCTCACGATCAGACCTTCTAAAATCTGTTTTCTCTGACTGCGATATGACAAATGCCAATATTTCGGAGTGCAGACTGGACAAAACCTCCTTCAAGAAGTGCGAGCAGCCAGAGACAAATTTTTCGGGTTGCTTCATGACAAGCTCTTCTTTCAAAAAGTGTTGTATGGATGATGCAAATATTTCCATCGCAAACCTTAATGACACCACATTCTCGGACTGCGATCTGGTGGATGCAAATTTTTCCTGCGCAAAGATTAAAGGCTCCTCTTTTTCATACTGCGACATGGAACGTGCAAATCTTTCCAGCATAAAACATGAAGACACCTCTTTCACGGATTGTGATATGGCAGAGGCCAATCTGGCAAAGACGGTTTTGCCGAAGAAAAAAAAGCCTGATCAGGAGCCTGTCTGATGACTACGCCTGCTTACACGAGGGAAGACGTACTGGCGGCCATTGCCAGCAATGAGCCGCTGGCCGACTGTGATCTATCGGGAATCGACCTCTCCGGTGCCGATCTGTCAGGCGGATCCTTTGAGAGGGTCTGTCTTCATAAGGCAAATCTTTCGGGAACCAACCTGACAAATACCACCTTCATAGTCTGCGAAATGGAAGAGGCAAACCTTTCTGAGTGCCGCATGGACAATGCATCCTTCTTGAGCTGTAACATGACATTAGGAAGTCTTCAGAAATGCAGCATAGAAAATTCATCTTTCTCGCACTGCCGCCTGTCAGTTGTATTTGAGGAATGCACCATAGACAAATCCTCCTTCCAGCACTGCGGTATGAAAAACTTATGGCTTTTTGACTGCAGTCTTAATAATACATCATTCTCAGAATGCGGGATGTTCGAGTCAAATATTATTAAATGCAAGAAGCTTGCAAACTGTTCATTTACTGACTGCGACATGAAGCTGATAAGCATTGAAAACATCTTCCTGACAGATATTTCATTCATGCACTGTATCATTGATGAAGCAACTTTTTCAAAATGCAAACTAAAAAATACAATCTTCAAATTCTGTAAAATACGAAGTGCATACCTTTCGAAAGGAAAGCTTGGAGATACAGTTTTCTCCTACTGCGATATGCAAGCGACAGAGCTTTCGCTGACCAATCTGGAAAATGCTTCCTTTATGAACTGCAACATGACGGGAACAATTTTGCAGGGAACAGAAAATTTAAACAGGATCTGGGAGCCCTTCCGATGAATACGAACTTTCTCTCAAAAGAAGACGTACTGGCGGCCATTGCCAGCAATGAGCCGCTGGCCGACTGCGATCTGTCCGGCATCGACCTCTCCGGTGCCGATCTGGAAGGAGGCTCCTTTGAAAACGTCTGCCTTAAGGGAGCAAATCTTTCGGGCTGCAGCCTGGCAAGGACCTCCTTCACGAACTGCGACATGGCAGGGGCAAACCTCTCCCATATCCGTCTTGAAGGCACCTTTTTCTCGGACATGCGGCTTGCAGGGGCAGATCTTTCCCATGTAGACTTTGAGCGCGTTGCCATGAACGGCTGCGACTTTTCAGGGGCCAGCTTTGCTTCTGCAAGGATGCACTCCTGCGCCATGCAGAACTGCGATGCCCGAAACGCCCGCTTTGACAAAGCAAGCCTTTTCCGGTCTTCTTTCCTGAATACAAAGCTTGGAGCAGACTTTGCCCAATGCGACTTAAGCCATGTCTTTGCCACGGACTGCGACCTGAATGGCATAATCCTCAAGGGCGCCAAGCTGTACAAGACAGCTCTTATCTCCTCTTCCCTGCCAGGATACGACTTCTCAGGCGCCACGATGGAATACGTCCAGTTCACGTTTTCCGACTTGCATGGTGCCAGCTTCAAGGATGCGCATCTAAAGGGCGTCAATTTCCTCAAGGCAAAGCTCGCCCAGGCAGACTTCGGCAGCGCCCGCTGCACCGAGTGCCTCTTTGCCGAGGCAGACATGACAGGGTGCAATATGGAAAACGGCGTCTTTTCCTCCTGCATGTTTATGAAGGCCTGCCTGGCCTCAGCCAGGCTGACGCATGCCGATATGAGCGACAGTCTCTGTACAGAGACAGATTTCCGCAAGTGCCAGGCAGGACAGGCCAGATTCTTCCGCAGTGATCTGAGCCATGCCGACATGCGCGAAGGATTTTTTGCCGGAGCAGACTTTTCCTCATCCCGCTTTTTCCGCGTGCTGACACAAGACAGCTTTATGGACAATGCTTCTTTCAGCAATGCCATAACTAGGGACAGGGAAAGGGAGCGCAGCGAGGACTGGCCTTCCCTGCCAGATGCTGACCAGCAATAACAAAAGGATACCCCATGCAGACAGCCAATGCCTATTCATTAGATACAGTGCAGGCGCCATCCCTGGAGACGGGGCTGGTTCTTGCCTCTGAAAACGACTGCTATACAGTGCAGGCAAAGGGCAGCCAGTGGCAGGCAGCTCTTGCAGCCTCCTGCCTTGTGCTTCCTGAGCAGCACGACGAGGTGCTCTTTGCGCCCCTGCCTGACGGAAGGGCCTTTATCCTGGCAGTTCTGACAAGGAGCAAGGCACCGTGCGTCCTGCACTTTCCGGACGGCGCATCCCTGACGTCTGAAAAGCCCATAAGCATGGACTCCGCCACAGCCGTTCAGATAACAGCACCCATGACAGGCCTTGAGACGGCAAGCCTTGATGTCAGGGCAGGCGAGGCCTCGGCAGCCATAGCCAGCGCGAATCTTGTCACGCGCATACTGCGCACCACCGGCGAGCGCCTGGAACAGACCTTCAGGCGCCTTCTGGGCTGTTTTGGCAGTGCACAGCGCATTGTCGAGCACAATGACGAGGTGCAGGCGCAGAATGTCCGCATTTCTGCCTCGGAGTCCTGCCTCACCCAGGCAGCCTCTTCCACCACGCTTGCCCGCGACCTGGCGCGCATAGATGCACCGCAGGTGCATAT
>CAVLCT010000074.1:0-6124 GCA_963661665.1 Bulleidia sp. | reverse complement strand
CCGGCCGGACCTGTCCCTGTCCCCTATCCCAATACGGCCATGTCCTCCATGTGCCCGTCGGCAGCCATGACAACACTCATGGGCGGCACGCCGACCATCAACCAGAAGGCCAGCCTGGCTTCATCCGTTGGTGATGAGGCAGGAACAGGCACAGGCGTTGTCTCCCACCTCATCAAGGGTCCCAACTGCTGGTTTACCGGCAGCACCTCCGTCATTGTGGGCGGAGCTCCCTGCATGCGCCTCACCAGCACAGGTGGCTGCAATGCCATGGGGACAACACCCAACGGATCCTCTACCTGCATTGTCCCATCCCAGACTTTTGTCACTGTCTTAAAATAAGCATACGGCCAGATTCCCGCCATGAAGTCCTGCCTGTCAAAAAAAGCCGCCCTTGCCGCCAGGCTCCTCCTTTTTCTTTTCCTTACAGCCATATGCCTGCACTCGGCAGACCCCTTGCCGGCCTGTGCTGCCTCCATGGGAAAGAAAGCTGAGCCTCTGGAATATTCTGTCTTCGGGCTGACACTTGACGACAGCAGGACGACATTCAGGACAACGCTGAAAAAGGCGCAGTACCTGCATACCAAGACAGAGAGCAGCTACGGCTATGACGTTATGTGCTTCACGTCAAAAAGGCGCAATGTCCTCTTTCCCTATGTCTATGTTGCCACCTGCCCCGTCACAAACCAGACTGTAGGCGTCTACGTTGTCGGCGATGACGGGGATGCCATCCTGGACCTGGCAAAAAAGCGCTTCGGGCTTACCGGCAACAACTTAAAGCATATGCCGGAAAACAGTTCCATTGGCGGCCGCATGTCTACGGAAAAGCCGTACCTGAAAGACTATCCCAATGTCTCGGTTTCCCTGTACAAGAACAAGCCCTATCTCTCCTATACGCTGGCCATCGAATCCAAAGAGGGCATGAAGCTTTGCAGGCAGCAGAATTCTGACGATGAAAAGGATGCCATTGTCCTGAAGAAGCTTATCGAAAAGGAAAGCAACCAGGCCCGCTTTGTGGACTAGCCTGCCCTAGGCCTGTCACATGCCTTTATTCAAGCAAGACGGAGTATACGCCCATGGATATTTCAAGTTTAGCCTGCACGCCCATTCCCGGTGATGCACCGGCAGGCATTGAAGCCAGATATGAACCAGAATACACCGTTCTGCTGGAAGAGATAGACAAGCTGACCTCGCTCAACCGCAGCGAAATCTGCAACTGGCAGGTTGTCTGCGACATGGGCACAAACCTTCTGGCAACCAAGACAAAGGACTTCCAGGTTGCCTGCTACACGGCCAATGCCATGTCCAGGCTCAGAGGCTTTGTCGGCATGGCAGACGGTGCAAAGCTCCTAAGCGGGCTCATAAAGACCTACTGGGAAACAGGCTTCCCTGTGCTCAAGCGCCTGCGCCGCAGGGAAAACGCCTTCATCTGGTGGAAAGACTGCTCAGAAGCGCTTGTCAGTACAGCGCTTGAAGAGACTGCGACCAATACGCCCTATCCTGCCCAGACCATAACAGAGCTCAGGCAGAATATTCTTGACCTTGATGCAGACCTAAGCCAGGTGCTCCCGGACTTCCCGTCCCTGCGCCCGCTTGCAGAGAGCATTGACAGGCTCCCTGTCCTGGAAGCAAAGCCTCAGGAAACAGCAGGCCAGGACAAGGCACTAAACGACGCACAAAACGAGGGACAGACAGAGTCAGCCGCACAGCAGAATACGGCAGAAAAGCCTGCTGAAAAGGCAGAGCCCCCCGTACAGGGTACCCCGCCTGCAACAGAGCCGGAAGGACAGGCAGTCCGGGAACCATCCAGTGCACAGGCGTCATCCGCATCCCGGACAGAAGCGGACAAAAATGTCCCCGAACAGTCTTCTACCGCTGCCGCAGCAGCACCCGCTAACCCGGCTCTCGTGCAAGCTGACATGCCGCCGCTGGCAGCCCCTGTCTTTGCCAGCACGCTGTCTGAAAACATGACAGCCTTCAAGAACTACAGCCTGCAGCTGGCAGACATGGCGCTCAAGGCCAATAATACCGATCCCTTTGGCTGGCAGCTGTCCCGCCTGGCCATGTGGGGCCGCATCAGGCAGCTGCCTCCGGCCCAGGGACGTCAGACATCCCTGCCTGCCCCGCCCACCGAACTCAGGGAAGCCCTGCAGCTTCAGATTACGACAGGCAACTACCTCAATGCCGCCCTGACCGCCGAGAATCTGTATTTGTCCAACATATGGTGGCTGGACATACAGTACCTGCAGGCCACGGCCCTGGAACACTGCGGACCGGACTATGCCTCTGTCCATTCTGCAGTCATCGGCGAGCTGCGCATTTTCCTCAACCGCCTGCCAGGCATACAGGAACTGACCTTTATCGACGGCACGCCCTTTGCGGCCTATTCCACCAGGGACTGGCTGAATACCATACAAAACAGCAAGGTTACCCCCCACAAGGGCTCTCCTGCCCAGAAATGCATTGCCCATGCACGCAAGCTCTTCCTTGACGGCCAGCACAAATCCGCCATGGATGCCCTGGAGCAGGAGCTGAAGCGGTCCAACAGAAACCTGGACAAACTGGAACTGAGGCTGGAACAGTGCCGTCTGCTCATACAGGGCAGGCAGTGGCTTGGCGCCACTGCACTTGCTGACGAGCTGCTCACCTTCTACAGGAAGACGTGCCTGGGAGAATGGTCCTTGAACCTGGGCATGGACGTGCTCTCTGTTGCCAGGCACGCCTGGGAGGGCTTTGACAGCGAACAGAGCAAAAAACGGCTTGAGGAAATACAAAGGCAGATGGTGCTTCTGCGGCCGTCCTCTGCCTTTGAGGACGATACTGCAGGCCAGCTGAACGCATAAGGCCGGACGTTCCCTGATTGTGCAGCCTGGCGCATTTGCGGATTTTTTTCGTTTTACAGATTAGTTGCGCCAGAGGCAGGTATCGTTTATTGTAACTGTTTGTGTTTTTTGTCCCGTATTCAGTCAACTTTTAGAGCATATTCAGGGAGTGCCCGGATGTTTGGCATAGGCAGCACTGAGTTTATCGTTATCCTTCTGGTCGCCCTTCTGGTACTGGGCCCCAAAAGCCTGGCCAAGGTCACCAGGACCGTCGGCAAATACGTAGGGGAATTCAGAAGGGTCTCTACTGAATTCCAGCGTACCCTCAACGCAGAGGTTGCCGAGGAAGAACGGCAGGAAAAGAAGGAAGCCATACGCCAGAAGGCTGCCAGGGCAAAGGAAAAATATGCCCAGAGCCAGGCTAAGGCTGATACGGCCTCTGCTGCAGGCGATGCTGCCGCAGAGGGCAAGGGGGAAAAGGCATGAGCCAGGATAACTCTCAGGAAAACAAGCCTCTTTTCCCTGCACAGGATGCTGTACCCACACCTCCGTCCGGTTCTCCCCTTGAAGAGGCCCTGAAAAGGGCACAGATGGAAGCAGAGGGCGTGCAGGCAGAAGCAGGGGCAGCAGTTCAGGAAACCCCTGAGCCCGGTGCCAGTGCAGACGCCGGTGCAGATGATAATGCTGCGGCATCTGCCAGCCAGACGCGGGACGAAACTGCGGACACAACACCAGAAGACCCTGAAAAGCCTGAACAGGCTGAGGCAAATCAGGAAGAAGAAGGAGATCTTCCGGCTGAAGACAGCACAGCTGCAGAAGACGGGGAAAACCGGGAGCAGGAAACAGCCCCTGAAAATCTCCCTGCCGAAAAGGAAAGTTCTCTCCCTGCTGTACAGGATGACGAGCCCGAAGAGGAAGCAGACGGCGAAGGGGGACAAATGTCCCTCATGGATCATCTGCGTGAGGTCAGAAAACGCCTCTGCTTCTCGCTCATTGCTGCCTTTGTCGGATTCCTCTGCTGCTGGGCCTTTGTGGAACCTATCTTTGACGTTCTGACCAAGCCCATGCTGGAAGTGCTGCCAAATGGCAGCGCAGCCATGTACACGACGCTTCCCGAAGCCTTCTTCACGCGCATGTACATAGCCTTCATCTGTGGGCTTTTTGTGGCTTCTCCCTATATATTCTACCAGATATGGTGCTTTATCTCGCCTGGTCTCTATAAGGAAGAAAAAAGATTTATCATACCGGTAGCCATAGTCTCCGCCGTCTTCTTTATAGCAGGCGGTCTCTTCTGCTACTACATCGTCTTCCACTACGCCTTTTCCTTCTTCATGAGCTTCACGACCCAGGATATTGTCGCCATGCCCAAGATCAGCGACTACCTGGACTTTGTCCTCAAGCTTATCCTGGCCTTCGGCTTTATCTTTGAGATGCCCATCTTCTCGTTCTTCCTGTCGCGCATGGGCGTGATGACAGCTGACGGGATGCGCAATTTCAGACGCTATGCCGTTCTTATCATCTTTATCGTGGCAGCCATCCTGACGCCTCCGGACGTTGTCTCCCAGCTGCTCATGGCCATCCCCATGCTGCTTCTCTATGAGGTAAGCATCCTGGTGGCAGTAGTCTTTGGCAAAAAGAAGGCCGTGGAAGAAGAGAGCGACAAGGAAGAAGATGAGGAGGATGAGGAAGAGGACGAGGGAAAGGAAGAAGCAGGTCCGGAAGCAGGCACTGATGCCGGCACAGAGACTGTCGCAGAAAAGCCGGCAGCTGAAACAGCCGCAAGCCCGTCTGCTGACGCCGATGCTGACAGTCCTGCTGACACCTCTGCTGAAACAGAACCGGCAAAGGAAGAACCGGCCAGCCAGGAACCTTCCCCTGAGGCCGGCTCCGGTGACGCTGTTTCTGAAAACGGCGAAGCCCAAGAGCAGCAGACAGTATCCCCTGAGAAGAAGGACTCTCCTTCTGAAAAGGAACAGCCCGCAAAGGGACAGGAATAAGAAGATGCAGACTCTTCCTGAAAGAAAAGCCAGCGGCAAACGCATCACAAAGGAAACCCAGATTGAGCTCTCCCTCAATCTGGACGGGACCGGCAATGTAGAAGTCAATACAGGCTTAGGCATGCTGGACCACCTGCTGACCCTGACATTCTACTGGGCCCGCATGGACCTTACCCTGCACTGCAAAGGCGATCTCGATGTTGACGGGCACCATACAGTAGAGGATACGGCTCTGGTCTTAGGCGAAGCCATGCGCGAAGCCCTGGGCGACAGGAAAGGCATAGGCCGCGTGGGCTTTGCCAGGGTTCCCATGGATGAAGCCCTGGCCGAGGTCACCATAGACATCTCAGGACGCCCCTGGCTGGAATACCGCGGGGATGAAATTCTGCCTCCCATGATTGGGCATGAGGAAAAGGATGTCTGGCGCGAATGGTTCAAGGCCCTGGCAAGCGCTGTGCGCATGAACCTGCACATATCCTTCCTCTACGGCAAAAACGGCCACCATCTTCTGGAATCCGCAGCCAAGGGCCTGGGACTGGCTCTTCATGCGGCCATGAAGAGAGAGGGTAATGCCGTTCTGAGCACCAAGGGCAGCCTGGACTAGACAGGAACGCCAAAAGGCAGACAAACAGCACAGTATCAAAGAATTGCCATAAAGTGGCTTTTTTGGGGAGGATATGCGGGAAGACTGTAAGCCCGCATATCCTCCCTTTCGCATAAAAAGGCTTCTTTTGCCTCCCTCCTGCATTTTCGGCTCATGAGAATAAGGTACTGCCCTACCAGGCAGGAAGCCGTGAGAATCCAAAAAAAATGACACTACACTTTGTCATAACGATATAACTGTATGATATTGTTGTATAGTTACAAAAGACAAACTGGGAATAACAAACTTTAGGCAAAAAGATGTAGTGTCTTATGCCAGTACACAGCCCGGACAAGGACAGCCCGGGTAGGTGGCGGACTAAGTTCTCCCTATTTTTGCTTTTTGGCGTTTCTGGCCTTCTTTCTGCGCTTTCTGGCAGCGTAGACATCCTGGACGTGCTGTCTCGCCATTTCTTTCGCATCAACGGCGTCCGTGGCAGAGGATACGGCAAAAACCTCAGAGTCATCCTGTGCTTCATGTGAGTCATGTGCATCGTCTTCACCGGGAAGGAAAGGGGCCACGGCGTTAGCGCAACTTTGTCCATTCTCTTTTCCGGCCTGGCTCAGAATGTGCTCCTTCAGTTCTCTATAGACAGTGTGCCCTTCTTTTGCATCCTTTCTTGATCTCGCAAGATAGTCTTTCAGGGTGCGCTCTGTAACCGGGAA
>CAVLCT010000073.1:0-10476 GCA_963661665.1 Bulleidia sp. | reverse complement strand
CATATCTTCATGTGGGAAAGCAGGTCGTTGCCAAGAATTTTTCCAAAAGCCCCGTCGAGCTGACTCAAGCTCCGGGGCTTTTTCCGTTTACGGCGCATTCTGTCTGGCAGCCATCGGGTGGCGTAGTTTGAGTTTAGCTGCAATTTGGCTTATAAGGCGGGCAGGTTAGGATGTGGATTCTTTGCCGTTTTTCAGGCAGTACGCATAAAACCTTTTGCATTCAGCTGAGTACCGGATCGCTTTCAGACAATACGGGAGATTTTCCTTATGAAGCCTTTGCTCTCTTTTCTGGCTGTTTTTTCCTTTCTGGCCTGCCTTGGCACATCTTCTCCGGCCAGTGCCCAGGCTGTCTCATCCCAGGACTTAAAGCCTGCGCTGGAACAGCTTCTGCGTGAAAATCCCGATGTCCTTATTAATTTTTTGCATGAACACAGCGAGACGCTCCTTGATATCGTGCAGGAAGGCTCAGACAAGCGCCGCATGGCCAATATGGAAAAGCAGTGGGCCGAGGACGCCAAGGTCGTTAAGAAAGTAGCCACCAAGGATCGTCCCAGGGTCGGCAAGAGTGATGCCAAGGTCCAGATAGTGGCCTTCTCTGATTTTACCTGCCAGTTCTGCACCAGGGCTGAAAAGACTGTTGAGGAGCTTCTGAACGAATTTTCTGGCCAGGTCAGCTTTATCTTTAAGAACATGCCCCTTGAGCCCGAGGGACTCAGCGGCCTTGCTTCCCAGTACTTTGTCGCCATTTCCCTTATTGATGAGGACATGGCCTGGAAGTTTTACAAGACGCTCTTCCATGAGCATGAAAAGCTGTTAGTGGACAATGAAAAATTCCTGCGTGACACGGCTATGGCCATCGGCGTGGATATGAAGAAGCTGGACAGCGTGCGCAGGGGCAAGCAGGTCAAGGCCATTCTGGACGAGGATCTCAAGGACTCTGAAAAGCTGGAACTTGAAGGCACGCCATGCTTCCTTGTCAACAACCTTGTTATCCGCGGTGCTGTATCGAAGGAAATTTTCCGCAGGGCCATCGAAATCGAGCTTGCCCGGTAGAAGGGACATACCTTTTTAGCCTTTGGCCTGCATCGCCTGTTTTGCCTTTTACAGCATGAAGACTGCGTAGTTTTGGGAGATTAAGACTGTGAAGCGTCCGCAACTTGACAATCCGACACCGGAGCATCCGGAGATACTGGCTCCTGCCGGAGATGAATCCTGCTTTCTGGCGGCACTGGCTGCAGGCGCAGACAATATCTACCTGGGCCTGAAGTCTTTTTCTGCCCGTATGCAGGCTGAAAACTTCAGTCTGACAGATCTCGCAAGGCTGACGGATCTCGCTCATGAAAACGGTACCCGTGTGACCGTGGCTATGAATACGCTTGTCAAGGCTAACGAGATTGAAGCTTGCGCAAGGCTGATACGAAGGCTTGAAACCCAGGTCGGCTGTGACGGGCTTATCGTGCAGGATCTTGCCCTGCTTGACGTGGTCAGGCAGGCCGGCTTTGATGGCATGGTGACGCTTTCCACCCTGGCCAATCTGACACATCCCAAGGCATTATTGCTGGCAAAGGAACTGGGCGCCACAAGAGTGGTCCTTCCCAGGGAGCTCAGCATTGATGAAATACGCATGCTTGGGGACAGCTGTCCCGACGGGCTGGAACTTGAGTGCTTCGTGCACGGTGCCTTGTGCTACTGCGTCTCAGGGCGCTGCTACTGGTCAAGCTACATGGGCGGAAAAAGCGGCCTGCGCGGCAGATGCGTGCAGCCCTGCCGCAGGGTCTACAGCCAGGGACCATCGCTTCTACCCTTATTGCAGAGGGCAGAGCACGGCCAGGCAGGAAGAACTGAGCAGAAAGGGCGCTTTGACCGCAATGCAAGGCAGGGACAGAGAAGGCAGAATCCTGTGCGACTTGGAAAAGGCCAGCAGGCAAGGTATTTTTCCTGCCAGGACCTGTCTTTGGATGTTCTGACAAAGACTCTGACAGGCATACCCCATCTGGTCTCCTGGAAGATTGAAGGCCGCAAGAAAGGCCCTCATTACGTGTATCATGCCGTTTCTGCCTACAGGCTTTTGCGCGACAACCCGGGCGATCCGCAGGCCAGGAAAATGGCCGATGACGTTCTGGAAATGGCCTTGGGACGTCCGGCTACCCATGCCCGCTTTCTGCCACAGCGTGAGGTTGTTCCCGTCAATCCCGGCGGACAGACAAGTTCCGGGCTGCTTGTGGGCAAAATAGGCATCTCTCCCAAGGGCGAGGTGTTTATCAAGCCCCATATGCCGTTGCTGGTCAAAGACTACCTGCGCATCGGCACAGAGGACGAGAAGTGGCATACAACATTGCCTGTGAGCCGCTCAACACCTAAGGCAGGAACGCTTGTCCTGCGTGTGCCAAAGCACAAGACGCCAAAGGCAGGCGTGCCCGTCTTCCTTATCGACAGGCGCGAGCCAGAGCTTGAAAAGATCCTGGCAGACTGGCGCAGGCGCCTTGCCGGAATAGAAGGCCGCAAGACAGAAGCTGTCAGTATCAGGGTGAACCCCGTACAAAGGAAGCAGGGCGCATTTAAGCCCATTTCTTCCATGACGGTCCACGCCTCCCTGCCGCAGGGAAAGGAGACGCGCGGAGCCCGTGCCTTTCAGTCCTGTTTGTGGCTGACGCCCAGATCGGCAGACCTTTCGCGCACCATACTCAAACGGTTTGGCTGGTGGCTGCCGCCTGTTGTCTGGCCTGACGAAGAAAAATCCATGCAGCGCATGATCCAGCATCTGTGGCGCGAGGGAGCAAGGATCTTTGTCCTGAACTCTCCCTGGCAGATGGGCTTCTTTGAAGAGTCAATGCGTGCAGATGAGAATGCCAGCCTTATAGCCGGTCCTTTTTGCAATATAGCAAACCCCTATGCCATACAGGCCATGCAGGCTATGGGCTTTCATGCAGCCATTGTCAGTCCTGAGCTTTCAGGTGCTGATATTTTGTCCCTGCCCTCGCAAAGTCCGCTTCCCTTAGGCATCGTATTGCAGGGAGCCTGGCCTGTGGGTATTAGCCGCTTCGGCACGCTGGGAGTCAGGCTCAACGAGCCTTTTGCCTCTCCCAAGGGAGAACTTTTCTGGGCCAGGCAGTACGGCCCCAATGTCTGGATTTATCCGGCCTGGTCCCTTGACCTTGCGGAAAAACGCCAGGAGCTTGAGCAGGCTGGCTACTCCTTTATGGTGACCTTGCAGGAAAAAACACCGCAAGGCCTGCCCCAAATGGCAAGGCCCGGGCTCTTCAACTGGGACAATCAGCTTCTGTAGGCTCCCTGCAAGCCCTGTCTGATTCTGCATTGTGACTATGGACGAAGGTCATAGCGGTTCTGCCTTTCCGGCAGGCCTCTTCCAGCCTGAGGGGAGCCTGCGCTTTTCGCTGGACTCCCTGCTTCTGCCATCCTTTGTAGCCGCATCCCTGAAAGAAAGGCCCCTGCGCCTTAAAAACCCGTTGCGGGAGACGGCCTTTGACATCTGCCTGCCAGGCATTCTGGCCTGTGCAGATCTGGGGGCTGGCTGCGGGGCTTCAGCACTTGCCCTGTCAAGCCTTGTGCCCGGCCTCAAGGTCTGGGGCGTGGACAGCGAGGATGTGCTCATACGCGCTGCAAGGGAGAACGCCCGGACTTTTGGCAGGACGGACCGTGTCCGCTTTGATACGCTGGATGTGGCTTCCCTCACAAAGGTACGTCGTCCCATGTGCGACATAGTGCAGATGAACCCGCCATACTGGGAAGACGGGGCAGGCAGGGCTTCTCCCCATGCCCTGGCCAACCGTGCCAGAAGCTCAGATAACGGCCTTGACGCTTTTTTCATGGCTGCCCGTAGCCTTCTGGTGTATCACGGGCGGCTTTTTTGCATCTTTCCGGCTGTAAGGCTTGTGTATCTTGCAGAATCAGCAAAAAAATACGGCTTTGGCATACGACGCCTCAGGTTTGTCCGTCCCTATGCCGATGCAAGGGCAGGCAGGGTTATGGCCGAGGCCATGAAGGACGCAGATAGTGAGACAGCTGTAGAGCCGGATCTTATCCTGTATGAAAGGAATTTGACGAATCCGGGCGGACAGGCAAAACCTAAGAAAGAGGCGCTTTCCTTTTGTCCCTGGATACGCTGAACAATTGCCGGGCGCTTTCCTGGCAGATACCCCGGGCGATACCCAGTCCTATTCCCTGAACGATATGGAGAACATGGTAATGTACGTTGCCGACCTGCATATTCACTCCCGTTTTTCCATGGCCACAAGCAAACAGCTGACCATACCGCACCTGGCAGGCTGGGCCATGTGCAAGGGAATAAACGTCCTTGGGACCGGCGACTTTACCCATCCTGCCTGGCAGGCAGAACTGGAAGAAAACCTTGAGTTCGACGAAGAGTCAGGACTCTACCGCATGAAGGGATCTCCGGACATGCCTGGCACGTTTCAGGGAAAGATTCAGGCAGAGCCGCCGCTCTTCTGCCTGCAGACGGAAATCAGCTCTATTTACAAACGCGGCGGCAAAAGCCGCAGGGTGCACAACCTGGTCTTTTTCAAAAGGCTGGAAGACGTAAAGAAGTTTTCAAAAAAGCTGGCCCAGATAGGCAATATCGAGTCAGACGGCCGTCCTATCCTGGGCCTGGATTCCAGGGACCTGCTGGAACTGGTGCTGGAAACGTCCGATACCGGCGTGTGCATTCCGGCCCACATATGGACGCCATGGTTTTCGCTGTTCGGGTCCAAATCAGGATTTGATGCCATTGAAGAGTGTTTCGGCGATCTGACGGATCATATTTTCGCCCTTGAGACAGGCCTTTCCTCCGACCCTGCCATGAACCGCCTTGTCAGCGCCCTGGACAAGTATGCCCTTGTCTCCAACTCGGATGCCCATTCAGGGGCAAACCTTGGCAGGGAAGCCAATCTTTTTGCCGGATCCCCCAGCTATGACGGCCTTTTTTCCTCCCTGAGGCGGGCTGCAAAAAGAGAGCCGGTGGCAGGAAGGGACGAGTACTTCTGCGGCACGCTGGAAATTTATCCCGAGGAAGGGAAATACCACCTGGACGGGCACAGGAACTGCCATGTGGTCATGACGCCTGAGGAAAGCGCCGCTCATGGCAATATCTGCCCTGTCTGCGGCAAGCCGCTGACCATAGGCGTGCTGCACAGGGTATGGGAGCTGGCAGACAGAAAGGAACAGCCTGTTCTTGCCAATGAGCCGGAGGTTTTTCCCATTATCCCCCTTGCCGCCGTGTTTGCGCAATTAGGGGGCGTGTCTTCCCAGAGCAAGGCAGCCAAGGCTCTCTACAGCCGCTGTCTTGAGGGGCTTGGCAGTGAGCTTGCCGTCCTGGCGCAGCTGCCGGTTGATCAGATTAAGGAGTATGACGGCTTCCTGGCCGAGGCCGTGCGCCGCATACGCACCGGCGAGCTGGATCTGAAGGGCGGCTATGACGGCGAATTCGGGACCATTGAGCTTTTCAGCGCAGAGGAGATGAAGGAGATTGCTCCTGCCTATGCTGCCCTGTGCGGCAGGAAAAGGCGCAGTTCGGTGCAGGTTTTGCCCGTACAGCAGGAGAACGCAACGCCCATGGATGCTGCTGAGTCCCGGAATACGAAAGCGCAGGACATAAAGGACAGGGAGAAAAAGCATGCCCCGGCCGATAGCTTTCTTGTAGAAAGGGACAGACGCAGAAAGGAGCGGGATGCTGAGCCTTCCTGTATCAGGCTGAGTGAGGAACAGGAAAAGGCCTGCACTCACACAGGCGATCCACTGCTAGTCCTGGCAGGCCCGGGATCCGGCAAGACACGTGTCCTTGCCGAGCGCATGGTGCGCCTGCTTGAAAAGGGAACGGCCCCGTCAGCCATCCTTGCCCTGACATTCAGCAGAAAGGCTGCCCAGGAGATGGAAGAAAGGGTGCAGGGACGCCTGCCTGCTGTTCCCCTGCCTTTTTGCGGCACATTCCACGCTTTTGCCTGGAAGATGCTTAAGGCAGAACATCCTGATGCCGTGCTGCTGAACGATCAGCAAAGCAGATCCCTGCTTGAAAAGGCCATGGCAGAAACCATGCCCATGTCAGAGAAAAAGGAGCGCCGGCGCCTGGCAGAACTCTTCTGGCTCCGCCGCGAGCAGTGCCTTGGCAATGCGGGATCGCCTGAGGAAATGGCAGCAGCAGAAAGGTATGCAGCCCTGAAAAAAGAGGGCGGGCGTCCGGTCTTTGACTTTGCCGATCTTCTGGAACAGTTCACGGCCGCCCTTGAGTCCGGAGCTATATCGCTTTCATACGGGCATGTGCTGGTTGACGAGGTGCAGGACCTCTCCCTTTTGCAGATCAGGATGCTGAAAGCCCTCCTGCCTAAAGATGGTACAGGCTTTTTCGGCATAGGCGATCCGGAGCAGTCCATATACGCCTTCCGCGGCGCTGCCCCGGATATTGCTGCGCAGCTTTCCTCAATATGGCCAAAGCTTAAGGTGCAGGGGCTGACCATAAGCTACAGGTCAAGCCAGAAGGTGCTTGATGCAGCCGGACACGCTGCCGGCACGGACCGTGAGGGCCTCCGCATGAAGGCAGCAAGGACGCTTTCTGCCGAACTCACAGGCTATGAGGCGCCTGATCAGGGGCTGGAAGAGCGCTGGGTGGCAAAACAGATAGCCCATCTTCTGCCTAAGACATCCCATACACTGCTTGACGAACAGGCCCAAAGTCATGGCCAGGCCCTTGAAGGAGAGCTTCTTCCTTCCGATATTGCTGTCCTTGTGCGCTTAAAGGCGCAGATACCCTCGCTGGCCAGGGCCTTGTCAAGGCAGGGCATTCCCGTGCAGGTGCCTTCCAGTGCGCTTTTCTGGCAGGATGAGACAATGGGGCGCATCCTTGGCTGGCTTGGCAGGCAGCTGGGGCAGGGACAGTCTTTCGGGCTTGCCCCTTATGCCGGCGTACAAAAGAATGCCGTGTCCCCTGAGGAACTTGTTCCCCGCATAAAGCAGGAGAAGCTGGCTGATGAGTCTTTTTTCCAGTCGGATGCCTGGGCCCAGCTGCTACATGCTTATGCTCAGGCAGGCAGCTGGGAGCAGCTATTCCAGGATATCTGCTGGCAGCAGGAGGTGGACTGCCTGCAGTCAAAGGCCCAGTCTGTGCGCATTCTCACCATGCATGCCGCCAAGGGGCTGGAATTTCGGGCCGTCTTTATCCCGGGCTTCAATGACGGCATCATGCCGCTCGACAGGATGCTTCTTAAGGGCGAGGGAGCAGGGATGAGCCAGGAAGAGGAAGCGGAGGAGCGCAGGCTTTTGTATGTGGCCATGACGCGCGCCTCAGAGGCGGTTTTTGTTTCCTGGGCGGCAAAAAGGCATTTGTACGGCCGCGAGCTTGAACTGAAGCCTTCCCGCTTCTGGACTGACATGGCCGGCTGTTTTTCAGCAAAGCGCCTTGTATCCTGTGTGCGGAAATCGTTTGTCCAGGGACTTCTTTTGGATCCTCCTGCAAAAAAGTGAAAAAAGGCCTAAAGGATTGCAGAAATCGGACGATCAGCACGAAAAGATGGTTTATGCCATCAGGAGTGTTGTATGAGAAAACAGCTGTATTCCTTCATTTTGGTCCTGGTTTCGCTGAGTTTTTTAGGCGGCTGCGGCTTCAAGTCTGCAGCTCCTGACGCCAGCCTGCATGGCCAGGAGGCCGTGCGCACAGCCTATTCGCAGGTGGGCAGGCCGTACTGCTACGGCGGAGCATCCCCTCAGCAGGGCTTTGACTGCTCCGGTCTTGTATACTGGTGCTACGCCAAAAACGGCGTAAAAGTGCCGCGCAGGACGACAGGTCAGATGCGGGTCGGCTGCCCTGTGGATCTTGATGAGAGAAAGCCAGGGGACATCCTTGTTTTCCGTATCAGGGGCAATAACCTGCATACCGGCCTCTATGCAGGCAACAACACCTTTATCCATAGCCCCCGCAAAGGCAAAAATGTGCGCAAGGAAAGCCTCAAGTCGCCGTACTGGGAAAAGAGGCTGGTCTCCATACGGCGTGTAACAGACTAAAGGCAGAAGCTGAAAAAAAGAGCCTTAAAAATTTTATCAGGTGCGTAGCAAGCGGTTGCGCAGGTGCCCTGTGATGCTTACTGTATACAAAATACGGCAAGCCCCCTGGCCGGGGTAATCAGTCAGAATGGAGAAAAGCATGGCAAAAGCATCTGCCACAGCTGAAGCGCAGAAATCACAGGGTGACGGGCAGGAAAAAAAAAGCCAAGGGCAGCATGACAAAAAGGCCGGCGCCCGCAGGCTGGCCCGGCTCTGGTATGATCAGAATCACAGGGAGATAGTTGTCTATTATCTTATCGCTGTCTTCTGTGTGGAACTGATAGTGGGGACAATCGCCTTTTTCTACGGCGTGAGCCATGCGGAGCCCCTGATTGCAGGCGGTCCAAAAATGGCGCGCTTCCCCTGGATTGGCTGGCTTGTGGCCAGCGTGCTGACGCCAGTGGGCCTGCTGCTTCTGCTCCATTTGTCAGGGCAGTTCTTTTCCAGTGTTGTCAACGGCCGTGAAGGCGGTACTGGCGGAGGGGATGACAGCGATCAGGTCCCCAAAAGCGTGCAGCGCATGTACAGCATCGTCCGCCATGCTCCCACCATTGTCATCCTGCTGGCGCTTGTGTGCCTGGGCTGCGCAGTGCTTTTCCTTGACAGTGCCATGGGTATTGTCGTTTCCATCGGTGCTGCGCTCAAGCCGTATCTTTTGTGGATTATCTGCGGCGTAGTTGTTTTCCTGGTCCTGAGCTATCTTGGCAGAATGTGGTTTATAGCCAGGCACAAGCGCATGGAGCAGGAATATGCCTACCGCATGAAGGTGCTTGAAACGACCGGTATTGTTATCATGAACAAGGGGTGCGTGCCCATGCGCTACGAGGACGGACAACTGAAGCTTCTGGCGCAGAACGAGGACGGGCAGCTGAAGGCATTGCCTGAGCAGCAGGACGTGCCGGACAATGAAGACATAGAGGATGCCTCTGTCGTCTCAAAGTAGAGCAGGCAGTTCAGATAGTAAAAAAAGAGACGGGAGGGCAGGGAAACCTGTCCTCCCGTATGCTTTTTTAAGACAGCCTGTTACGGGCGTGGCCGCAGCGATTCCTTGAGCACGGCACTGTCTTTTTCAGGATCTGCCACGATGCCAAGTTCCTTGTGTCCGCCTGTGCATTTGAATGTCCCGTCAGGGTGCAGCTCAACATAGCCTCCGGAAATGACCTTGCCATAGGGAAGCTGTTCAAAGAAATCAGCATGATCAACACGACGCGGGAAGATAAAGGGAACTGCCTGGCCGGAAAAATCTTCAACAATAAGATATTTCACTGTGGTCCTCCGGGGAAAAGGTGTGCATTCCTGTTTTGCGGGGCTGTACGCTCCTGGATGAACGCACAAGCTCCTTCAGCCTTACAGGGTAACTGTATGCAGTGCCAGAAAAGATTTCAAGCCTGCGCGCTTTTATGGCAATTGAGCTTCCTTTGTTTTCCCTGTCCTGTCCAGGCAAAGGATAAGGCTATCTGCAGCAGCGCTGTGCACCTCCTGTTCCGGGCCCCGGGACAGCGTTTTGTCAGTAATGCCAGACTATTGACGAAACTGGCCCTTTTTGGCAAGAAAGTCACAGAATTATTGATAATCAGGGTGTTTTTTGTTGCCAAGGGAGCAGCCAGCCTGGCTTTTGGGGCAAGTCATTATCCTGACGTATTTATCAAGAATTAAGGAAGCCTATATGAAACGTTTCTCCTCCGTTCTTTTTGCCCTGGCATTGCTGCTGTCCATGACCGGTTGCAAGCTGAATTCCGAGCCCAAAATATTTTACGTGGATGTTGATCGCATCCTGACAGAATCCAATGCTGCCAAAGACGCCAATGCTCATCTGGCCAAGGTGCAGCAGGTTTTGCAGGAAGGGATGAAATCTCTTGAGACCGAGCTTCAGAAGAAGCCTGCACCGACCATTCAGCAGAATTTGCAGCAGGGTGCCGCCGTTCTTAACAACAAGCTCATGCAGGAGCAGGCTGCTGCCAGGGATGTTGTCTTAAAGCATATGACGACTCAGATTGAGGCGTGGAAGGCCAATAAGCCCGATGCCTTTGTTTTTGCCCGCAATGTCCTCCTGGCTTCTCCTGAATCTGCCAATATCACGGCTGATATTATCACCCGTATGAACGGTACCTCCGTGACGTTTGCCGAACTGCCCAAGGTTACCATTCAGAAGCAGAATGATGCCGCCAGGGATGACAAGGACGCCAAGCCCGAGAAAAAGGACAAGAAGTAAATTTTCCGCATTCCTGCAAGGAAATATCAGAGCCTGATCTGCAAGACCAAAAACATTGCGGGTCAGGCTTTTTTTATCCAGTGCGCCGGGCGCACAGCCAGGGCAGTCCCGGTATTTTCTTTTTGAAACAGGATTGACCAGTGGGTGCAAAAGCCTTACTTTGTATTTAAAGATTGCTTCTGGTTTTGCTTAGAAATAAGCGAGCCCGGATGTGC
>CAVLCT010000072.1:0-10556 GCA_963661665.1 Bulleidia sp. | reverse complement strand
GCCATTATTGAAAAATTTCACAATATAGGCTACGTCAAAGGAAAGAAGGCATTTATGGCGCCTGAAAAGGCGCTCTGAGTGACTCGGACACATGACACTAACCTTACTGAAATCCCGGGCTTTCCAGCCCCCCGGCTCACCTATGAGCTCAACCCTGAACTAACTCTAGGAGAAAATATGTTTGACACTGTCGTGCTCGGCAGAAGCTGTTCCAAAAAGGACTACAGCGTTCTGGCCCCCAAGCTGCGCATGCAGCTGTTTGAGGCGCAAAGGGCCTGCCGCGAACACAAAATTCCCATGCTCATCCTTGTCAACGGCGTTGACGGATCCGGACGCGGAAAAATCATGAACCTTCTGTCCGACTGGATGGACGGAAAATTCCTGCGCAACTTTGTTTTCTGGAATGAGACAGACGAACAGCGCGAGCATCCCCTGGAATGGCGCTTCTGGCAGTGCCTGCCTGGCAAGGGCGACATGCATGTCTTTTTTGACGGCTGGTATGGCGGCTTCATGCGCCAGCGCTGCACGGGAGAACTGTCGGAGCAGGAATTTAACAACCGCATGAACCAGTTCAAGGGGCTTGAGGAAAGCCTCGCCATGTCCGGCATGGCCATTGTGAAAATCTGGCTCCATCTCGACAAGAAGACCCACGACACCTATTTGAAGGAGCGCAAGGAAAACAAGGTACAGACCCTGTTTACCACGTATGATCAGAAAGCCGTAGGCAAATACAAGGAACTGGTGCAGGTGGCAGGCGAAGCCATTACCATGACAGACCGCACCTATGCCCCCTGGCACATCATTGATGCAGCCGACACAAACTACCGCAACCTCTCCGTGGCCAGCGTCATCATCAAGGCTGCCAATGCCGCCCTGCGCATTAAAAACGCCATGGAAATAGGCCTCAAGGAAGCCCTGGCAAAAGATCCTTCCCTGGCGGCCTTTCTGGCCAAGCCAGGTGATCCCCTGGCCATGGCACTGCCTGAGCAGGAAATAGAGATCAAAAAGGACGAGCCACTGGTCGTTCTTCCGGACTCTGTGGAACAGGAAGCACTGGTCGCCCAAAACGAAGCCGGTGCAAAGGACGCCTCAGGCAAGCAGCAGGAACAAAGCGCCCTGCGCAAGGCCTATGCCCGTGGCATCCCCCTGACAAGCCTGGAAGTCATGGATCTGACGCCTACCATCGATCCGGCTGAATACAAAAAGCAGCTCAAGGCCCTGCAGAATGAAATCCATCAGCTGACCTACCAGACCTACAAGCGCAATATTTCCAGCACGCTCATATTTGAAGGCATGGACGCCGCCGGCAAGGGTGGTACCATACGCCGCCTTATGGCCGGCGTTGACTGCCGTACAGCCAGGGTTATTCCCATCAGCTCTCCCTCGGACGAGGAACTGGCCCATCATTACCTGTGGCGTTTCTGGCGCCATATTCCCAGATACGGGCAGATTACCATCTACGACCGCTCCTGGTACGGACGTGTGCTGGTGGAGCGTGTGGAAGAACTGACTTCTCCCACGGACTGGCGCCGTGCCTATGAGGAAATCAACCACTTTGAGCGTTCCCTGACCCAGAACAACAACATCCTGCTCAAGTTCTGGCTGCAGATTTCCCCTGAGGAAGAACTGCGCCGCTTCAAGGAACGTGAAAATACGCCCTGGAAGAACTACAAGATTACAGAGGATGACTGGCGCAACAGGGCCAAGTGGGACCAGTACCTGGTCGCCGCCGACGAGATGTTCCAGCGGACCAACACTTCCTACGCTCCATGGCTCCTCATCTCTGCCGAGGACAAAAAATATGCCCGCATTGCCGTGCTGACAAAATGGCGTGACGCCCTGAAAAAGGCACTGGAAATGTCATAGGCAGCCAATCTGCATCTGCTCAAAAAAAGAAAGGCCGGGGACTGGATCAGATCCTTCCCCGGCTCTTTTTTTGTTATGCGCCCCTGGCAGGGGCTTGTTGCTCAGGACAAAATTCTATTCGCCCATCCACTTCTTAACTACGGCATCATACTTGCCATTGGCCTTGATTCTCTTGAGGCCGTCATTGAGAAGGGCACACAGCTCTGTATCCTTCTTGTTCATCAGGATGGCAAGATCCTCAGCCTCAGCAGTCTTGAAGACAACATGCATGCTGTCGGAAAAGCCCTTCTTCACATTGGCATAATAGCCGGCCACGCTGTCATCGGCGACAACGGCGTCAAGACGGCCGCTCTTGAGTTCTTCCATGGCCAGGCCGATATCATCGTATTCCTTCAGTTCGCAGCCGGGCTTGGCCTTTTCAATAACAAAGATGCCGGTGGTGCCAATCTGGCCGCCGACCTTGAGGCCCTTGAGGTCGGCAAGGCTCTTGATGCTCTTGCCCTTGGGCATAACCACGGCCTGGGCCATCTTGTAATACGGATCTGTGAACAGGAAGGCCTTCTTGCGCTCGTCTGTGACAGTCACGGTAGAGGCAACAATGTCAAATTTGCCGGCGGCAACAGAAGTAAAAATGCCGTCCCAGGCAATGTTGCTCTGCTCTATCTTGATGCCGAGCTCTTCACTGAGCGCAGCCAGCAGATCGGTGGTGAAGCCGGTGGGCTGTTTGTTGTCATCCAGGAATTCCATGGGAGGATATTCGCAGGCAGTGGCGCACTTAATCACCTTCTTGGTATCAGCATGGGCAGTGCCCAGCCCCAGGACAAGCATAAGGGCAGCCAGAATAAATACACGGCGCATCATACGACAGACTCCGTTTTGGCTTGGGGATGTAACAACTGGCAATATCTGCCAGGGGCTGGCAGGGAAGTCCCCGTTCTTCCATACAGTCTCCCTGGCTGCAATCAGACTGAAAGGATGTATACCATTTTCCTGAAAATAGTGAAACTGCTTCCCGCCGTTTCCTGCACGACAAACCGTCTGAAATCCGGCAGGCACTAAAAAGGCAGGAAACCGAACAACGGTCCCTGCCCTTCTTATTTGCAGTACAAGCCCGGTACAGGGCCTGATATCAGGCTATTCGCCCATCCACTTTTTCACCAGCTCATCGTACTTGCCGCTGGCCTTCACGCGCTTCAAGCCTTCGTTGACCAGGGCGCAAAGCTCAGTGTTGTTCTTGTTGAACAAAAAGGCGAGCTGCTCTGTTTCTGTGGTCTTCAGGGCAACATGCATGGTATTTTCAAAGCCCTTCTTCACATTGGCATAGTAGGTAGCCACGTTGTCATCGCAGACAACGGCATCAATACGGCCGTTTTTCAGCTCTTCCATGGCCAGGCCCACATCCTCGTATTCCTTGATCTGGGCGCCAACATTGGCCTTTTCCATGACAAAGATGCCGGTGGTGCCGATCTGGCCGCCCACCTTGAGTCCCATCAGGTCGGCAAGGCTCTTGATGGTCTTGCCCTTGGGCATAACCACGGCCTGCACCACGTTGTACTGGGGATCGCTGAACAGGTACATCTTCTTGCGCTCTTCAGTAATGGTGACTGAGGAGGCAACCATATCAAATTTGCCGGCGGCAACAGAGGAGAAGATGCCGTCCCAGGCAATATTGGTCTGCTCGAATTTGACACCAAGCTCTTCGCCCATGGCAGCAAGAAGATCTGTGGTAAAGCCCATGGGCTTTTTGTCATCGCTCAGAAATTCCATGGGAGGCCAGTTGCAGTCACTGGCAACCTTGATAACCTTTTTGGTATCAGCGTGTGCTGTGCCAAACCCTATGACCAGCATGAGAGCGGCCAGAAGAAATACACGGCGCATCATATTGAGTATCTCCATAAAAAAAGGGGACTGGACAGGGAACACAGCCACGCAGCCTTAAGGCACAAAAAAAGCTCTTGCAGATGCGGGCCTGGCGGGGGAAAAAGGACAAATCCGGCAGCCAGTCCCCATACCGGGCTGCCGGACAGTGTCTGTTTTATCTACTACATGAGCCATAAGACGGCAAGTAGTGCCCAAGGCACTGAAAAGCCCGGCTTACGCCTTCTTGTTCAGCCCCTGCCCCGGGTGCAGGATGCCGGTGACAAGGCCCAGCATATTGCCCACATTGGCGGCATCAGCCGGGATTATCATGGTGTTGTTTTCCCTGGCCAGGCGGCCGAATTCGGCAATATAGGTTTCAGCCAGCCTGAGCTGTGCTGCGGCCAGGGCATCGCCGTTCAGCTGCTGCTTGATGAGATCCAGGCCTTCGGCTGTTGCCTGGGCCACCTTCAGGATCTGGGCAGCCTCGCCTTCGGCCTTGTTGATCTGGGCCATCTTGTCGCCTTCGGACAGGGCAATGGCAGAGGCGCGTTCACCTTCGGCTATATTGATCTTGCTCTGCTTTTCGCCTTCGGACTGCAAAATCACAGCCCTCTTTTCACGCTCTGCCTTCACCTGGCGCTCCATGGCCTCCATGATGCTGGAAGGCGGCGTCAGGTCGCGGATTTCATAGCGCAGTATCTTGACGCCCCACGTTGTCGTGGCGGCATTGAGATCCGTGCACACTTCCCTGTTGATATGCTCCCGGCTCTCAAAGGTCTTGTCCAGCGGCATACGGCCTATACTGGACCTGAGAGAGGTCTGGGCCAGCTGGACAGCGCCCTGCACATAGTCGGAGATGCCGTAGGCCGATTTCTGCGCATCCACGACCTGCATGTAGATGACTCCGTCGATGGAAACGGACACGTTGTCCGAAGTGATGCAGGTCTGGGCCGGCACGTCAAGCACTGTTTCCTTCAGCGAGCGGACATAGGCCTTCTTTTCAATAAGGGGTATAATGATATGAAAGCCGGCAAGGAGCGTTGAATGGTACTTGCCAAGCCTTTCCACGATAACTGCAGTCTGGTTGGGCACAATGATTATGCCCTTGATGCAGAGCAAAATAACCAGCAGAGCAAACAACACCACTGTGCTGTAATCCAGCATGTAAGAAACCTCCATATGTCGTCCCGTCCTTTTAAATATGTCTTGCAAATACCTGCAAATCCGTCTGTTTTCAGCTGCGGCGCACATGCAGAAGGAGGGCATCCTCCTGGTCAGCAGCCGCTACCACTATATTCTCACCCTCTTCCAGGGCTTCCTCTGCCACAGCCCGCCAGTAGCTCCCAAGGACACAGACCTGTCCCTCATGCCCGGGGCGGATGGCCGTGCTGACAACGCCGTCCTGCCCTTCCAGGGGAGACGAATTTTGCTGCTCCTGCCTGGACATGCCTGAAAAGATGCTGCCAAGCTTTTTGCGCAGCACGGCAAGGGACAGAAGGCAGACAGCTGTTGCTGCCAGGATCTGCCAGGTCAGGGGACAGTCCAGCAGGGCAGCAATCCAGCCGGCCAGGCAGCCCAGCCCGAAGAAAAGAAAGACGCCTACGGGTGCCAGGGCTTCCAGGCCGAACATGATCATGCCGCCGGCAAACCAGAGAACAGGGGCTGTCAACATCATTTGCTCCCAAACAGTCTGCAAAAGCAGTCTCGCTGCCTTTTGCAGATGAAATACGTAGGAAAACTGTGTTTTGTTTTTCGTCTCAATGGCTTTGTCAGTACAGGCTCAGCCAAAAGCCTGTGCGGCGCATAGTATCTATTCCTCGCATCCCTTTCAAGCTCTGTTAAATCATGCCCTGCGGCCCTGTTCATCCTGCTTGACAGGACAAAGGGACAATCTATACTCACTCCCTGCACAAGGTGCGTGCCATGAACGCACGCAGGGAAGCCGGTGAAACTCCGGCACGGACCCGCCGCCGTAACCGGATACAAGGCCGGCAACAAGTCACTGTTTCCGCAGGGAATGGGAAGACGCCTGGCCAAGGCAGGAAGCCGGAAGTCGGAAGACCGACCTCGTGTTTTTCCTATATTGCCGCACCCACGGGTTTTTGGGACGCTGCTTTCTTTCAGACCAGCCGTCTTCGGCTTGCGCTGTGGTCTTGTGTTATGCGCCTTAACCATATGCGCCAAGCCCCCTGTTGGTGCCTCATGTCATTCCTTTTCGCCGGAGTTTTCCATGAGACATCTTGCAAGTCTTTTCATCACCCTCTTTTTCTTTGCCTTTGCCGCACTGGCCAATGCGGCAACCCCGTCAGGCATAGTCCTGGTTGCCTTCGGGACCAGCATGGAATCCGCAAAACCCTCCCTGGATGCCATCGACAAGGCCTACAAGAAAGCCTACCCGGATACGCCCGTCATCTGGGCCTACACCTCTGATATTATCCGCGCCAAGCTGGCAAAAGAACAGAACCAGAAGGTCTTTTCAGTCAAGGAAGCACTGGATGCCTGCAAAAAGCAGGGCCTGGTTTCCATCCGCGTGCAGAGCCTGCATGTAACTGGCGGCGAGGAATTCAACATGCTGCAGCGCATGCTCGTCCGCTATCTCAACAAAAACCCGGGCTCCTTTGATCACGTCTTTCTGGGACATCCCCTGCTTGAATCAAGCAGGGATCTGGACGACGTGCTCAACGCCCTTCTGGCTTCCGTCAAGGACAAGCGCAAGGCCGGCGAAGCCCTTATTCTCATGGGACATGGCAACGACAGGGGCCCTTCTGACATCACGCTGGCCCATGTGGCAGACACCCTGCATGCCAAGGACAAGCTGGCCTTCCTGGCTACTGTCGAAGGCGCCAACACCTTTGACACCATCCTGCCCGTGCTGAAAAAGTCCGGCGCAAAAAAGGCCCTGCTTATGCCCTTCATGGTTGTGGCAGGCGATCATGCCAACAATGACCTGGCCGGCGACGAAGATGACAGCTGGGCCTCCCAGCTTAAAAAGTCCGGCATAGAAGTTGAAGCAAACCTGGTGGGCCTGGGCACTGTTCCCGGCATACAGCAGATCTACCTGCGCCATACAAAGGATACGCACGACGATCTGGCAAACCCGACCAAGAAAGACTAATCCCCAAAAAAGCCAGGGCAGGACAGCCAGTTCCTGTGCTGTTCCTGCCCTCTTGGCACCTGCCTTTTTTGCCACTTCATTTCAGGAGCCGCCATGCAGCCAGGCACATTGTACGGTCTTGGTATAGGACCAGGAGATCCCGAACTCATTACAGTCAAGGCTGTCCGCCTTATCAAAAGCTGTGACGTCATTTTTACCGTCATTTCCTCGCACGCAGATGCCTCGACATCTGAAACTCTGGTGCGTTCCTATAAGCCTGAAGGACGCATTGAGCGCCTTGTCTTTACGATGTCGCGCATACAGTCAGAAAGGGAAGAACAAGTCAGGCGCAATGCCGGCTGCATCATCGAGGAACTGAAAAAAGGGCACAACTGCGCCTTTGCTACCTTAGGAGACACCCTTTCCTACTCTACATTCGGCTACATTCTGCCACTTGTAAAAAAGGCCATTCCGGAAGCCCGTGTGGAAATCATCCCGGGCGTCACATCCTGGAGCACACTGGCTGCAAGGGCCGGCAGGGTGCTTGTGGAAAACAGGGAATGCCTGCGTGTCATACCGTCCTTTACCAGGGATATTGCGGAAAAGCTTGTTTTCGAGCCGGACACGACAACCATCCTTCTCAAGACCTACAAAAGCCGTTCTGCCCTGACAGCCAGGCTACGCCAGGAAGACGTGGATGTCCTCTACGGGGAAAATCTCACCCAGCCTGACGAATTTGTGACCAGTAATCTGGACGAAATAGACGCCAGAAAAGAAAACTACCTTTCCCTCATGCTTGTACGCAGGAAAAAGGGCTCCCTGTAGCAAAAAGATCCAATAGTTTGGCATCCTCCCCTATGGAACAGACAGCAGAAGCAAAAAAAAAGCCAGGGCATAAAAAACGCCGCACACCGCTCTGGAAGCAGCCCAAATGGTGCCTCTTTCTTGTGTTTTCCCTGATCCTCTCAGCCTGGCTTGTTGTCATCATGCCTGAACCGCACATGATGAAAAAAGGCATGAACCGGCAGGATCAGGCACAGCATGAGCAGTCCGTGCCCCTGCCAGGGCAAAGGAATCTTCACGCACAGGAGACCCCTGGGATACAGGCAGGCAGTCCTGCTCCAGAAAGCAGCCCCAAAGGCATGCATGGCCCAAAGGCCGGGAAGTCAAAAAAACACGCAGGCATGACACAGGCATCCGCCATGGACAAGATACTGTACCGGCTACATGTCTTTGGCAGGCTCTTTTTCTTTGTCGGGCTTGGCGCCCTGCTTGGCGCCGTAGTTGACGGCCGCGGCTGGTACCGCTTTTTTGCAGGATCGCTTGGAAGGCTGGCCAGAATGGCCAGGATGCCTGCCATTGTCAGCATGGCGGCCCCTGTGGCCTTAACCTCGGCACCGGCTGCAGACAGCATGCTTGTGGCAAGCCACAACAAGGGAGAACTCTCTTCTGCCACGCTTATAGCAGGCGGCATGCTCAACAGCTTCCTGGCCCACTTTTCGCACACAATGCGCATCTTCTATCCGGTTGTTGCAGCCATAGGACTTCCCGGCGTCCTCTTCTTTCTCATCCAGTTCGGCGGCATGAGCGCCTTCATCCTCGCCGTCCTTCTCTGGCACAGGGTGACAATGGTCCAAAAACATGATTTGCCAGGCGGGGAATATGCCAGGGAAGAAAGCCTGGCTGCGACAATACTGCCATGGAAGGAAACACTGCAAAAAGGCTTTGTCCGTGCCGGCAACCTGCTGTTCCGCCTGGTCTGCATTTCCCTTCCCCTGCTGCTTCTTATGGAATGGTGCCTAAATTCAGGCATGCTGGATTTCTGGGACAAGCTTGTGCCAGAGGCAGTCAGCTCCCTCATCCCCGAGCAGCTTCTCACCATTCTGGCAGCCCAGCTGAGCGGGCTTGTTCAGTCCTCAGCCATCTGTGCCGGCCTGAAAGCGCAGGGACTCATATCTGATGCCCAGATTCTTCTGGCCATGCTGCTGGCCTCGGCAGTCACGAACCCCCTGCGCACCCTGCGCCGCAACCTGCCCACTGCTCTGGCAATCTTCCCTGCCCGCACGGCACTGGCCATTGTCCTCAGCATGCAGATAGTGCGCTTTTTCATTATGATGACAGCATCTGTCATCGTCCTGCTCTGGATGCAGGCCCATATCTGATCGGACTTTTCTTCTTCATGAACAGCAATAACGGCACATTGCAGCATAAGCAGCTGGCCCCTGTACCGGATCAATGGGCTGCATGGGATGGCTCCCCCCTGCCGCCATCTTCCTGCCTGCGCTGGGGATACAGCACCGGTGCCTGCCTTTGTGCCGTCCTGACAGCGTCATACCGGCGCCTGACGCTGAACACGGAGGAAAAAACAGTCCGCCTTGTTTTTGGTGACGGCAAAGAGCGTACCCTGCCCCTGGAAAAAGAACTGCCGGACTATCCTGGCTTTGCCGTTATCCGCAAAAACGGCGGCGATGATCCTGACTGCACCCATGGCATTCTTCTGGCAGGACGCATCTTTAAGCCTGCACACCAGTCAGAGGCTCTTCAGGATGCCAGGGATCTGGAACTTGAGGCCGGCAAGGCCAGAATACGTATTCATACCATCCATGGCATAGGGACAGCCACAAGAAACGGCCTGGACTGCGAAAAAGGACACTGGGCCGTCAACAAGGGCGTCCTTTCCATGCTGAGGGCCAACCTGGAAAAAGAAGGCTTGAAAGACGGATACTGGCTGGCCGAAGTCGTCATTCCTGACGGGGAAAAAACTGCCAGGAAGACGCTGAATCATACCCTTGGCGTAGAGGGCGGGCTCTCCATACTGGGAACGACCGGCCTTGTGCGTCCCTTCAGCAATGAGGCCTACCTTGCCACCATCCGTGTCTGCCTGAAATCCGCTTCCCTGGCTGGGAAAACAGCCGTGCTCTGCACAGGGCACCGTACTCTCTGCTCGGCCAGGGAATGGTCAGGAACTGCCTTCTGCCGGAACAATTTTGGCATGATTGCTGATGCCTGCTTTGTGACCATAGCGGACTTTCTGGGGGAAAGCCTGCGCTGTGCGCAAAGCCTGGGTTTTGCCTCGCTCATCATTGCCTGCATGCCTGGCAAGCTTCTCAAATATGCGGCTGGCTTTTCCAATACCCATGCAGCACAGAGCAGCCAGGACATGGCGCTCCTGGCTCAGACAATAGCGGAGGTCCTGCCCGGGAAAGCAGAACTTCTGCCACATATTCATGCATGCACAAGCATGAGGCAGGCATGCGACCTGCTGTCCGGAGAGGAACTTGATGCAGTCCTGCATTCCCTTGCCCAAAAGGCACTGAACCACTTTGAACGGCACTGTCTGCAGGAGCCTGCACAGGAATCTGGCGGACCCTTTCCTGCCAGGGACATACAGCATGCAGAAGTTCCTGTGCGTCCTGCCCTGCTTGTGACAGACTTTGCCGGCAATATTCTGCTTTTTGCGCAAAAGAACGAATGACACGTTGTCCAAGGTGTTATCAGGAAAAAGGGATTGCAGGGCCTGCAATCTTTCCATATACAAGACAAAAAGCGGAGGTGTACCCTGTGGCTGATACAAAAATCAAATGCAGCACAAAAAATAGAATTATTTCTCCGGCATATTGCTTCTGATGAAGCACTCCTGCCTTTTTTCTTTGAAACTATGAATATTGCAGGATAACCTGCCCCCCGGATGCAGGACAATTATCCTGTACACAAGAACGCTATGTCCCATATCTCA
>CAVLCT010000071.1:0-10665 GCA_963661665.1 Bulleidia sp. | reverse complement strand
CCTCAGGTGCAGGCTGAACCTCAGGGAAAATTTTGACAAGCACCGAATACCCGGCCTCACATGCCAAATCCACTGATTTATAGTTCTTGTTTACGGAAAACAGATGCTGCTGCAACGGAGCATTCACAACATGCGCATCATATCCATTGCGGAAGCATGTTTTGCAGATAAGCGCAGCTTCTTTCAAAGCTTCATTCATGTGTTCTCTCCTGAACATGGTAATTACGTCTTTAGTCAGTATGCCTTGGCAGGTTGAAAAAGGCAAGGATAGCATAAGCCTTTCAGGGACATAAGAGCCTCTGCTGCCCTATCTCTCTGCCTGCTGGACGCCCTGAACAAGGAGCACAGATAAGGGACAGCCTGGTCTGTAACCCGCTTCCAGTACGGCTGCTTCCGAGATGGAAAGCTGTGAGCAAAACTGACTTAAAAGTTCCTGCAGCACTACAGTATTTCTAATCCTTATTTCAAATAGATACAGTATATTAAGATATCCTGATAAAATAATATATAGCATTGCATCCCAAAATCTGTCCGGACAAATACTGCCATGACGGCGGTAGCAGGGAATTTTGCCGCCTTAAGGAAGAACAAAAATGCAGCGATGAAAAAAGGAGCTCCGGTTGCCCGAAGCTCCTCTTAAACTCGTTATTTATCTGATGCTACATGGCATCGCCGTCATTGTGCCCCACTTCAAACTTGACCGAAAGAGCAATCTTCCAGAGCAGGGACACAATCAGGGCACCAACGGCATAGACGCCGATGGCAACGCTGATTTCACGGACGGTAGGAACAAACAACGTTACGGACTCAAACATGTTGGGGGTGAAACCACCAATCAGGAGGCCAAGGCCCTTATCAATCCAGGAAGCCAGGACCAGCATGCCCAGAGCGTAGGGCATGTACTTGCCGGAGCGGGTCGTGGGAGGAATAAGGATGCAGAGGCAGCCGATTGTGCAGAGAACGGCAACCCACATGCAGGGAGTAACCCAGGAAGTCACGCCGTGGAATCCGCTGAACAGGAAGACCAGAGGATCGGCATGGCCGGGGATACCGCTGTAGAATGCGGTGAAGCATTCAAGGATGTAGAAGAAGACGTTCAGGCACATGGCATAGGTGATGATGGTTGCCAGTGTGTGGGTAGCCTCTTTGCCCGGGTTGAATCCAGTGAGCCTGCGCAGCAGCAGCATGAGCAGGAGCAGGATAGCAGGACCGGAGCAGAAAGCGGAGGCCAGGAAGCGGGCAGCCATGATAGCAGTCAGCCAGTAATGCCTGCCGGGAACGCCGGCGTACAGGAAGGCTGTAACCGTATGAATGGAGAAAGCCCAGATAATGGAGAGGTAGCACAGATACAGCACCCACTTGGGAGGTGTTGTGTCATGACGCTCGGCCTCAAGGGTCACCCAGCCGATAATGGCATTCAGGGTCAGATAGCCAATCAGCACGATCATGTCGTAGAACATGACTGAATTGGGTGTGGGATGCAGAAGAACGTTCATCATGCGCTGGGGCTGGCCCAGGTCAACCACGATGAACAGGCAGCACATGATAACTGCGGCGATTGCCATAAATTCGCCGAAGATGATCATGATTTTGAACTTTTTATAGTGATGGAAGTAGGCGGGCAGCACCAGCATGACTGCCGAGGCAGCAACACCAACCAGATAGGTAAACTGGGAGATGTACAGGCCCCAGGAGACGTCACGGTTCATACCTGTAACGCCCAGGCCGGTGCTCAGCTGCGTGAGGTACACAATACCACAGACTGCAATTACCGCTACAAGGAAGAGCAGCCACATGTAGTACCGCTTCGAGCCTTCGAGAAGTTTTTCAACCATGGCGTTTCTCCCTAGACAATATAGTATACACCGGGCTGAGTGCCCAGGTTGGGCTTGCGGCGTATGCTGAAGTTCTCAGCGAGAGCCTTGCAGACGTCAGACTCGGGATCGTTCAGGTCTCCGAAGAGAATCCTTCCTTCAGAGGCTTCCACACAGGCAGGCAAAAGGCCCTTGGCCAGACGTTCCGTGCAGAAGGTGCATTTTTCAACAACGCCCTTCATGCGGGTAGGATACTGGGGATTCGGGACCGGATCGCTTAAGTACGGACGAGGATCCAGGAAGTTGAAGGATCTGGCACCGTAGGGGCAGCCGGCCATGCAGAAACGGCAGCCGATGCAGCGGTGGTAGTCCATGGTCACGATACCGTTGGGCAGCTTGTAGGTAGCCTGCGTGGGGCACACGCGGACACAGGGCGGATTTGTGCAGTGGTTGCACAAAAGCGGGAACGGACGATCCAGGACGTGCTTGGTCAGATGCTCGTTCATGTCATCAGGGAAGGCATGTTCATAGCTGTCTGTCCAGATCCACTTGATTTCCTGATCCTCGTGGCCGTCCTTGCGGCTGCGGATGTCGGGAACGTTGTGGGCGTTATGGCATGCCTTGATGATGGCATCATAGTCTTCAACAGTCCTGAATTTTCTGGTGTCGATGACCATGGCCCAGCGCTTGGCAATCTTGCCTTTAGGGGCATGTTCATATTTTCCGGGAGACACCATGGCCTGAGCGGTTGTACCGAACAGGCCGGCTCCGCCCGTCAGAGCAAAGACCGACAGACCAGCCACCTTAAGAAAAGATCTTCTGTTCTTGTTCATATTACTTGCTCCCCTTGGGAAGGATGTGGCAGGTCCAGCAATAGGGATCGACATTGTTGGTTACATGGCACTTGTCACAGAACTGTTCGTAGTCATTGTGGCACTTGAGACATGTATTCTGGAGGCTGATCTCCCACTTTTTGCCGGTGGAAGAGACATACACCCTGTTATCATTACGCAGAGCCTGGTCACGCCATTCGTTGAGCAGCTGCATATGCTCGGCACGCATAAACTCAGGGCTCTCCACACACTCATTAGAGTCGGTGGGCAGCGCTACTTCAGGCTTTGAGTACTTGGCACCGAAGTTGGTCCAGAACGGGGCAGTGCAGATCACAAGAAAGACCACAATGCCCGCTATGACAGCTTTTTTGTTATACATCCGCTATTCCCCCTCATCTTCTTCATCCAGGTGGGGCAGATCTTCCTGGCGGAGATTGACGGTACGCTTGTGTTCGCCCTTGCAGATAAGGGCATTGGCCACAAGTTCCGTAAGACCGCTGATCGTAACGCCTGGAGCCCAGTAGTTGGCGAGCGGAGGAAGTGTGGCGCGGTCGATGGCGCAGACGCAGCACATGCGGTTTACGCCGTATTTCTGCTGGACGTAACGCAGGGCATTGCCACGCGGCATACCGGAGCGCATACGCAGCTCCATGATTTCTTCCGTGTTGAGGCCGGATCCGGCGCCACAGCAGAAGGTCTGCTCGCGAATTGTGTTCTCGGGCATTTCGTAGAAATGATTGACGACATGCTTAAGAACATAGCGAGGCTCATCCAGAAGGCCCATGCCTCGGGCAGGGTTGCACGAGTCATGCCAGGTGCAGATGAGGTCATCATTGCGGCTGGGATCAAGATTGAGCTTGTTATGGCGGATAAGGTCAGCCGTGAACTCGGAAATGTGCACCATCTTGGTGGATGCAGCATTTTCAAACACTGTGCCCGTAATGGGGGACACAGGAACTGACATGTTCTTGGGCGTAGGACCGTTATATGTATCCATATACTGGTTGATGACACGCCACATATGTCCGCATTCGCCGCCAAGGATCCATTTGACGCCCAGGCGCTCGGCTTCTTCGTACATCTTGGCATTCAGTTTCTTGGCCATGTTGAAGGACACGAAGGAACCGAAGTTGCCGCCTTCCGAAGCGTAGGTGGACAGGGTGTAGTCCAGGCCCAGTTCGTTGAAGAGGATAAGGTATCCCATAAACGTGTAGATGCCGGGATCGGCAAACACGTCACCGGAAGGACAGATGAAGAGGATTTCATGTCCTTTCTCGTTGAACGGGGTCTTGGGACGCACGCCGACGATGTCTTCGCAGTCGTCAGCCAGCATTTCCACGATTTCCACATAGGAATGCGGCTTGATGCCCAGATGGTTGCCGGTGTAGCTGCAGTTCTTGGCAGGATCCATGATCCAGTGCAGGCCAAGGCCGACTTCATGCAGCATTTCACGCACGATGGCAGTGATTTCTGCGGTATCAATGCCGTAGGGGCAGAAGAGGGAGCAGCGGCGGCACTCGGTGCACTGGTAGGCGTAGTAGAAGAGTTCCTTCACCACGTTCTTGTCCCAGGACCTGGCACCGATTTTCTTGCCCAGAATCTTGCCCAGCATGGTGTAGTCGCGGCGGTAGAGAGAACGAAGCAGTTCCGCCCTGAGCACAGGCATGTTCTTGGGATCGTTCGTGCCGAGGAAGAACTGGCATTTGTCGGCACAGGCGCCGCAGCGAACGCAGATGTCCATGAAAAGCTTGAGGGAACGATGTTTCTTCAGACGTTCCTCAAAGGCATCACAGAGGATCTTTTCCCAGTTATCAGGGAGGTTCCAGTCTTCAGCCGCAGGATCCCATTCGTGGGGATTGGGCATATGCAGAGCCTGCATGGTCTCGACCTTTGCAGGATAGCAATAGCTTCCGGGGGCGAAAACAGGCTTGGTCTCCAACCAGGCTTCGGAAGGAAATTCCGGCCTGCTGGCGACTAGTTCTTGTGGGGTAGGTAATTTTGCCATGGTAAGGACTCCTTACTTGCCTGACTCTGATTTATTTGCGGCATCCAGCGGCTTATCCAGAGGTAGATTCGCACCTGCCATGGCCTCACGGTAGAGGTCCTCATATTCGGGATAGGTCAGGAAGTCCTTGGGCGGATTCCACGGGTTCTCGTGACGAACACGCCGCGTATTACAGGGCAAATTCCTCGTGGGGCTGAAGAAAACGCCAACCATGTGGGTCAACTTGGAAAACGGGAAGTAAATGAGCAGAGAACAGACCAGACAGACGTGCACGAAGAAGATCGGGTCGATGCCTGCGGCTGAGATAGGAGAAAAGTGAACCATTCCCATTATATAGGCCTTGACCTGGGTAATATCGGTCTTGAAGACGTAACGCATCAGCAGGCCGGAAATGGCAATGCCCATTATGAGGAACAGGGGCACATAGTCCTGCATCAGGGAGATGTAACGCACGCGGGGATTAACAAGGCGGCGTCCCAGCAGGAACACAACGGCAAAGAGCAGGAACAGCCCTGTCAGGTACAGGCGGGGTGCCCCGATCTGCAGAATACCGTCTATCATTTCCACAAAGGCAATACAGCCCGGAACGGGATCCATGAAGAAGCGGAAATGACGGAAGAAGACGATGAAGAAGCAGTAATGGAAGACAAGGGCAAACAGCCACAGCCATTTGGAAGAATAGTAAATAAGCCTGGGGCCGCCATTGATCGGATCGTCTGTCTTGATTTCGGCGTTCACATTGCGGAACAGCGAACGGAACAGAAAAACTTCGAGAAACATGCGCTTGATAACGCCGAACTTGGTGTCCGGGCAGTCAAGCTTTGCCTGTTTAATGAAGTCCAGAGATTTCTCCTGTCCACCGGTCGTGGGGATGGCAAAAGGAACCGGCGATTTGGCCCAGTAAACCATACGCCAGACGATGCCACCAAGAAAAATCAGTACCGCCACATAGGGAAGAATCACTCCGAAAAGTGCTCCCAGCCCTACGGCTGATCCCAGCCAGGCGACGATTGTGATGGCCACCACAATCAGTAAAGCGTTTAACATTCCCTACCTCTCTATACGATAAGTATTTGCTTTGACCCTCGGTAGACAGAGGGGCCCTGCGCTTCGACAAACACAAGGCGTTCCTTGACACATTCCCAGTATGACAGGGAATTTTAGGAGATTGCCTGAACGTTGCGTCCCTTAAGGGACAGCATTGCTGCTCTCTCCGGCATGGACAGTGTCCTGCCCATGGTTATAGGAAAATTATTGCTGGCCAGATGCACAACCTATGGGTGCAAACGGCCTGTGCTATCCGTTTTTCTGTTCAGGGGCATCAGCTTCGGCCCCGGGAACCTCATCACTCCCCACACGCTGTGCCCAGCGTACCAGCTGTGCATGCTGGCTTTTGATCTCCTTGATTCTGTTTTCAGCTACGACTTCGCGAGATTTCGTATACATGTCAAAACCAAGGAGCACGATGGTATCCAGGCGGGATTCAGCTTCCAGATAGTCCTTCAGCTTTCCTGCCTTCTGCATCTCAGGCATGATGTGCTTCCGCATCAGAGGCTTGAGCAGATAGAAGACAAGCATGGCCTGGCTGGGGAGAAAATCCTGTACTGCACGCAGATGGACAAAGCGGTCTATGGCATTGCGCACTTCGGCCGGCTTTTTGTCCCAGCCTGACACGGCTTCATAGACGACATTTGCCGCCTCGCGTGTCATATCTGCGACAGGATTGGTAAACGGATCCTTGACGGTCCGCAAAAAACCCGTTGTCTGAAGCGGGTAGGATGCAAAAATAGCATTTACCCATTCCTCAATAAGGGTCTCACGGACCTTGAAAAAAAACTCTGTGGACTGCATACGCATCTTCCTCAAAGACTAGACTGCTAGTCTATATTAAATCGTGTAATTTTACAGAGAAATACCCCCTTGGTCAATTTCAATGGCGGACAATTCCCCAAAAAACGAAATTTTCTCCGTTGCGCACATTGCCGGTCCTGTCTGCCCCCGGAAGTTCCTGCCCTGTACGGATCCTGCCATGGACCGAGGTAACCAGTTCTGCTTAAAACAAACGAAAACCGCCACAGACAAGGCTGAAAAGCATTGCCGTGGCGGGGGAAAATCTGGCTTAAAGGAGATTACTTTCTTGTGGTCATGGAAGACGGATCATCGTCATCGCAGTCCTTTGTGCCGCCATAGCAGGATCCGTCAACAGGGTTCTGAATCGGAATGTCTGCACTTTTCTCATTCTGCAGACTCTGTGCATGTCCGGAAGGGATATTTTTCTGCCTTGCCAGGTGGGAAGGCAGGCCCCTGTACTCAAAATAGGGAACGACCGGGCCGGCATTCAGGTAGACATGTGCCTTGTTGCTCAAAAGCTTCAGCATAAGGAAAAGGTATCCTGCACCGGACAGGTTTTTGGGGGATGGATCTTCCTTGGACTGCTGCAGGGCTTCCTTCATGTTCATGCCGCTGTCCAAAAGCTCCTGCATGCGGGCAATGCGCGGCACATCCATTTCTGTTTCGGCAATAGGATAAAAGGCTGTGTCTATGCTTCCGGAAAGCTTTTCAATTCCCTGGCGGCATGAGGGGCATGAAGGAGAGAAAAACATATGCACCTTTGCTTCCATGTCATTGTCTGTCATGCAGTACAAAGGCGCCAGAGCCTTAAGGACAATGCCCACATTGCAAAGGAAAAGGACAGACCAGACAAAAACCAGTATCTGCCTTGCCTGCTTTTGTCCGTATCTTGCTTCCTTTTGCAATGCACTGCGAAATCCCCGCAGAACAAGGAAAAGTATCAGAGCAACAATCAGGCAGTTAAAGCAGGGTGCCGTTGCCACCATGAGAGCCAGAAGCACGGCATCAATAAGCAGGCCTGTCCAGGCTATGCAATAACCGGCTTTTGCCTTGCCCATAAGAGCCAGTAAGCCCATAAAGGCAAAGCAGAACATCCCCACATGCCATAAGGAGACGCCTCCTATGGAGGCATTGCCATAGATGGCACACCCGGCTGTAAAACAGATTGTTGGACCTCCCCCCAGGACATCCCAGAGGCAGAACAAAAATCCTGCTGCACAGAAAAAAAGAGGTACGGGCAAAATACGGTTTGCTCTAATCATTTGCAGGGGTTCTCCTGACTGTATTAATGTACTATGGCTGATCTAAAGGCATGGCTGGATTGCAGACAGCCTGCTATTGCCGGCCATAAGCTATATAGCACTTGGAAGCTCAAGGCAAACTGCAAAATGGAGACTTATTTCAGGGACAGGCTGTTCTGCCCCATGAACAAGAACTACTCTGCCCTTGCCTGCGGCAGAAGGTAAAACGTCTTTCCCTCTCTCTCCGAAGCAAGCAGTTTTCCTTTTTTTACAAGGCTCTCAACAACGATCCTTGTCTTATCAAGGTCGCAATCAAGCCCTTCTGAAATGCCTTCTGCTGTACTTGGATGCCGCTCTATCAAATCAAGTACTTCGTCAGCACTGACACTATTGTGCGTATGCGTACCCTGCGCTGAGCCCAGCTGCGAGGCAATAATTTCCACCCTGCCTGGAAGACGGCGTGCTATTGCCTTAAGCCTCTCCATACTCAGCGCCCTGGCTGATCTTTCTGCAGGAGGACGGACAACTGTATTCAGCTGGACGCACTCTATATTATCCAGTTTGCTGACAACAGAGGCCAGCGCCTCAATATCAGCATCCCCGTCATTGACACCCGCAACCAGAAGCACTTCAAGCCAGATGCGGCCGGCAAAGTCATGGCAGAAGGTCTTAAGTCCCTCAATAATCTTTCCTACATCAAGGCCGGTGACAAGCCTGTTTACTGCCTCAGCAGAGGCAGGCAGGACGGCATCCAGAGAGGGGCTGATGATATCAGCACGGGCAAGATTCTGCCGTACCTTTTCATCCCACAGCATGGAGGAGTTTGTAAAAACAACGACGGGGATATCGGTCATTGCCTTGATGCCGTCTATGATTTTGCCAAGGCAGCTGTTCAGGGTAGGCTCACCCGATCCAGCAAAGCTGATGGCATCAGGCGTTTCCTCCTGAAGCCTCTGCCGTATCTCGTTCAGGACGTCCGTAGCAGAGACATAGTCACGGACTTCCAGCGTATGGTTTGTGGTCCTGCCAAGCAAGCAGTAGACGCAGTCATAACTGCAGGTCTTATAGGGAATGACATCCACGCCCAGTGACCGGCCAAGACGTCTTGATAAGACAGGACCATATACATACTTATATCGTTGCATGCTGCAAGCCTCCGTCACAACGCAACAACGGACATCCGTTCTCCATCAAACAGAAAAAACAGAGGAAGCATACACTTTCCTCTGTCTCAAAGCAAAAAGGGGTGGCAACCCTAGAGCTGCCACCCCGTAGAATGCTTATTTAGCGGCTAGCGGCCTATTGGGCAGGACCGGAAGCGGCATGCTGCATCTTGATCTCGACCTTTTCGGTCAGGCCGCCATAGTACTCGCGCAGGATGTCGAGCACTTCGTCACGACCGAAGTGGGCAGGAATTTCCTTGCCTTCGGAGAGGAACTTACGCAGCTTGGTGCCGGAAAGAATGACGCGGTCTTCTTTGCCGTGGGGGCAGGTCCTCATGGAAGCCATGCCGTCGCACTTGGTGCAGTAGAAGGTCCAGTCGATCTTCAGGGGTTCGCAGAGCAGGCGCTTGCCGGGATCGGCAGGCTGAGGAATCTTGTCGAAGATTTCCTGAGCTTCAAACATGCCGTAGAAGTCGCCCACACCGGCATGGTCACGGCCGACGATCTGACGGTTGATGCCGTAGTTCTGACGGAAGGTGGCGTGGAGCAGGGCTTCACGGGGTCCGGCGTAACGCATATCCAGAGGATAGCCGGCCTGGATCACGTTCTCGGGCACGAAGTATTTGTCAACGAGGGTGTTGATGCACTTAATGCGGACTTCAGCCGGGATGTCACCGGGTTTCAGGTTGCCCACCAGGGAGTGGATCACAACGCCGTCGCACACTTCAACGGCCAGCTTGGCCAGGTATTCGTGAGAACGGTGCATGGGGTTACGGAGCTGCAGAGCGGCAACGTTCTTCCAGCCGCGGGCATCCATCTGCTCACGCAGCTGGGCGGGAGTCATGTAGGTGCCGGCAAACTTGGTGGGGAATTCGCCCTGAGAAAGAACCTTCACTTTACCAGCGAGGTTGAATTCCTTCTGAGCGAGGACCATCTTCACGCCGGGATGGTCTGTGGGAGCCACGTCCCAGAACTTCTCGGAGTCTTCGCCCTGGCCTTTGAACACCAGCTCGCACTCTTTACGTTTGGCGGCTTCGTCCATCTCGTAGACTTCTTCCACCTTCAGAGTAGCCATGATTTCGCCGTTGCGGACAAGGGCGACTTCCTGACCGTTCTTGAGCTCCTTGGCATCTGCAGCGGAGATGTCCAGGGTGACAGGCACGGGCCAGAAGGTACCGTCTGCGAGGGTCATTTTCTCAATGACGCTCTGCCAGTCGGCTTTGTTCATGAAGCCGTCCAGGGGAGAGAAGCCACCGATGCCCATCATGATGAGGTCACCCTTAGCACGGGAAGAGATCTCAATCTTCTTCAGGCCTTCAGCTTTCTTGAGTTCGTCCTGAAGGGCCTGGCCTTCGAGGAGAGCGCATACGAGACCTTTCCCGCCATGCGGGGGGACAAGCTTGGACATAACCATTCCTCCATAATGTTAATGAACACGGCATAATGCCGTTATTGACTGGATGTGAAGATATCTTGTGAAAAACTGGACTAAATGTCAAGACGGCTTTTCAACAAAACTTTGTTCTTTATGCACTCTGCCCCTTTTTCCTACATTATGCCGGATTGTTAGTCCCTGTCGCCGTTCTCATTGCTTTTTTATATCCTGCTGCAGCCACCGTCTGGCAGATTTGGGGCACACGCAGGAAACAATCCATTATAACAGCTTGTTTTTCAAAGGTTTTTGTCCATTATACCATACCAGCCTAAGCACAAGGGCCGGGCAAGCTCGTGAAACAGAAAACAATTTCACGAAAAAAC
>CAVLCT010000070.1:0-10836 GCA_963661665.1 Bulleidia sp. | reverse complement strand
ATGTTCTTAAAAGAAAGCCTGCGGCTGGATGATCTCTTTGCCGTGTCGCCTCTTCCCTTTTATCATAAGGACTATGTCCCGGCTGTAACGCTCTTTGAAACCCTATGGATACAGGTGTGCGGGCAGTACACAGAGCCTGATGTCTACCGTGCCATACAGATGTTCATGTTTATCATGATACTTCCGATGTTTCATGCGTTTGAGAGAGATCCTGCTGACGTTTCCTGCTGTTTTACAAGTGGCCAGGGTACGGGAGGAATCCTGTACGAAAAGTTTGCTCTCTCTGCCGCAGTGCTGGCTGTCCTGCTTTTGCCGTTTATTTTCAACACCAGACACGCATTTTTCTTCTATCATTCCATCTATTGCGACTACATCTCTGGCGTCCTTTTATTTTACTGCATGATGACTGCCTGCACTGATGAAGGCAGTGTCTGCTACCGCCTTGTCATTTTCACTCTGGCCCTGACTATAATGGTTCTGACCAAGATGACCCTGATGGTCTTTTTGCCAGCAGTGTTTCTCTTTTACCTGCTCAGGGAACTGTGGATCCGTGAGGAAAGACCTGTCGGAAAGACTATAGCCTCCTGCATTGTTTTTCCTGTGGCAGTTCCCATCGGACTCTGGTTTGCCTTTAACAGATTTGTTGACCAGTATGTGCCAAATACAGGCGGTATTCAGAGCTATGACGGCATGAAGCTCTCCTCCGTTCTTGAAGTTTTTAAATCCTCTGCTGAGAGTTCCATCCCCTATCTTGAAGATGTACGGCGGATCTTTACAGATGCGCTGTTTTCCAGGGACGTACTTCTTCATGGTTCTTATGCCGCAGCAATTGGCGGCATTGTCACCATCATGCTGGCTGTTTCCTGGCTTGTGCAAGAGAGGCAGGGGAAAAGGACGGCGTATCTTACGACATTGTGGACACTGCTGACGGGCATCTTCTACGCACTTGTGATGTACTTTTTGTACGAGACTGCTTTCTCTGAAAGAGAAGCGAGAGAGCTTGCAAGCTATGAACGGTACATGAATACATTTACTGTCTGCGCAGCCCTGCTTTCTCTATATTTGTTTTATGGCGCTGGCCTGTGGAAAAAACACAGAAAAGTCCTCCCTGCGACTGTACTGGCACTGATATCCTTTATGGTGATCTTTTGGCCTGCCTGTGATTTTTCACAGGTTGTTCCTGGCTTTCTGACTGATGACAGGGAAAGGAGCAGGGGCCTTAGGGAAATTGCCGAACAGATTAATACGGTTCCTGAAAGAGCCAGTATCTATGAGCTGACAAGAGGAGAGAACGGGTGGATGCTTGTACAGCTCAGATATTACTGCGCCCCGAGAGCGCTTGCCGGCGGAAGTATTGGCAAACAAATGTATGACGGAGATGTCTTCACCAGAAAACTTACCATAGAACAGTTTGTGAACGAAGTCGGAAAATGCGACTACCTCTATGTGAATTCTGTCGATGCTTCCTTTATGGAACAGTACAGCGCAGCTTTCAGGGACCCGCATATCATTTCAAACCAAGTTCTTTACAAGGTAGAAGGAGCCAGCGGCGGCGTCCTGGATCTCAGCTATTCCAATATCAGAACCGTCAGCCTGAAAGAAATGATGTTTCTGGATGAGTACCTTTCCAGGCTGAAGGACAGCTCCTATACCGTGTTTGTATCAGTCAGGGACGATGGCTCAAGATACATTACACCCGAAAGACAGGAACTTCTGAAAAAACTGGGGGCGGCACTAGTTCTGAATGGCCAGTGGCGAAAGAGCTACTATGCGGTTATGAAAAATGGCGTTCTGATTGCAGAGCAGCTTGGAGACGGGCTTATATCTGCTTGCGGGACTCTTGAGAACGGGGTTTCCTATTCTGTAAAAAGCCAGGGCTGGAGTGCCGGCGGGTGCGTTTCGTCAATTGTGATCAACGGGAAGGAACTGTCTAAAAACCGCCGCGGCCTTAATATCGTAGTGTACGATGAAGTTGCAGGCGTGGTTGTCGACTCTGTCTGCTTTGAAACCTTTGCCGGCGGATTCGGCACCCGGTAGTCCGTATCTGCCCTTATCCTGGAAAAATTTTGTGCTCCCGCCAGGGAGCATCCATGCCGTGCCTCAGAGGATCCTGCGGCATCTTACAGCAGGACGTTTCTTCCATTATTTCAGGAAGAGGCGTCCTTTTTTGATGTCTGTTCCCCTGCCGTAATACCGCAAAACAGGGCGTGACAAACATTCGCGATACGTCTAAAATACGAAAAAAAGGGTGTCATTCTTAGTTTTTTAAGAAAAAGACTGTTCAATCAATCAATTTTATGGTACGCCTTTCCCGAACCGGAAAAATAATCTTGCTTTCCTAGCCGGACAACACGGTATCGAACACTATGTCAGTATGCCATATATCCCTACTATATGGCTGCTGTCCCGTATAACTCGTAAGGAGAATATCATGGCTAAAATGAAGACCATGGACGGCAACAACGCAACCGCATGGATTGCGTATGCCATGTCCGAAACCGCAGCCATCTATCCCATTACACCTTCTTCAGTTATGGGCGAAGTTGTCGATGAGATGGCAGCCAAAGGCACCAAGAACATCTTCGGCCAGAAAGTCGAAGTCCGCGAAATGCAGTCCGAAGCCGGCGCTGCCGGTGCCGTGCACGGCATGCTGGCAGCAGGCTCGCTGACCTCCACCTACACGGCATCCCAGGGCCTGCTCCTGATGATCCCCAACATGTACAAGATTTCCGGCGAACTTCTGCCCGGCGTCTTCCATGTTTCCGCCCGTGCCCTGGCCAGCCACGCACTGTCCATCTTCGGTGACCACCAGGACGTTATGGCCTGCAGGCAGACCGGCTTCTCCATGCTCTGTTCCTGTTCTGTCCAGGAATGCATGGATCTCGCTCTGGTTGCCCACCTTTCTGCCATTGAGTCCAGCGTCCCTGTCCTCCACTTCTTCGATGGCTTCAGGACCTCTCACGAAATCCAGAAAATCGAAGTCATCGATTACGAAGACATCAAAAAAATCGCCCCCTACGAGGCCATTGCAAACTTCCGCGAACGTGCAATGAGCCCCAGCCATCCCAATATCCGCGGCACTGCCCAGAACCCCGACATCTACTTCCAGAACGTCGAAGCGGGCAATGCCTTCCATGATGACGTTCCCGCCATCGTGGAAGAAAACATGAAAAAGGTGGCTGAAATCACAGGCCGCAGGCATCATCTTTTCGAGTACTCCGGTGCTCCCGACGCCGATCGCGTCATCATCAGCATGGGCTCTTCCTGTGAAGTCATCGAAGAAACCATGCAGCACCTCATTGCCAACGGCGAAAAAGTCGGCTTGGTGCGCGTCCACTTGTACCGCCCCTTCTCTGCGGAACACTTCCTCAAGGCCCTGCCTGCCACCTGCCGCAAAATCACAGTGCTTGACCGCACCAAGGAACCCGGCTCCCTTGGCGAGCCCCTGTACCTTGATGTCTGCACAGTGCTCAAGGAAAAGGGCGTCTGTCCTTCTCCCCAGGTTGTCTGCGGCCGCTACGGACTGGGCTCCAAAGACTTCACGCCCGGCATGGTCAAGGCGATCTACGACAACATGCTGGCCCTGGCTCCCAAGAACCACTTCACCGTGGGCATCAACGACGACATCACCCACCTCTCCCTTGACGTGGAGCAGGAGCTTGACACCGTGCCCGAAGGCACCATCCAGTGCAAGTTCTTCGGCCTTGGCGCAGACGGTACAGTCGGCGCCAACAAGCAGGCCATCAAAATCATCGGTGACAACACGGACCTTTATGCCCAGGCCTACTTTGCCTACGACTCCAAAAAGTCCGGCGGCTTCACCGTTTCCCACCTGCGTTTCGGCAAAAAGCCCATCCAGTCCTGTTACCTTATTTCCCATGCCGACTACATTGCCTGCCACAAGGCTGCCTATGTAACCCAGTACGACCTGCTGGACGGCATCAAGGACGGCGGCACCTTCGTCCTCAACACAGACTGGTCGCTTGAGGAAATGGAAAAGCAGCTGCCTGCTTCCATGAAGAACGTCATCGCCCGCAAGCATCTCAAGTTCTACACCATTGATGCCGTGAAAGTGGCACAGAACGTAGGCCTTGGCGGCCGCATCAACATGATCATGCAGACGGCCTTCTTCAAGCTGGCCCAGGTCATTCCCTTTGAGCAGGCTGTGGATCTCCTGAAGCAGTCCATCAAGAAGACCTACGGCAGCAAGGGCGACAAGATCGTCAACATGAACATCGCCGCCGTGGACCAGAGCATGGATGCCCTGCAGCTGGTGAACTACCCCGAATCCTGGGCCGACACCAAGGAAGGCGCCGTTGTCTCCCATGACAACGATGATGAATATGTGGCCTCCATTGTCCGTCCCATTCTGGCCCAGCGCGGCGACAAGCTGCCTGTGTCTGCCATGGCTCCCGACGGCACCATGGCAAGCGGCACAGCAGCCTGCGAAAAGCGCGGCGTAGCCATCATGGTTCCGGAATGGCAGCCTGACGAGTGCATCCAGTGCTGCCAGTGCTCCTTTGTGTGCCCCCATGCCACCATCCGTCCCGTGCTTGCCAGTGAAGAAGAACTGGCCGGTGCTCCTGCAACCTTTGCCACAGTGGAAGCCAAGGGCAAGGAACTCAAAGGTCTCAAGTTCCGCATGCAGGTCTATGCAGAAGACTGCCTGGGCTGCGGCTCCTGCGCCGATGTCTGCCCTGCCAAGAACAAGGCCCTCATTATGAAGCCTCTGGCAACGCAGATGGAAGACCAGAAGGCCAACCTGGCCTTTGCCGAAGCCTGCATCAGCTCCAAGAGCCACCTCATGGACCGCTTCTCCCTGAAGGGCTCCCAGCTACAGCAGCCTCTGCATGAATTCTCCGGCGCCTGCGCCGGTTGCGGCGAGACACCCTACGTCAAGGTTCTCACCCAGCTCTTTGGCGAACGCATGTACATTGCCAACGCCACAGGCTGTTCCTCCATCTGGGGCGCGTCCTCCCCGACAACCCCCTACACGATCAACAAGGAAAGCCATTGTGGTCCTGCCTGGGGCAACAGCCTCTTTGAAGACGCCGCCGAATACGGCCTGGGCATTGCCTCTGCCGTCAAGCAGCGCCGCGCCAAGCTGGCCGACCTGGTGCAGGAAGGCCTGAATACAGAAGGCATTTCTGCCGAGCTTTCCTCTGCCATGCAGAACTGGCTGGACAACAAGGACGATGCCGTCCTCTCCGGCCAGTATGGCGATGAAATCATGGCCAACCTGGGCTCCCTTGACGAAGTCAACTGCCCCCTGGCCGATGAAATTGCCGAAATGCAGGAGCACTTCGTCAAGAAGAGCTGCTGGGTGTTCGGTGGCGACGGCTGGGGCTACGACATCGGCTACGGCGGCCTGGACCATGTCCTTGCCTCCGGCGAGGACATCAACATCCTCGTGCTCGACACCGAAGTCTACTCCAACACCGGCGGCCAGGCTTCCAAGGCTACGCCTCTCGGCGCCATTGCCCAGTTCGCTGCCTCCGGCAAGCGTACCGGCAAAAAGGATCTCGGCCGTATGGCCATGACCTACGGCTATGTCTATGTGGCCTCCATCTCCATGGGTGCCAACAAGCAGCAGGTCATCAAGGCCTTCAAGGAAGCCGAAGCCTACAAGGGACCGTCCCTTATTATCGCCTACGCACCCTGCATCAACCAGGGCCTGCGCAAGGGCATGGGCAAGTCCATGGAAGAAGCCAAGATGGCTGTCGATACCGGCTACTGGAAGCTGTACCGCTACAACCCCGACCTGGTGAAGGAACGCAAGAATCCCTTCCAGCTCGACTGCAAGGCTCCCACAGCCGACATTCAGGAATTCCTGCTTGGTGAAAACCGCTATGCGTCCCTGGCCAAGAAGGCACCTGAAGTGTCCGAAGCCCTGCGTACAAGCCTGGCCCAGGCATACGCAGACCGTACCGCCCTGTACCAGCAGATGGCCGATATGCCATATGCCGGCTCAGGCGACGAAACGAAGTAACTGACTAAAATACGGCCGCAGGACACAGGGCGTACAGCCCGCATCCTGCGGCCTTTCTCTTTTCATTCACATTTCCATCATTGTCAGTTATAGACAGACAGGTGCTTTGTCTGTCATTCATACCATATGGTATGTGATCCTTGGACAGCGATCCGGAAAAATGTGCATGCTGCCTGCTTCCGGCAGTCGCTGACGCTCCCTTTTGTCATTCTGTCTTGACGTAAGACAGTCAAATTTCCGAGGGCAAATAACTCATGAACAAGTCTCTTTACATCACAGCGGCAGGACCTGCTGCCGGCAAATGTGCCATAGCGCTCGGCATTATGCAGCTCATGGGGGGACTCAAGGGCAAAGTCGCTTTTTTCCGCCCCATCATCAGTACGCCTGAATATGATGACAAGGATCCCGATATCAGGCTGATGCTTGAATTCTTCAAGCTCGAACAGAATTATGCGGATACCTTTGCCTATACAGAAAAGGAAGCCTACGAAATCATCGCCACCCAGTCCATGACAGCCCTGCACGAAGGCATTCTTGCCAGGGTGCAGAAACTGCAGAATGAATACGACTTTGTTGTCATTCTGGGCGCAGACATCAGCGGCAAGGATCCTCTCTTCAAAGTGACCCTGAATGCGGAAATCGCGGGCAACCTCAATGCTCCTGTTCTTCTTGTTGTCAGCGGCAAGGATGCCACGCTCCCAGAACTGCGCCAGAGCATTCAGAGCTGCATGATGGGCATGTCCAAAAGCTGCGACATCCTCTGCACCATCATCAACCGTTCCTCCCTGTCAAAAGATGAGCTTGAATCCCTGCGTGCCGGCTTTGCCACGGACAAGGGCCCCGCACTTATCTACAGCATGCCTGAGGATGCAACCCTGGGAAGCCCCACCTTAAATGATGTGGCCAGGGCATGTGACGCCACCTTCCTGACAGGCGAAAAGGTCCACGACAGCCTCGTTGCCAACTGCACCATAGCTGCAATGCATGCAGATAACTTCCTCTCCTATCTGGAAAAAGACCTGCTCATCATTACACCCGGGGACCGTACAGACATTCTCCTGGCAGCAGCGGCAGCCAGGATGTCCCCTGCTGCGCCAAACATTGCCGGCGTCCTCTTGAGCGGCGGCCTGACCCCGTCCGAGTCCGTCATGTCCATCATCCGCAGCCTGGACAAGGAAACAACGCCCATCCTGCCCATCATGCTGACAAAGCATCACACCTTCCGCGCTTCGCAGCTGGTGCAGAGCAATATCCGCGGCGTGATAGAGCCTACGGACTTGCGCAAAATCAACAGCGCCATCGGCCTTTTCGACAGCCATGTGGACTGCACCAAGCTGGCCGGCCTCTTTGCCGAAAAGAGCAGCCGCATGACGCCTGTCATGTTTGAATACAAACTCCTGACCCAGGCCCGCAAAAACAAGCAGCGCATTGTCCTCTGCGAAGGCGAGGAACCGCGCATCCTGCAGGCAACTGATATCCTGCTCAGGCGCAACGCCGCCGACATCATTCTTCTCGGCGACGAGGAAAAAATCCGCACCAGGGCCAGCAATGTCGGTGCCGACATTTCAAAGGCCACTATCATCAACCCGCTCACCTTCCCCGAGTTTGATGATTACGTTGCCTCGTATTACGAATACCGCAAAAAGAAGGGCATCACCATGGAATACGCCCGCAATACCATGGAAGATGCTACCTACTTCGGCACCATGATGGTCAAGAAGGGCCTTGCCGACGGCATGGTCAGCGGCGCAGTCAACACTACGGCGCACACCATCACGCCCGCATTCCAGTTCATCAAGACAAAACCCGGCTTCTCAGTCGTGTCGTCTGTATTCCTGATGTGCCTGCGGGACCGCGTCCTGGTGTTCGGCGACTGCGCCGTCAATCCCAATCCTACTGCCGACCAGCTGGCCGAAATTGCCATTGCCTCAGCCCATACGGCCAAGGTCTTTGGCATTGAGCCGCGTGTTGCCATGCTCTCCTACTCCACAGGATCTTCAGGCAAGGGTGCCGATGTGGACGTGGTCAAGGAAGCCACAAAAATTGCCAAGGAAAAGGCTCCGGATCTTCTTATTGAAGGACCTTTGCAGTATGATGCCGCCATCGAGCCTTCGGTTGCCAAGACAAAGGCTCCTGGCAGTGCTGTCGCCGGTAAGGCTACGGTCTTTATCTTCCCGGACCTCAACACAGGCAACAACACGTACAAGGCCGTGCAGAGAGCGGCAGGTGCCATCGCCATCGGCCCTGTCCTGCAGGGCCTCAACAAGCCGGTCAACGATCTGTCCCGCGGCTGCCTTGTTGCTGATATTGTCAATACTGTTATCATCACGGCCATTCAGTCCGCTGCTGAAAAACAAGTATAATTAATCCCCCTTTAGGTGTGCAGGAAGGGGGCCTTCCCCTTCCTGCTGTGAGGAATGCGCATTTATGAAAATTTTGGTCGTTAACTCCGGTTCTTCCTCCTGTAAGTATCAGCTTATCGAAATGGACACAGAGACTGTGGTCTGTTCCGGCATTGCTGAACGCATTGGCCTGGAAATGGGCTCTCTCTCCCACAAGATCTATCCCGGTACGGACAAGGAAGAAAAAATTGTCCGTGAGCAGCATTTCCCCACACACAAGGAAGCCATGGAACTCGTCATTTCCCTGCTGACAGATGCCGAAAAGGGCGTCATCAAGGACAAGGGTGAAATTGCCGCCATTGGCCACCGCGTCCTGCAGGGCGGCGAGGAAATGACCGAGCCCGTCATCGTGAATGAACACGTCAAGCAGTGCATCCGCGACTGTATCCCCTTAGGACCTCTGCACAACCCCGCCAACCTCATGGGCATCGAGGTTTGCGAGGCCCTCTTCCCCGGCCTGCCCAATGTCGCCGTCTTTGATACGGAATTCGGCATGAGCATGCCCGATGAATCCTTCATGTACGCCCTGCCCTACGAATACTACGAGGACATGCGTATCCGCCGCTACGGCTTCCACGGCACTTCCCACAAATACATTGCCAAAAAGACTGCCGAATACCTGGGCAAGCCTCTCAACACCCTGCGTTCCATCACCATGCACCTTGGCAACGGTTCTTCCATGACCTGCGTGAAGAACGGCCGCTGCCTTGACACCAGCATGGGCCTGACCCCGCTTGAAGGCCTTGTCATGGGAACACGCTGCGGCACCATTGATGCCGCCATCGTGCCCTTTGTCATGCAGAAAAAAGGCCTTACCCCTGCCGAGATCGACGATGTCATGAACAAAAAGTCCGGTCTCATGGGCCTGTGCGGCATGTCCGACATGCGCGACCTTGAAGCCGCCCGCGACAACGGCGACAAAAAGGCCGATCTCGCCTTCCGCATGCTGGTGCACTCCATCCGCAAGCAGCTCGGTTCCTACTTCTTCCTGCTCGACGGCCAGGTGGACGCCATGGTGTTCACCGCCGGCATCGGCGAACACGACGTTGACGTGCGTGAAGCCGTTGTCTCCAACCTTGAAGCCCTGGGCATCAAGCTGGACAAGGAAAAGAACAAGGCCCACCTGTCCGGAGCCCACACCATTTCCACTCCCGACAGCAAAATCCAGGTCCTGGTCATTCCCACCAATGAGGAACTGCAGATTGCCCAGACAGCCAAGGAACTGATCAGCAAGTAACACGCTGGCTGTCCAGCAGGCGACATCTATATCAGGGCCGGAGAAATTTTCTCCGGCCTTACTTTTTGCCCTCTTCCTGCCCCGTTTTCGGCCATGCCCCAAAAGGATATGGGCTGCAACTTACAGAAGGGGCGTCATGTAGTAGGGTATATAGGTGATGCCGTCGTCCTTTTTCAGATCCTGTGCATGTATGACATAAGGAACATGCAGATACTGTCCGTATTTCTCCATGCACTTTCTGAGAGAGGAAAGCGTGTAGTTCTTTCCAGACTTTACCTCTATTGGCGATATGTTGTGCCCTGATGTAACCGCTTTTTTCCTGATCAGAAAATCGATCTCCATGCGGGAGGCGGCCTCCTCCCGTGAAGCGCAGGAGTAAAAATAGAGCTTGTGTCCTGAAGCTGCGAGCATCTGGGCCACGATGTTTTCTGTCAGCATGCCGCTGTTAAATTCCAGCTTGTCTAAGAGCAGCTTGCGATAAATACCATCAGAAACGAGGCTGTTTTCATCAAAGGCGTGGCTTACAAGAAGGCCGGTATCTGCCATATAGCACTTGAGGGAATGCCTCTCCATATTCAGCCTGAGCCCAACATCAGGTTCTGAGCAGCAAAAGCAGGGATTGATGATCATGGCATCATCAAGCATGAAGAAGGCCTCTTCATATTCGCGAAAGCGGGCAGTTTTTTTCAGCGCACAAAAATTGAATTTCTTCTCGCGCTTTCTGAGCTGGACCGGAAGCTCGTCAAAAATGCTACAGGCCTTGCCCGCACAGCGTGCTGAATGTTTTGCTATGTCTGCCCTGTACAGGGAAAGAATATCTCTTTTGACCTCATCAATCTCTTCAAAGTCCCTGCCGTCAATGTATGCCTGGACGGCCTGGGGCATGCCTCCCGTTATCATGTACCTCCGGAACTGGTCCATGGCCTTTCTGTGCAGGGCCTGCCCCATCGGCCGCAGGCTGGAAAAACAGTCCTGTATGAGGGGCATGAGCATATCGTCACCCTGTGCATCAAGAAACTCTGCAAAGGACAGGGGATACAGCTTCACATGATGCTCTTCCGACGGTATCACGATATCCTGAATATTGTTGCGTATCGACATCAGGGAGCCGGTTTCAATAAAGTCATACCGGCCGTCCTGAACAAGATACTTGATGGCAGCTCTTGCCCTGGGAAACAGCTGCACCTCGTCAAGCACGATGACGGATT
>CAVLCT010000069.1:0-10839 GCA_963661665.1 Bulleidia sp. | reverse complement strand
TACAGTTTTCTGCATCCTTGTTTCTTTTTGATCTATATGATATAAGAGATCTTTACGATTAATGCCCGGGGAAGATATGCTACACTTTTGTCTTTTGTTTTCCCTGACCGGGAAACTCTGGAAAAAGTTGTTTCAAACTTCTTGAAATTGCTGGCTTTTCCATTTGTACCATATTCTGCAATTCTTGAGATTTCCCCTGGGCAGTTCACAAAATCTGCTTTGGCGGTCTTTGCTGTCAAAGACGCCAGCCTTTTTTTCTGCCTCCGTGTTTTTGCCAGGGAATTTTTCCTTTGAGGCAGTATGCAGGTGATGCGATTATGAAATTTAGAATCAATACAGAGCATTGTGCCAACGGCATTCAGAAAGCTGGCTATATTTCGCCGTCAAAGGCAGGCTCAGCCTATCTGAAGACAATGTGGATTAAGGCAGAAAAAGATACAGTTTCGTTTATGACAACTGACGGCGGCACCGAATATATAGGCTCCTATCCTGCCGAAGTGGAGGAGGAAGGCCTGATTGGTGCTGATGCACGGTCTCTGTCCGAACTGATGCGCACTCTTCCGTATGGCCTTGTCAATATAAAGACTGATGACAACAACATTGTCATTTCCCAGGGCAAGAGGCTGTACAAGATGCCTCTCAAGCTGGCCTCCTGGTTCCAGGAATTTTCTCCCTTCCCGGCTGGCAACTCTGTTGTCTGGAACGGAGAAAGCCTGAGCGAAATCATTGACAAGGTCTTTTTCTGCATTGCCGACAGTGACGATACTTCATGGGACCATCTCTGCATCAAGCCTGACGGCGACGGCGGCATCGTCTTTTGCGGCCTGGACGGCCGCAAGTTCGCTATGGTGACGATAGTAAACGACGAGCTCTTGCAGTACCTTCCTGCCGACGGCATCAAGATTCAGAAGAAATATCTTTCGGATATAAAGAAACTCGTCAGCCAGGGCGATATCAGCATTGTTGTCGGCGAGAAGCGTTTTTTTGTACGCGACAATGATCTTAAGGGCATGTTCAGCGTTCCCCTGACAGATGTGAGCTTTATTGACTATTCCAGTTTCCTTAACCGTGTCCATGCCGAGGGATGCTCGCACCTGACTGTCAAAAAAGACGATTTGCTGCATGCCCTTTCCCGCAGCGCTATCTTTAACACGGGGCATGAATGCGGCGTGTGCCTGCACATGACAGAGGACAGCCTGACTGTTTCTTCCAGTGAAGAGGACACCGGCTCAGCAACTGAGACCATAGCCGCAGACTGCAAGTCTTCCATTACTGAAATAGCCTTTGTCACCAAGGCACTCATAGACATCCTGCAGCATATTCCCAGCGACGATGTGAACATTACCCTTTCAGCCAGCCTGGGACCGGCTCTGTTCCAGCCGGCTGACGATGCAACGTACAGCATTATTGCCATGCCCATGCAGATGTGTGACTCGACGTATTACAAAGAGGACGATATTTAAATTATGGAAGAACAGAATAAGGAAGCATCAGCATATAACGCATCATCCATCACCGTCCTTGAAGGGCTGCAGGCAGTTCGCAAAAGACCTGCCATGTATATCGGGTCCGTAGACACAAGGGGCCTGCACCACCTTGTCTATGAAGTCGTGGACAACTCCATAGACGAATCCATGGCCGGCTTTTGTGACAAGATTACCGTCATCCTGCATTCTGACAACAGCGTGACCGTGCGCGACAACGGCCGTGGCATTCCTGTTGACGAGCATCCCAAGCTGCATGTGCCCGCCGTACAGGTGGTCATGACAAAGCTCCATGCCGGCGGCAAGTTTGACAACAATTCCTACAAGGTGTCAGGCGGCCTGCACGGTGTCGGCGTGTCCTGCGTCAATGCCTTGTCCGAATGGCTGGAAGTAAAGGTATACAGGGACGGAAACGCCTACAAGCAGCGTTATGAACGCGGCATTCCCGTGGAAGAGCTGCAGAATCTCGGCCACTGCAAGGAACGCCATGGCACTACTGTCCACTTCAAGCCTGACGAGGAAATCTTTGAAACGACAGAGTATTCCTATGACGTTTTAAAGCGCCGTTTTGAGGAACTTGCCTACCTCAACAAGGGCATCGTCATCGAATGCCAGGACGAGCGTACAGGCGAGAAGCATATCTTCCATGCCGAGGGGGGCCTGAAGCAGTTTGTAGAGGATCTGGCAGGAAGCGATGAAAAGCTGCTGCCCGTGGTGATGCTCGAAAAATTTGTCGATAACGTCACCATAGACTGCGCCCTGCTGTATACGACAAGCTACAAGGAAACTGTCTACTCCTACGCCAACAACATCCGCACAGGCGAGGGCGGCACGCATCTGGTCGGCTTCAGGACAGGCGTGACCCGTGCCATCAACCGCTATATCTCCACCCAGGCTGATCTGGTCAAAAAGCTGAAGGTACAGCTTACAGGCGATGACACCCGCGAGGGCCTTGTGGCCGTTATCTCTGTCAAGCTTCCTAATCCCCAGTTTGAGGGACAGACAAAGACCAAGCTTGGCAATTCCGAGATAGCCGGCATGGTTTCCGGTGCGGTCTATGACGGGCTGTCGCAGTACTTTGAAGAGAATCCCAAGGACATCCGCGCCATTATCGGCAAGGCTGTCGATGCAGCCCGTGCCCGCGAGGCAGCCAGAAGGGCCAAGGAGATAGTGAGGCGCAAGGGTGCCCTTACGGACAATGCCCTGCCCGGCAAGCTGGCTGACTGCCAGAGCAAGAATCCCGAGGATTCAGAACTTTTCCTGGTCGAGGGTGATTCGGCAGGCGGTTCTGCCAAGCAGGGCCGCGATCCCAAGCACCAGGCCATCCTGCCCCTGCGCGGCAAAATCCTGAATACGGAACGCTGCCGCCTGGACAAGATGCTGGCCAATAACGAGGTCAAGAGCCTGATTACCGCCATGGGCATAGGCATTGGTGCCGAGGATACGGACCTGAGCAAGCTCCGTTACCACAAGATCGTCATCATGACCGATGCTGATGTTGACGGCGCCCACATCAGGACCCTGCTTCTGACGTTCTTCTACCGCCAGTACCCCGAGCTGGTGGAAAAAGGGCATGTCTACATTGCCCAGCCGCCCCTCTACCGCATCCACAATTCAAAGTTCGAGAAGTTTATCAAGGATGACAGCGAGCTCAATGCCTTCCTGCTCAACAAGGTCAGTGAAAATGTCGTTATCGGCACTGAGAACGAGACCGAGCTGAAGGGGAGCAACCTGACAGATCTCCTGCGCGAGATAGAGCTTTTGAAGCAGTCGGTGGAACACGCCGAGCTGACCGGCCTTCCCAGGCCCCTCTACCTGGCCCTCATTACCTGCCCTGAAAAGATTGAGGGCGAGGAGCTTCTGAGTGACGCCCAAAGCCCTGTCAGTGCCTGGCTTAAGGAGCACGGCTATACTGCCCGTGTCACCCATGTAACAGAAGAGGAAGGGGATGAGCGCACCTTTATTACCTTCCAGAACGAGCAGAGCCATATGACCGAGCGTCCGGTGGAGTTTTTTGCTTCCAAGACCTACCGCCACGGCTGGAACTTCTTCTCCTCCCTGCGGCAGAAATTTGGCGGCATAAGCTTCAGCCTTAAGAAAGACGGCAGCTCCACGCCCATAGGGGACAGCTTCGCCCTGCTTGAAACGGTTCTTGATGAAGCCCGCAGGGGCTACAACATCCAGCGCTACAAGGGCCTTGGCGAAATGAACCCGGAACAGCTCTGGGTGACAACCATGAATCCCGAGAACAGGGTCATGCTCCAGGTCCAGGTGGAAGATGCCGAGGCTGCCAATGATGCCTTCCAGGAACTTATGGGGGACAGGGTCGAGCCCAGGCGCGATTTCATTGAACGCAATGCGCTGAAAGTCCAGGACCTTGATATCTGATAAGAGCAGAGCACGTAAGAGAAGAGTACGAACAAACGCAGTATATGTTGATGATGGTCAGAGGTAATTGTGAGCAGCATTCTTAACGATAATCAGGTCGATATAGAGAAAGAGCTTCGCCAGTCCTATCTGGAATACTCTCTCTCTGTCATAATAGGCCGTGCCATTCCTGATGCCCGTGACGGCTTAAAGCCCGTGCACAGGCGTATTCTGTACGCCATGTCCGAGCTGGGCAATACCTATAACAGGGCTCATAAAAAATCCGCCCGTGTCGTCGGTGACGTTATAGGTAAGTATCATCCCCATGGCGATACGGCCGTTTATGACGCCCTGGTCCGTCTGGCCCAGGACTTTAACATGCGCGAGCCGCTGGTTGACGGGCAGGGCAACTTTGGTTCCATAGACGGCGACTCGGCTGCTGCCATGCGTTACACTGAAGTCCGCATGGCCAGGCTTGCCGGCGAATTCCTTGGGGACCTGGAAAAGAATACGGTCAATTTCAGGCCCAACTACGACGGCTCCCTTGACGAACCGTCCATCCTGCCGTCAAAGGTGCCCAACCTGCTGCTCAACGGCTCATCCGGCATTGCCGTCGGCATGGCAACCAATATCCCCACGCACAATCTTGGCGAGCTGTGCGATGCGGTGACCATGCTGATTGACAATCCCGATACCACTGTCAGCGAACTGATGGACGTGGTGAAGGGGCCTGACTTTCCTACCAAGGGCATTGTCTTTACAGGCAAGGGACTGCGCGATGCGTATCATACCGGACGCGGAACGGTAAAAATCCGCGGCCGTGTCGAGATAGAGGACAGGAACAAGAACTCCAAGTCCCTTGTCATCACGGAAATACCGTATGGCGTAAACAAGTCCGTCCTGGTGAAAAAGATTTCCCAGCTGGTCAACGAGCGCAAGATAGACGGCGTTGTCGATCTGCGTGACGAATCGGACAGGCGCGGCATCCGCATCGTGGTTGACCTGCGCCGCGGCGTCATTCCCGATATCGTCATCAAGTACCTCTACAAGTACACCAGCCTTGAAACCAGCTTCGGCATCAATATGCTGGCAGTTGTGGACAACAGGCCTGTCCTGCTCAACCTGAAGACGGCTCTCACCACCTTCCTGGATTTCAGGCGCGAGGTTGTTATCCGCCGCACGCGCTTTGATCTGGACAAGTCTGAAGCCAGGGCTCATATCCTTGAGGGCCTGCGCACGGCAATCGACAATATTGACGAAGTTGTTGCCCTTATCCGCGCAGCCCAGAGCCCTGACGAGGCCAGGACGAACCTCATGGCCCGCTTCGGGCTTGACGAGGTGCAGGCCAAGGCCATCCTTGACATGCGCCTGCAGCGCCTGACCGGTTTGCAGCGCGAAGAAATCGAGAATGAGTACCAGGAACTGCTGAAAAATATCGCCTACTTCAAGTCCATCCTTGCCGATCCCGAAATTTTGCGCGGCGTTATCCGCGACGAAATACAGAACATCCGTACCTCCTATGCCACCCCGAGGCTCAGCGAGATTGTGGCTGACGAGGCCAGCGGCATAGATATCGAGGATCTGATCTCTGACGACGAGGTCGTGATCACCCTGTCCAGGCGCGGCTATATCAAGCGCACCAGCCTTGAAAACTACCATCAGCAGAACAGGGGCGGCAAAGGCATCTCCGGCCTCTATACATCTGATGACGACTATGTGCTGGAATTTCTGACAACGACCAACCACCAGCACCTGTGCCTCTTCACGAACAAGGGCCGCATGTACCATCTTAAGGTCTACAATGTTCCTGAAGGCAGCAGGACTGCCAAGGGCGTGCACATCAACAACCTGCTGCCCATGTCAGAAGGCGAGTGGGTGACCAATGCCCTTGCCCTGCGCGAGTTCTCCGAAGACAAGTATTTCTTCTTCGTGACCAGCTCCGGCATGGTGAAGCGCTCGCAGGCCTCCCTCTATTCCCGCGCCACCAAGAACGGCATTATCGCCGTTTCCCTGAAGGAGAACGATTCGCTTGTCCTGGTGCGCGACCTGCGCGAGGATGACCATTGCGTGCTCATTACAAAGCTCGGCTTTGCCATCCGTTTTGCCTGTTCAGACGCCCGTCCCATCGGCAGGAATGCCATGGGTGTCAAGGGTATTTCCCTCAAGGAAAACGACAAGGTTGTGGCTGCCGTCATTCTTAAAGGAAACGACATGAGCACAACCATCATGTCCGTGTCCGAACAGGGAATGGGCAAGCGCTCCAAGGCCGATTTGTACCGCACGCAGTCCCGCGGCGGCTGCGGCATCATCAATTTCAAGGTGTCGAACAAGACAGGTAACGTCGTGTCGGCCATGCCGGTCAAGGACACAGACGGGCTTGTGGTTCTGACATCGACAAACAAGATTATCCGTATCAGCGTCGGGTCTGTCACGGCCCGCGGCAGGGCTACCATGGGCGTCAAGATCGTCAATCTTGACGACGGGGCCAAGGTCGTGGCCTGTGACCGCATTGACGATGGTGCCCTGGCTGAAGAGATTACTGAAAAAGAAGGGGAATAAGTTCCCTTTTCTGCCGGAAGGCAGGCCGGATTGCGGCCTGTCTTCCGGCAGTGCACGGACCGGCAGCCACAGTCTGACAGGGTCCGGCAGGAGAGGAAAGCTGTGATTCATGACGAATGCGGACTCTTTGCAGTCTATGGCCATGAGGATGCCTCCCGGCTGACGTATTTCGGACTGTATGCCCAGCAGCACAGAGGGCAGGAAAGTACCGGCATTGTCAGCAGGGACGAGAGCGGCCACTTTCATCAGTACAAGGGAATGGGCCTGGTTCCCGACGTCTTTGACGAGTCTACGCTGCAGAAGCTGTCCGGCCCCGTTGCCATGGGGCATGTGCGCTATTCCACCACAGGCCGTCCTACCATTGCCAATGCCCAGCCCCTGCTCATTCACTACAAGGGCAAGAACATTGCCATAGCCCACAACGGCAACCTGGTGAATACATCAGAACTCAGGGCCGAGCTGGAAAACGACGGCGCCATCTTCCATGCCACATCAGATACCGAGGTCATCATGCACATTTTTGTGCGCGAACTGGCCAGGCACGATGTGGTGGAAGCTGTGCAGGCTACCTGCAAAAGGCTGCGCGGCGCCTACTGCCTTATCTTCCTGGTGGACGACACCATGATCGCAGTGCGCGATCCGCACGGCTTCCATCCCCTTTCCTTAGGGCATCTGGACGGTGCGCCTGTCATTGCTTCCGAGACCTGCGCCTTTGACCTTATGGATGCCGAGTATGAGCAGACCATAAAGCCCGGCGAGATGTATGTTATTTCGCCTTCCGGCGAGATGAGCCTGGAACTGACGGACGACATGCCTGAGCGTCCGAGGCAGTGCATTTTTGAGCTGGTCTATTTTGCAAGGCCCGATTCCTATATTTTTGGCGAGCAGGTGTATGCCTGCCGCAAGCAGATGGGCTGGATGCTTGCCTGCGAGTCAACGCCTGACGTTGACTTCATCATGCCTTTCCCTGACTCCGGCGTGTACTCGGCTGTCGGCTTTTCCCAGTGTGCCAACCTGCCGTATGAGCATGCCATGATCCGCAACCACTATGTGGGGCGCACCTTCATCCAGCCAAGCCAGAGCATGCGCAGCTTTGGCGTGCGCATCAAGATCAATCCTGTCCGTGCCATGATTGAAGGGAAGCGTATCTGCATTGTGGACGATTCCATCGTGCGCGGCACCACCATGAGCACCCGCGTCAAAAAATTGCGCGAGCTTGGCTGCAAGGAAGTCCATATCCGCATTTCCTGTCCGCCTGTGCGCTACCCCTGCTACTACGGCATTGATTTTGCGTCTCCCAAGGAACTGCTTGCTGCCAACCATTCCCTGGACGAGATAGCCAGGATACTGGATGTTGACTCCCTGCATTACTTAAGCAAGGAAGGCCTGCTCCGTTCCGTCATGCACTCGGACCAGTACTGCACTGCCTGTTTTGACGGCGATTATCCTGTCCCGCCGTGCTGCCAGCAGGGCAAGATGAAGTTTGAAAGCTAGGCCTTTCCCGCAAAGGGAAAAGCATCCTTATGCTGAGCATGGCGGAACAGCTGCAGCGGTAAGGACTGCATAAGGTTTAAATCTGAAAGGACTGTATCTGATATGAGTATCAGCCGTATTAATGGCTTTGCGGATCTGTTTGATGGCGATGCCGCATTGTTTGAGTTTATGGAAAGCACATGCAGGAGCATGTTCCCAAGATATGGCTTCAGGGAAATCCGTATTCCCATTATGGAATATACGGAACTGTTTGCCAGGGGCATCGGAACAGAAACCGACGTGGTGCAGAAGGAAATGTATACCTTTCCGGATGCCCACGGGAAACTGCAGTCCCTGCGCCCTGAGGCAACGGCAGGCGTCATGCGTGCCTATATCAATGCCAGCCTCCATGCCAGGGAATCCGTCTCCAAGCTCTTCACCTACGGTCCCATGTTCCGCTGCGAGCGTCCCCAGAAAGGACGCATGCGCCAGTTTCACCAGATAGACTGCGAAATTGTCGGGACGCCCGAGCCCACAGCCGATGCCGAGCTGATTGTGCTGGTGACGGAGTACTTAAAGGCCCTGGGGCTTTCAGGATTAAGCCTGCATCTCAACAGCCTTGGCTGTCCCGAGTGCAGGCCGAAGTTCCGCAAGGCCCTCATTGAGCATCTGCAAAAATATGAGTCAGGCCTCTGTGAGGACTGCCAGCGCCGCCTGCACACCAATCCTTTGCGCGTGCTTGACTGCAAGCGTGACCATGACTCCGAGGCTCTGCAGACGGCTCCTGTCATAGCAGACTATATGTGCGCTGACTGCAAGGCCCACTATGAGACTGTCACAGGCCTGCTTCAGGACAGCAATATAGAGTATGTGCAGGACAACTGCCTTGTGCGCGGCCTTGACTATTACTGCCGTACCACGTTTGAAGTGCGCAGCGATGCTATCGGCGCACAGACGGCAGTTGCCGGCGGCGGCCGCTATGACGGGCTTATCAAAAACTTAGGCGGGCCCAACCTGCCTGGCATTGGCTTTGCCTGCGGCATGGAAAGGCTTGCCCTGCTCATGAGCCAGAAGGAGCTGGCACGCAAGGATTTCTACCTTATCTGCCTGGACAAAGAGTGCCTTCCAGCCGGATTTGCCATAGCAGGCCGGCTGCGTTGTGCCGGTCTTTCCGGAGAGATGGGCTATGCCGTCCAGGGCATGAAGTCCTCCATGAGGCAGGCCGGCAAGTCCGGGGCACGATATACGATTATACTTGGCAGTGACGAAATGGCCCGCCAGACTGCGGCCGTCAAGGACATGGATTCCGGGACGCAGCAGGAAGTGGCACAGGACAAGCTGGTCGCTGCGCTTACTATAAAGGACTAGGATTTATGACTGAAACGATACAGGATCTCCAGCAGGAGCATGCCAGATACATAACTGACCTTGGCGACTGGAAGCGTACTTCCAGCTGCTGCGAGCTGACAGCCAGGGATGTGGACAAGGACGTCTGCCTTATGGGCTGGGTCCAGTTCCGCCGTGACCACGGCGGCCTTATCTTTGTTGACCTGCGCGACCGCATGGGCCTGACCCAGGTTGTCTTTTCGCCAGACATTGCCCCTGAGGCCCACAAAAGCGCCATTATCCTGCGCCTGGAATATGTCATTGCCATCAAGGGCCGCGTGCGCCTGCGTCCCGAGGGCATGACCAATCCCAATCTCAAGACAGGCGAGATTGAGGTGGTTGTCCATGAGTGGAAGCTCTTGAACACCTCCAAGACGCCGCCCTTTGTCATCGAGGACCGCTGCGAGGCCGGTGAAAACCTGCGCCTTCAGTACCGCTACCTGGATTTGCGCCGTCCCTGCATGCAGAAAAATTTTGTGCTCAGGCACAAAATCATGCAGGCAGTGCGCCGCTCCCTGGACGAGCAGGGCTTCTACGAAGTGGAGACGCCCTTCCTCACCAAGTCCACGCCGGAAGGCGCCCGCGACTTTCTGGTGCCAAGCCGCTTAAACCAGGGAAGCTTTTATGCACTGCCCCAGTCGCCACAGCTTTTCAAGCAGCTGCTGATGGTCTCCGGCTTTGAGAAATACTTCCAGATTGTGCGCTGCTTCCGTGACGAGGACCTGCGTGCCGACAGGCAGCCTGAATTTACGCAGATCGATATGGAACTGAGCTTTGTCAATGAGGAAGACGTCATGAATGTGGCGGAAAAACTCATGGTAAAGCTTTTCCACGATGTTATGGGCAAGGAGCTTCCGACCCCGTTCCCCCGCATGACCTGGGACGAGGCCATGCGCGACTACGGCGTTGACAAGCCCGATACCCGTTTCGGCATGAAGCTGGTCGAGCTGACCGATGCCGTGCGCGGATCAGGTTTCAAGCTGTTTGCCTCGGCTGCCATGGTAAAGGCCATCAAGGTCGATGGCGGCGAGAGCCTGACACGCAAGGAAATTGACGCCTTTACCGAATTTGTCCGTATTTACGGCGCCCAGGGCCTGGCCTGGATTAAAATCAAGTCCGAGACAGAGTGGCAGTCGCCTATTGCCAAGTTCCTTTCTGACGAGGAAAGGAAGGCCATCAGGGAAAGGCTTGATGCCAAGGTCGGGGATATCCTCTTCTTCCAGGCAGGCGAGCCTGACATGGTCAACGCAGCCCTTGGCAACCTGCGCGTCCATATTGCTGAAAAGATGGGGCTTATTGACCATAACAAGTTCAACTTCCTCTGGGTTGTCGAGTTCCCGCTCTTTGAATACGACAAGGAAGAGCACCGCTACGTGGCCTGCCACCATCCCTTTACCTCTCCCATGCCCGGCCATCTTGAGCTGATGACTACGGATCCTGCCCATGCCAAGGCCAGGGCCTATGACATGGTGCTCAACGGCAACGAAGTAGGCGGCGGATCCATCCGTATCCACTCTGCCCACACGCAGATGAAGATGTTTGAGGCCTTAGGCTTTACGCCCGAGAGGGC
>CAVLCT010000068.1:4147-11072 GCA_963661665.1 Bulleidia sp. | reverse complement strand
TCTGTTAGATCTTTTTCGCCCATGGACACCTCATTTCCCTGAAGGTTACCGAAATCCCTGATACACCCAGTCTGGATTCTCGCAACAGAGAGAACAGTGCATGTATCAGGTCGCCTGCCTGTACTTAAAGATATATATTCCAATGTATAAAGTAAAGGCAGCTGAATTTCTTGATACCTTTTTGCTGTGTATTTTCAAAAGCTTGACTTAGACAATGTGTTCCTGGCGGCTTCCTTTGAACAAAGACCTTATCCTGCAAGAGACGTCTTTCCTGGCCCAATAAACAAGAAAAGGGAGCCTGTGCTCCCCTTTCCTTAATCAGTTTATAGTGCGTTTAGCAGCTTACAGCCACTTGAACCAGGTCTTCCAGGAACCCTCGCGCTCAGCACGGCGGTCCTCATTGGCCTGCTCAGTATACAGGATGTAGGCCTCTGTCGCCTTGCCGGAAGCCAGCTCCACAATATCAGGCACATCCTTGAAGTTTTCGCAGATGTAGGTGTAGCGGTGCCAGGCAGGACCAGGCTTGTCCATGTGCATGAACATGTTGCCTATGTAGAGCTCGTGTTCTGCCATCTGCCTGCGGCACTCAAGGATATTCTTCTTGGCCGCTTCAGCATAGCGCGTATTGGGATACTGCTGCAGCAGTCGTTCATAGTAGGCGACGGCTTCAGCCAGTTCTGTTGTCGGCCTGTCGATGGACCTGAACTGCTTCTGCTTGGACTGTCCCAGCTGATAGAGAACGTATTCGATGGCCGCATGGCGGGGATGCAGGGACTCAAAGTCCTTGTATGCCTCGTGTGCCTGTTCATATTCGCTGTCAAGGAAGTATGCGTCAGCAAGGGCAAGTTCCGCATCCGTGATATACGGACAGAACGGATACGTATCCCTCAGTTTGTTGTACAGTTCCACTGCACGAACGTAATTCTTTTGTGCCATGGCATCGTTTGCGGCTTCGTAAATTTCCTGAGCCGTATCTTCAGCCGGAGGCAGGTACACCATATCAATAATACCACATCCGCAGAAAGCGGACAGTGTCAGGCAAAGAATCAGTGAACGTAACAGTTTTGCCTGTACCAATGTATGCAGTCCTATTTTATGCATTGAGCTGTTCCAGGAGGAGGAAGGCTGCCTGTGCGGCGGTTGCACCGTCCCCGGCGGCAGTAACAACCTGCCGGCAAAGTTTGGCACGCACATCACCGGCGGCAAAGATGCCCCTGACAGATGTACGCATTTCGGTATCCGTGACCACAAAACCATGGTCCGTTTGCACATCCTGCGGCAAAAAGCCCGTATTAGGCTGCATGCCCACAAAGATGAACAGTCCATTGACAGATAAAGCGCGTTTTTCACCGCTTTCCACATGCCGCACTACAATGCCTTCAAGATCGGAATCGCCTTGCAGGCTGTCTACGACACAGGAGAGAACCGGCTCGATATTTTCAGCTTGTGCCACCCTGTCCTGATAGACCTTTGCGCCCCTGAATTCGTCCCTTCTGTGCACAAGGTACACCTTTGAAACGATTTTGGAGAGGTACAAAGCCTCTTCAAGAGCCGAGTTGCCGCCGCCTATGACGGCGACAGGCTGGTTCCTGAAAAAGTTCCCGTCACAAATGGCACAATAGGACACCCCGTGTCCCAGCAGCCGCGCCTCGCCTTCGACACCCAGCGGACGATGCCTGGCACCTGCAGCCACGATAACTGTCCTGGCCGCATAGTCGCCCATGGAGGTATGCACGGCAAAATTGCCGGCTTCCCCGGTGATGCCTGCTACCTCTGCCTGCACATGCTCAAAGTCCAGGCCTTCAACATGCGCCGCAAAGAGGTCAGCCAGCTCCCATCCCTGCACTCCCTTGGGAAAGCCGGGATAGTTGGCGATATCGGATGTCTGCAGAACCTGGCCGCCATAGGTCATGGACTCGCAAAGCAGTACTTTGCACCCTGAACGAACAAGGTACAGCACCGCTGTAAGGCCGGCCGGCCCTCCGCCTATAACAACTGCATCAAACACAGCCTGTTCCTACAGGACCGCATCCAGCATGTCGCAGACAGCATGCTTGGGCATGGCGCCTGTGTGCTGCGTGACGACTTCGCCGCCCTTGAAGAGAATCATGGTAGGAATGGCACGGATGCCGTATTTGGCAGGCGTGGTGGGGTTTTCATCCACATTCATTTTCAGGACACGCACTCGTCCCTCGTACTCGCCGGCAACTTCGTCAATAACCGGTCCGAGGGCACGGCAGGGTCCACACCAGGGAGCCCAGAAATCCACGAGAACAGGAAGATCTGACTTAAGAACTGACTCGGCAAAAGCAGCATCGGTAATTGGCTCGGCCATGGTAACACTCCTTTGTTTGTTTCTCTGACGCAGGCTCAGGAAAAGCTCGCGGCTGAATGAGGAAAACACAGGGAAAGAATACTTTCTTTTCTATAACCGAAAAGAAGGGGTATTAACAAGTGGAATAACGAAGCAGACGCAGGCTTGAAGCCTGTCCTGCCTCTGTCAGGAGAATGGATGCCAGTCCTCTGGAATGGCCCTCCCCCTTGGAACCGCCTCAAGCGACAGGTCATGCACATGGCCTGCCTTGTACTGCAGATAGCCGGCATAGGCTATCATGGCGGCATTGTCTGTGCAGCGCTCCATGGGCGGCATATGCACTGTGCCGCCCCTCCGTTGCATAAGATCCGCCATTCTCTCCCTCAGGAGGGAATTGGCAGCAACGCCGCCTGCAACCATGAGGCATTTTGCATCCGGATGCCTGTCCAGGGCCCTCTTCACCTTGGCTTCAAGTGTTTCCTCTACTGCCAGGTTGAACGAGGCGCACATGTCGCAGAGCTCTTGGGGCGCATCATCTGCATTCTCAAGAGGCACAGGCCAGGAAGGCTTTGCAAAATGCTCCCCTGCATACAGGGCAGCTGCCGTCTTCAGGCCGCTGAAGCTGAAATCAAGGTTGCTGTTGTCAAGGTAGGGCCTGGGGAACATATGGGCATCAGCCCTGCCCCTTCTGGCCAGCGCATCAAGGAGCTTTCCGCCCGGATACGAGAGCCCAAGCACCTTGCCGCACTTGTCAAAGGCCTCACCTGCAGCATCGTCCAGGGTGCGCCCCAGCTGCTCAGCCTGAACGGGAGAGGAAAAATAGTAGATGTTTGTATGCCCGCCTGACACAAGGAGCCCCAGGCTTGGAAAGACAAGCCCGCTGTCAAGGCCCGTTACCAGAAGGTGGGCCAGAAGATGGTTGACGCCAATGAGAGGTAAGTGTCCTGCAAGGCAGAGTCCTTTTGCAAAGGCCATGCCCACAAGCAGGCAGCCCAGCAGTCCCGGCCCCCTGGCAATGGCAACAGCATCAAGATCTGAAAGCTTCAGTCCCTGGCGCTGCATGAGCGTATCGTACAGAGGCCCGATAAAGCGCAGATGCTCCCTGCTGGCCAGTTCCGGGACTACCCCTCCGAACAGGGCATGAACGTCTGCCTGGCTGGCAAGCACGGCATCACGCAGATGTCCGTCTTCCACCAGGGCAAGCCCTGTCTCGTCACAGGATGACTCTATCCCCAGAACAAGCATACCGTACTCTCAGATTCAGGCAGGAGCCCTGCCTTAAGCCTTGTCAGCCTCATGACGGGCGTAGATGGCCTCGACAGCCTCCACGTCCTTCTTGGAGCCGATGAAGAGCGGCGTGCGCTGGTGCAGGATTTCAGGCTTTTTATCCAGAATGCGCATGTGGCCGTCCGAAGCACGTCCGCCAGCCTGCTCTGCCAGGAATGACAGAGGGTTGGCCTCGCACATGAGACGCAGTTTTCCCTGGGGACGGTCATTGTATTCAGGATAGAGGTAGATGCCGCCGTAGATCAGGGTGCGGTGGAAGTCGGCTACAAGGGATCCCACATAGCGTGAGGAATAGGCGCCGCCCTTGGAAGAAGGAGCCTTGTGGAAGTATTCCACGGACTCATAGGCAGCCTTGCCCCACTTTTCGCGATAGCCTTCGTTGCAGGAATAAATCCAGCCCTGTTCCGGAATCTTCATGTTGGGGTGCGAGAGCAGGAATTCGCCAACGCCGGGGTCCAAGGTAAAGCCGTGCACGCCGTCGCCTGTGGAGAGCACCAGCATGGTGGAAGGACCATAGAGGAAGTAGCCTGCGGCCACCTGCTCCTTGCCCGGGCGCAGTACCTCGTCCAGGGTAACCTCGCCGCTATGCCCTTCGGGGCGGCGGTAGATGGAGAAGATGGTGCCTATGTTGACATCCACGTCCATGTTGGAAGAGCCGTCCAGGGGGTCAAAGATGATGATGTAGTCGCCGCGCGGGAATTCGGGCCCCACACGGATGAGGTCAGGATTTTCCTCGCTGGACATGGCGCAGATGGCGCCGCAGCGTTCCATGCGGTAGATAAAGATGCGGTTGGCCAGCTCGTCTATCTTCTGGACTGCCTCGCCCTGCACGTTAATCAGGCCGGTTCCGCCCAAGATATCCAGAAGGCCTGCCTTGTTGATGCGCTGTGAAATGGATTTGCCCGACAGAATCAGGTCATAGAGAAGTCCGGTGAATTTACCAGTCGCATGCGGCGAACGTTTTTGATGCAAAAGCAGATGTTCGGTTACGGTGATATCGGCCATGACAATATCCTCCACAAGCTGCGCTCACACAAAGTGGCGGCAAAATACCTGTCTTCTTACGGCATGCCGCCATCACTGCCTGTGACAGCGGCATGCCAGTATCTGTCCTGTTTAGTTTCCGGGAGCGTCAGTTCCTGCTGCAGGAGCGGCACTTTCAGGAGCCTTCTGTTCAGCAGCCTCAGGTTTCTTTTCCTGGGCGGCATTGCCGCGGGGACCGAAGGGCGAGAGCCTTCCGCCGCTCAGCGTGGGAGCAACGGGGTCCACATCCATGTCAAGGGCCTTGGGAGCTTGTTCCTTGGCTGTGTCCTGAGCGGCGTCCTTGGGAGCGTCCTTAGAAGCTTCCTTAGGCGCTTCTGCTGCGTTTCCGGCAGCAGCAGGCTGCTGGGCCGGAGCCTGGGCCTCTGCTGCAGGTGTTGCGGCAGAGCCATCCTTTGCAGCCTCTGCAGGCTGGGCCTCTGTCTTCCTGGGGCCGAAGGGGCTGGGCCTTTCAACGGACGGAGGCGGCGTTGTCTCAACGGGCTCCATGTCCGGAATGACGATGGGCATCTTGCGGCGCTGCGCCTTAGGCTTGGGCTTGGGCTGGTAGGTACCCTCAGATCCAAGATCCCTTTCCTTCACCCTGCCGGCGTTCTGCTGTCCGCCAGGCTGCAGGAGCATGCTCCTGTTGCTGCCGGGCTCAATGTCGCCGCCGCCACCGCGGGCCTCTTCGCCAGGCTTGGGCGCCATGAATTCATCGCCGCCGGACTGCAGCAGGTTTTTGCTGCGCTCCTTAAGCGGCGGCACAGGCTTCTTCTCCCTGGCCGGGAAGAATTTCTCCGTGCCTGCAAGGCTTCCGGATCCCTTGGGGAAGGCGCCGTCTTCCACCACGCAGAAGATGATGGGCAGGTTGGCAAGCCAGCGCACCTGGTACACAAACTTGCCTGTAGCGTTGCTGACTGTGCCTGAGGCACTCTTGGTCACGACTTCGGCCCAGTTGACGCCTGCCATGGGGGTGGCGCCATATTCGTACTTTGACCAGAGCAGGGCATACGGAGTCAGGATGACCACGTCGTCGGGATTTTTCACCCTGTCCATGAGCTGGTTCATGCTGAAATACGATGCCACCACGCCCAGGAAGTCAACGCCGTCATACATGGTTGCTGCGACAAGGACCTCGGGGCCGTTTGCACCAGGCTGGACATCGGCACGCAGATCCCTTGAGGACTGCTTCTCAGGCTCGTACAGCAAAGGAATCCAGTCCACGGTGAGGGGCGTCTTGCCCGGAGCCGGTATGTTGCCAAGCAGGCTTCCGTCTGCACGGATGCCGGCAAAGCCGTCCACCCAGGGCACCGTCACAAAGAACTGCTCTGCCCAGGAACGGGAAGGCGTGCGGTCGGCGTTGTTCATCAGGCGCTCAAGCTTGGTGAGCTCCTTGTCTATGCCCATCATGCCGTTGACCAGTGCCTGGGCCGTCGGCGTAAGCGTACTGACATCACTGTAATCAATACTGGCCGGCGGACTCATGTATTCGTACCACAGCTCCTTGGTACCCTTCCAGACATCCTTGGTTGCCTGGAAATGGGAACAGCCAAAGTTCAGGGACAGCGAGGCTGCCAGCAGAACAGGGGGCAGGAACCGTTTTATGGGTAAAGCCACAATTATCTCCTTGGTGGTGGTGTCAGCAAAGCCTGGTGACAGCCGTGCCGCTTCCTGAAAGGAACCAGCAGGTCCTGCACGGGTTCAGGCAACATTATGCAAGACGTATACTCCCTATCGGGACTGAAAGTCTACAGTCAGTGTATCCTGGCTTCTACCCGGCATGCCAGATTTTCAAGCAGGCCAAGCAGTTCGTCTGATGTGTCGTGGGCGCAGGGTGCCTCAGTCGGGGCGTCCTGCACCGGCTTCATGGTAGCATCCTGTACGGCTCCGGAAGGCTCGTCAGCAGATTCTTCAAGGACCAGGCAAGGATCGGGTGCGGTCCCATGTTCCAGGCCGGCCATGGCCTCGATTTCGGCAAGGCGCTTTTGAAGCCCTGCGGCCTCTTCCTTTGTCTTGGCCCTGGCTATCAGATCCTGATAGATGGAAACGGCCTCGGCATACTCGCCCTGCTCGGCAAAAACTTCAGCCATTGAGCGTGTCCTGGGCGGCCAGGCCTGCATCTCTTCTTCCTGCATCCCATCTTCCTGCATTCCCTTTTCTGGCCTGCTCTCTTCAGGTTCTGTTTGCTGCATACTGACCCTGGCAGTATCAGGCTTTGCGCAAGCCCTGGCAGGCGTGCTTTCCAGATTCAGCCCTGGCAGGCCGTCAGAAAGAGTCATATTCCGGACAACTTCCTGTACC
>CAVLCT010000068.1:0-4120 GCA_963661665.1 Bulleidia sp. | reverse complement strand
GCCTGACTGGCTGCCTGACCAGCCGCCTGGCTTTGCGCCTGCCGTATGGGATTAAGGAGCGAGCAGGTGATTGCGTGCGGGACCACAGGCTGGGCCGTATAGGTGACAGTCTCCCCGAAAGCAGGCTCCCTTGTGGCAGACCTGGCAGAGGTCGCAGGGGCATCCCCCATGACCGTCTGGACGGCCGGCTTTGCGACCGGCTTTAAAACAGGTTCATGCACAGGTTCTGGCGCAACTTCTGGAGCAACTTCAGGCGCAGCTTCTTTTTTTGTGGCAGCAGCACGGCCTGTGCTGAAAGCTGCTCCTGCTTCAAGCCCGTATTCTTTTTCAAGGCTGTCCAGCCCGCGGCTGACAATGTCAGAAAATTCAGCCGGGATATGGTGCAGCTGCAACGCCAGCAGGCGCCTGACAAGCGACTCGTCCTTAGTCCTGGTGCCGGTTCCGGCAAAAGCCTGCCAGAAGGAGGCGCTGCCTTCAAGCTCAGCGGCAACCAGGGAAAAGTGCTTTTCTGCCTCGTCCTTTATGCCCAGCTTTTGCAGCACCTCGCACAAGAGCATGCGTGCCTGCACAAAATGGCCATGATAGGACAGGCCCTTTTCAAGAACGTTTTTTGCCTCTTGCAGTGAGCCTTCAGCGGCCAGCGTCCTGGCAAGCGGATAGAAAAGCCGTGACTGCGGCTCTATCTCAAGAACTTCCCTGTACCATATGCTTTTATCGTTCACTCTTGCTCCTGTCCTGCTGGGGTCCCCCGGCAGGTTCGTCATCATCGCCAAAAAGATAGAGAATTTCGTTGTCGTGCAGGAAACGCAGCCTCTCGCGTATCATTTTTTCTATATAGGGCCTGTCGTTTTGCAAAAGGCGTATCTCCCTGCTGAGCGCCATGTTCTCCCTGTCCAGCCTGGCGCACCGCTCCTGGGCCTCGTTGTACTGGGCCACAACGGCCTCATGTTCCAGAAGCCCCTTCTTTCCCCATACAGCCTGATACGTAAACGTCGTATTGACTATGATGAAGATGATTAAGACAACTACGCGGCTGACCATGCGCTATCCCTGATACTGTGGAAAGGTATGGCGCATACTACTGTGCACTGTCCTGGCTGTGCGCATGCCTTGCGCAGAACTGCTTGTAGAAATTGTGGAAATAGTTGCAGCAGGAAAAAAGGGCCATGATCATGGAAAGGTACAGCAACACTGTGCCGGCAAGATGCACGTTGATGCCAAAAGTTTCATAGTGGAGCGTCAGCGGCATGATGGCTGCTATCTGCAATACCGTCTTGAGCTTGCCGTACTTGTCGGCAGCCATGACAATGCCTTCGTCAATGGCAATGGTGCGCAGGCCCGTTATGACAAGCTCCCGGCAGACGATAATGATGACAACCCAGGCAGGCGCCCAGCCGTTGTCCACCAGCATGATGAGCACGGCACAGATGAGCAGCTTGTCAGCCAGAGGATCCAGGAACTTGCCTATGTTGGTCACCATATGCTGGTTGCGGGCCACATAGCCGTCCATCCAGTCGGTTATGCCGGCTATGGCAAAGACTGCCGTGGCCAGGATGCAGTTTGTGCGGCTCTCAAAGTAGAGCAGGAGGACTACCAGCGGCACAAGAAGGATGCGCACAAGCGTTATTTTGGTTGCTAGGGTAAGCATAGGCGATTGGATTCCGGGACCGGAAAAAAAGAGGATATGAAGGGATATGGCAGGCTTTGCATATGGCACATTGCAAAAGGATGCAATGCGTCCCTTAAGCCTGTCTGTGACGCAGGAAAGTATTGCCTTTTTTTAGCATGAAAGACAAGTCCGGCACAATAAGTTTAAATTCTTGTACTGTACCTGCTGCTACACTGAATACAGGTGCTGTCTGTTGGGATGCCTGCAACCTGCCCAAAGAAAAAGGCAGCTGCCCTTTTCTTTTGTATGACAGCTGCCTTTTTGCATGTAAGACAATAAAGATGATTACTTTGCGGGATTTGCCGCAATCTTGTCGCATTCAGCGACAATATTCTTTGTTACGGTCATGAAGGCGTCCTTTGCAGGGCTGTCGCCTTCCATTTCCACCACCGGCACGCCGTTGTCGGCAGCGATGACTGCCTGAACGTCCAGGGGAACGGCGCCTAAGAAGGTCATGTTGTCCTTCTTTGCCAGAGCCTCGCCGCCGCCATGCTTGAAGAGGTCAATTTTGCCGCCGCAATGGGGGCAGATCAGCCCGCTCATGTTTTCAATCAGGCCCACGGCCTTAGCCTTGGTCAGCTCGATGAAATTGATGCACTTGCGCACGTCCGCAAGGGATATTTCCTGCGGGGTGGTGACCACGACGCACTCGGCATCCGGGATGGACTGGAAGATGGTCATATGCTCGTCGCCCGTTCCTGGAGGGGAGTCGATGACCAGGAAATCAAGATCGCCCCAGGCAACGTCGCTGATGAACTGGCGGATGGCGCCGGCCTTCTTGGGTCCGCGCCACACAATGGCCTGGTCGCGGTTGGGACCAAGCAGCGTGTCCATGGAGATAACTTCCAGGCCGTTCTTGCAGGTGGCAGGAATGATGAGATTCTGGTCGTTAATCTCAAGGGTATTGTCTTTGATGCCCAAAAGATTGGGGACGCTTGGCCCGTGAATGTCAACGTCAAGCAGGCCTACCTTGTAGCCCAGCTTTATGAGCGAACAGGCGACATTGACGGCCACGGAGCTTTTGCCAACGCCTCCCTTGCCGCTCATGATGAACAGTTTGTGCCTGATATGTGCGAGATGATCCGAAATCTTCTTGTCCTGTTCAGCCATCATCTGGCTGGGACAGCCGCCGGGTTTGCCGGCAGAAGAACAGGAGGAAGCGGATCCGCATGAAGAGCAACCGGACATATGAACTTCCTTACAGTTAAGTGTAAACGATTTACCACCCGTGGTTGCCCACGAGTTCCACAAACGAGGCAGGCCCAAAGTCTTCCCTGACAAAGGATGAGCCTCTTCGTGTGATACGCAGCAGTCTCTGACTGTGTGTCTCTCCTACAGGAATAAGCATGATTCCTTTTTCGTCAAGCTGTTCCAGCAATGGTTGCGGCACGGACGGCCCGCCGGCAGTCACGATAATGCGTGCAAAGGGTGCTGCGGAACGCAAGCCCATGGTGCCGTCCCCGACCATCATGCTGATGCCTGTGTAGCCCAGTTCCGTGAGGATTTTTTTTGCCTTCTCATGCAGGAGGGGCAGCCTTTCTGTAGTATACACAAGGCAGCCAAGCTCGGCCAGGACTGCTGACTGATAGCCTGATCCTGTGCCTATTTCCAGCACGCGCATCCCAGGCTTTGTTTTTAAGAGCTCAGTCATCCTGGCCACGGTAACTGGGTTGGAAATGGTCTGTCCCAGGCCCAGAGGCAGGCTTGCCAGCGTATACGCCCTTGCAGCCAGGGCTTCGTCAACAAAAAGGTGCCTTGGGACAATGCTCATGGCCCGTAAGACATTTTCGTCAGTTATGCCCTGCTCCCGCAGTTCGCAGATCATGCGCTCGCGGACCCTGTAGGGATCGGGCCGGGCCCTGTCCTGCATTGCAGATGCAGGGTTGTCTTGTTTGGGTGGCAGGTACACTGGCAAACCTCAGGCAAATCATAAGACCACCCCTTTTGAGGGCGGCATAAGGCATGAATACATGTACAGTCAGCGTAAAGGTGACACCTGAAAAGATAGCCGGAAAAATACAGGAACGTCCAGAGTCTTTCTGTAGAGTCTGATGGCAGCCAGGCACAGCGGGGGGCAGGAGGCTTGCGCCCTGAGGAATCTTAAGATTGCAGGATACCCTCTTCTGTCCTGATAATGCAGTTCTTTTTGAAAAAGGCCATGCCCCAGAGGGAAACCTTCCAGTCTTCTTTCTTCAATAACGGAGCTGCATACCTGTTTTTCCTGATCTGGCTCATTCCTTTTGCAGCCAGGCCAGGCAGGCCCCTTTGAGATCTGCCCCGCTTGATTTCAATTATGGCGGCACGCTTGTTCTTTGTGTCACTGACTACAATGTCCGGCCTTCCGTCGCCATACTCCTTGTTTGACTCAACATCCCACCCTGTGAAGGTGAAGAGTCCCAGGACGAAGGCATGATAAAAATCTTCACGGGCATCGTAATAGCTTAAGGTGTC
>CAVLCT010000067.1:0-11395 GCA_963661665.1 Bulleidia sp. | reverse complement strand
CACAGGCAGGGCCGACGGATACCATACCCATAAACTACGCTTGACAAATTTCCTGCCCCAAAAGCATAATTCTAAAAGCATGCAGTGGGTTGCTGTATCAGCTTTGGTCCGAAACATTGGAAAATATAAGATGATACGAAGACGCAGGAGGAAAGGCTAATGCAACAGATTTTTAGCAACACGACTTTTACGGTCAATCAGCTGGTCGAAAAGATTGATACAGGAGAACTTGGCCTTCCTGAGCTGCAGAGGCCTTTCATCTGGAAGGATTCAAAGGTACGTGATTTATTTGACTCGATGATACGCGGATATCCCATCGGCTATTTAATGCTGTGGGAGTGCCCTGCTCTTGAAAAAAAGAAAACCATCGGGACAGACACGCACAACTATGAGTCCCCGAGGCAGGTAATCATTGATGGACAGCAGAGGCTGACATCCCTTTATGCTGTCATGAAAGGGAAAAAGGTCATCAATTCAAAATTTGACGAAAAGTCTATTGTAATTTCCTACTGCCCTGTGAGAAACAGGTTCGAGGTTGGGGATCAGGCGAAAAATAAAGATCCTGAATGGATTTACAACATCAGCGAAGTGTTCACGACGCCGAATATTACAAGGCTGATCATTACCTTTACCCAAAAGCTGGCGGACTACCGGTCCTCTAAAGGAGAAACTCTTAGCGATGAGGAACAGGATCTGATTTCCGGAAATATCACTGCTCTCTCAAATCTGAAGCAACATACGCTTCCGGTATTTGATATTAAGGCCAGCGCTGAAGAAGAGGATGTGTCAGAAATCTTTGTTCGTGTTAACTCCGGAGGCGTGGCTTTAAAGCAAAATGACTTTATTCTGACCCTCCTTTCGCTCTATTGGGATGAAGGCCGGAAAAAAATCGAACAGTTCAGCAGAGAGTCAACGTATCCAACCAAAGACAAAATCACATCGTACAACCATCTTACCGAGGTCACAGCACAGGATGTCATTCGCGTGGTCATGGCATATGCTTTTGACAGGGCCCGCCTGAAATACGGATATAAACTTCTTCGCGGATCTGACTTTGATAAGAAGGGCACAGTAGCCAATACGATCCGTGAGCAGCGTTTTGATGTACTAAAGGCCAAACTTCCCGATGTTCTCAATGTCAGCAACTGGCACGAGTACCTGAAAGCTGTCATGAATGCCGGATATCTCTCCGACGATATGATTTTTTCAGGAAATGCCATCTTCTTGCCATATGCGTTCTACCTCATTGCCAAGTACCGGTTCAATGCGCCGCCTAACGAAAACATGCATCTGGCCTCCCTGTGGTTCTTCTATGTGTCCCTTGTTTCGCTTTATGCCGGATCGTTTGAGTCAACGGCTGAAAGCCAGCTAAGCTCTATCAAGAATCTCACATCGCTGGAAGAATACAGGCGGTTCGTTTTGTCAAAGGTTGAGGAGCGGCTTACAAACGACTACTTCAACATTACTCTTGTCGGTTCTGAAGGCCTGGCAGTGTCGGGCCGTGGCAACAATGCGTGGAATGCATATGTAGCCGCCCTGAACATCCTGAATGCCAAAATTCTGTTTTCGAAGAGCAATCTGCTCGTCAGAGAACTGTTTGAGCCAGGAACCGACAGCAAGAGGAAATCGCTGGAAAAGCATCACCTGTTCCCGAAGGCTTATCTAAAGAAGCATCTTGGATGTAACGATGCCAAGATCAACCAGATGGCAAACTATGCTTTCATCGACTGGAAGGATAATATGGGCATACTCGACAAAGCCCCTTCTGTTTATTATCCCATCGTGTGCAAGGGCATGAGCCAGAAGGCAGTCCGAAGGATGGAAGAAGAAAATGCTCTTCCTCAAGGATGGGAGAAGATGGATTATGAGACGTTCCTGATTATGCGAAGAAAGCTGATGGCAGCAAAGATCAAGCAGGCCCTTGAAGTTTTGAAGAAAAATGCAGGCTGAATCTTTTGACTCATACTTCCCACCCCCAATTTTGAAGGAAAATCACGATAAAACAAATAGTTAGTGACGTATATTCCAGGGAAAATAGGAGCACTGCATATTGGTTGCCTTTTTCCTCGAATTACAGACATTGGGCACAGCAATAACAACCCATGAGCAACTCGCAATCAAAAAGTATACCCCTCTGGTGAAAGCAAATGGCATTATTAGAAACCGACAATTAGGTAGCCTCTGGTGTTGCCTGAGTGTTTTTTTAAAAAGATTTTATTCTTTGACATGCCGAAAGAAAAAAGTTTTTATTCTTTACAAGCTCGTCCTTGAATTTTTCGTATTGTTCCTTTGTTCAGTTAAAAATATTGTCGCTACAGTTTATTGATATCTGTTGCTATAATGCAAAAGATAGCCATAAATAGAGCAAACATTATTTTTTTTACAATTCCTAACGAAGAGGAATATGCAATGATTTTTGCTGTATTGCTGGCCGGAGGAACCGGCACACGGATGAAAACATCTTCCCTGCCTAAGCAGTTTCTGGAATTAGGCGGGGAACCTATTTTGCGGCTGACTGTAGACAAATTCTTGGCATGCCCGCACATCGATCATATCGTTGTCGCTGCCCCTGCCATCTGGATGAGCCATACCCGCGACCTTCTGCGTGACCAACGCTTTGCTGAAGTTCGTATCTGCGAGGGCGGACATACACGGCAGGAATCTTTGTACAAGGCAGTCAAGCATATTGGAGCAGTGTTTCCCGTTTGCGCAGAGGACATTGTTGTCTCACATGATGTGGCCAGGCCTTTTGTTTCATTGCGGGTCATTGAGGAAAATATTGACGCCCTGCAACACTATGATGCAGCGGATACTGTCATGCCGGCCACAGACACTATTGTGGAATCAGAGGATAAACATGTCATTGCCAGAATTCCAGATAGAAGAAAAATGTATCAGGGGCAGACGCCGCAAACCTTCCGCCGGACTACGTACCTGGAACTTTGTGAAAAACTAGATCAAAAATATCTAGACAACGTAACCGATGCAGCACGTATTCTGGCAGAGAACGACTGTACAGTTGCCCTGGTACGTGGGGATGAGTTCAACATCAAAATCACCACCGAGTATGACCTCCGCATTGCGTCATTCCTGCTGGAGGCATATAATGATTAAGCAAGTCATCCGTCTGATAAGGCCTGGACTATTCCTTCCATGCTTTGTTGTGGAAAGCCCCGGTCCAAAGGATGTACTGATCCGACCGAGGTATCTCTCTGTCTGTGCAGCTGACCAGCGCTACTTCCAGGGCAACCGGCCTCCTGAGGTCTTGGCGAAAAAGTTGCCTTTGGCATTGTTTCATGAGGCAGTTGGCGAGGTTCTCCGCGACCCTGCAGGAGAACTGACACCAGGAAGCTTCTGTGTTCTACTGCCAGGAGGCGTTGATTCAACTGGAGATAACAGCAACTACAAGAAAGGAGCCTTCTTTCGCTCAAGTAATGCAGACGGTTTCTGCCAGGAAGTCATGTGTATGGACCGCCAAGAGCTTTTGCCCATAACTGGCAATCCCGTCTGGCCGTATGTCTTTACGGAATTGATGAGCGTCTGCTGTCAGGCGTTACGCAAGCTTGAATCAGTTGCCCATGTATCAGCAGGTAAAAGAATCGGCGTCTGGGGTGACGGCGCAATGTCATACATGATGGCTTTGACGCTCTCGCATCTAAAACCGGACTGTCCTGTAAGTGTTTTTGGCAAGCATGACGAAAAGCTGATTAATTTTTCTTTTGCGGATCAAAGAATCAACATTGCAGATAGAACAAATTCCGCAACAGTAGATATAGCTGCGGAATGTGTGGGAGGTGCAGGAGCACAAAGAGCTATAGCTCAGGCTGTTGATAGGCTGAAGCCCACAGGGATCTTGTTGCTCATGGGCGTGTCCGAAACGCCACCAGTTGTTCCCACAAGGCTTGTGCTGGAAAAGGGACTGACCATTGTTGGCTGTAGCCGCAGTACCCGTAAGGATTTTGAAAATGCGATGCGTCTTATTGATTGTGCCGATGTCCAAAACTCGCTGTTAAAAATTGTTTCTCAAAAGTGCGTTTTTTCAACTGCGTCAGAACTGATCGATGTCTTTTTAGAAGACAGACATCTTTCATATAAATCGATAATTAAGGGTAATATGTGATGAATAATCCTATTATTAGTGTCGTAATTCCTGTTTAGGCTGGAGCTTGTAGATTTCCTCCTGCATTACCTTTTGTTTTTCAAGCAAAAACTGAACTAAGGACAATAGCTTTCCGTATACCTCTACAAATCTACTTCGAGGCATCCGGGCCACTTCTTCTACACTTGGTAGCGTGGCTAAAATGTCTTGAATGTCCTTGTCCATGATTTTCCCTTATCACAAGACTATGATACTCGACTACCCCTCAGCCCTATAAAATGGGGGCTAAATCCGGACCCTCTGAGCGGATACGGATAAAGCCGTTCCTCAAGGCCATAGTGCACCGTGTACCACAGGGAATAAAGAATCCTGTCAAACGTCTTCTCCGCTGGCAGTAACCCACTCTGCATACACGTCAAACTTCTAACAACAAAGAAAACCGGCCAGGGCCTCTCCCAAGAGAGGCCCTGGCCGGTTTTCTTTGTCTGCCCCTACGGGCTTGTTCTGATACTCAGGCTACTTGATGCCCTTGTAGGTATAGCCTGCCTTCACAACGGCTTCTTTCAGCTCTTCTTCAGGCACGTCACGGCTCATCTCCACAACGCACTGGCAGGCATTGTGATCAGCTGAGGCAGAAAGCACGCCGTCAAGCCCCTCAAAGGCTTCCTTCATGTGCTTTTCGCAATGGGCACACATCATGCCCTCGACAGCGACAGTCTTTTTCATAGTATGTTCCTCCTTCAAAGCGGATTCACCCTTTGCCTTTTCCGACAAAGGAAGTTCGGCAGATACTGCGGTGCCGGCACCACTCCCGTGGCCCTGGCCGGCATCGTGACCTGCATCGTAAAAACTACGGAAAGAAAGGCGCAGTGCATTTGAAACAACGCAGAATGAGGAGAGGCTCATGGCCGCTGCGCCAAACATGGGACTGAGCGTCAGTCCGTAACAGGCCAGGGCACCGGCAGCCAGGGGGATGCCGATGATATTGTATATAAAGGCCCAGAAAAGATTTTGATGAATAGTTGTCAGCGTGGCCCGGCTCAGGCGTATGGCCGCCGCCACGTCCGTCAGGCTTGAATGCATGAGCACCACGTCGGCTGCATCCATGGCGATGTCCGTGCCGGCACCAAGAGCCATGCCTGTATCCGCCGATGTCAGGGCAGGAGCGTCATTGATGCCGTCGCCGACCATAATGACGCTGCCCTCTTTCTGAAGCGTCCTGACAACACTTTCCTTGCCGTCCGGGAGAACGCCGGCAATGACATCGTCAACGCCTGCCTCGCGACCTATAGCCCTTGCCGTCTTTTCCGTGTCGCCGGTCAGCATGACGACCTTAAGCCCCATCTCCTTAAGGCTGCGTATGGCGGAAGAGCTGTCCGGCTTTATGACATCCGCAACGGCAATAAGCCCCAGAAAATGCGCCCCCCTGGCAAAATAGAGCGGTGTTTTGCCTTCTTCAGCAAGCTTCTCAGCCTGCACTTCAACAGTATCCGGAATTGCAGCAAACTGCGAGACAAACGCCCTGTTGCCGCCTGCTACAACCTCGCCGCCAAGTTCGCCACGCAGTCCGTTGCCTGGCAGGGCAGCGAATTTTTCAAGGGTAGCGGGGACTGCAATTTTTTCCTCTTCTGCCTTTTGCACAATGGCGCAGGCCAGAGGATGCTCGCTCATGCGTTCAAGGGCGCAGGCAGTCCCAAGCAGCGTCTGCGCATCCACGGCAGATGGAATGATATCGGTCACACAGGGCCTGCCCTGCGTAATGGTACCTGTCTTGTCCAGCACCACTATTTTGGCCCTGCCCGTCTGCTCAAGCGAGGCTGCGGTCTTGAAAAGGATGCCGTGCTTTGCGCCCTGCCCGGAACCTACCATGATGGCCACAGGTGTTGCCAGCCCCAGGGCACAGGGGCAGGATATCACCAGGATGGCAATCCCCCTGGCCAGGGCAAAACCTACGTCAGCGCCAAGCAAAAGCCAGACTATAAAGGTCAGCAGGGCAAGCCCCATGACCACGGGAACAAAGATGCCTGAGACACGGTCTGCTGTCTTGGCAATGGGAGCCTTTGAGGCAGAGGCGTCAGCCACAAGCTGTATGATTTTGGCAAGAGTCGTGTCCTGCCCTACGTGCGTTGCCCGGCAGCGCAAAAAGCCTGACTGGTTGATGGTTGCGGCATGAACGCTGTCGCCTTCTGCCTTGTCCACAGGAATACTCTCCCCGGTAAGCCCTGCCTCGTTTACAGCACTCATGCCGCTGACGACAAGGCCGTCCACGGGAATGTTCTCGCCAGGCCTGACAACAAAAATGTCGCCCACTGCCACTTCTGCCACTGGCACCTCGGCCTCTTTTCCGTCACGCTCTATTATGGCCTTTTCAGGTGCCAGGCGCATAAGGGAACGCAGGGCATCCGTGGTCCTGCCTTTGCTCTTTGCCTCAAGGAGCTTGCCCACGGTAATGAGCGTCAGGATCATGGCAGCAGACTCAAAATAGAGCTGCCCCATATAGTCTGCAACGGCAGCCATGTCGTTGTCAGCCAGGCTGCGCGTCATGGCAAAAGTGACGGCAAGGCTCCAGACAAAGGAAGCGCCGGATCCTAAGCCCACAAGCGTATCCATATTGGGTGAGCGGATAAGCAGCCCGTGCAGGCCGTTGACAAAGAATTTCCTGTTTATGACAAGTATGCTCAACGACAATAACAGCTGACAGAGCACAAAGCCCATGGGATTGCCCGCAAGATATGCAGGCATAGGCCAGCCAAACATGGTTGTCCCTGTTGCCAGGTACATGAGCGGCAAAAGCAGAATCAGGGACCGCACAAGGCGCTTTTTCAGGACAGGCGTCTCTGTATCTTCAAGCATCTTCTCAGAGATGCCACCTGCCTGTGCCCCGTCCGGGGATCCGGACGCTCCTTCCTTCTGCACGTTGCCTGAAAGAGGGCTTGCCCCGTAGCCAGCCGCCACAACGGCACCGACTATCTGCTCCTTTGTTGCCGTGCCCTCAACGGACATGCTGTTGGTGAGCAGATTGACAGCGCAGGAACTCACGCCGTCTACAGCCGAGACAGCCTTTTCAACTCTGGCAGAGCAGGCAGCACAGCTCATTCCTGTAACAAGAAATTTTTCCATTTTATATCTCTGAATGCGTAAAGCTTGTAGTCTTACAGCAACTGTATAGCTGCCAACTAGAAATAAATGCTGTTTTTTCAGCCAAGGTCAAGGGCAAAAACTCATTTTACAGCATATTTTCTTCTTGCCATAACTGACTGGTTCACTCAGGAATACAGTGCATGAACCATATTTTGCCGTAAAAACCGTGCTGAAACAGAAGACGTTTCGCTTTTGCTTCTTCTTTTGCATGAGTATACAGGTATGCTTTTGCAGGCATTCTACCCAGTACGCCAATCCTCTGTTCCTTGCGTGCAGGCAGGGATACCCCGTTATATAATCCGCTCTTCCCTGTCCTTTGCCGGCAAATATTGCCAGTTTGTAAAAAAAGAAGCAGTGTGCTACTTCAAATTGCTGTTAAGTGCCTTATCTTGTTCGTTGCCAGGACCTGGTCCAGGACGTGCTCCCGGCCATGTCCGGCGCTTTTTCCCTTTCTCTATCCGGCAGGCAAGTTGCAGGAGACAGAACATGTCATTTAAGCTGACAATCAAGGATGACTGCCCAGAAATCATTGCCCGGCGCGGCCAGGATGCCCTGCACGTGACAGGCGATTTCTACGACCTCTTCTCCGAGGACATTCAGGAGGCTGCCAAGGCGCTGGCACTGTGTTTTGCCAATGACCAGCGTGTCTTTGTTTGCGGCACCGGGATATCTGCAAGCCTTGCCAGGGTGATGGCCGATGTCCTCTGCGGCGGCAAGGCCTCGGGCAGGCCGCCCCTGCCGGCAGCGGCCCTTTCTCCCTCGCTTGCCACGGACGAAGGCACGGCCGCAGGAGACCAGGCTTTTGCCAGGCAGCTGGAAGCCCTTGGCCGTGACGGCGACATCCTCATGATTTTTACCCATGAAGGCACAGAGCCTGCCCTCATACAGGCTGCTGCCACAGCCCATGAGCAGGGCATGCTTGTCTTAGGTATCAGCGGCGGCGACGGCGGCATCCTGGCCGAGCGGGATCTCTTTGATCTGGAACTGCGCGTTCCCAGCATAGAGGAGCCGCTGATCCATGAAGTCCATATGGGGCTGGTCTGCCTTCTTGACGAACTGACTGACTACTATCTGTCCTGCAAGCCGGAAATTCTGAAGGAACTCATCCAGTCCGGCATATCCCCTGATGATATGGCGGATGATCCGGACGGCAAATAATACAAGCCTCCTGCCGGCCTGACCCAGGTTAGACGCAGGATAACCGCAGGACAAAAGGAGATATCTCATGCCAATGTACGAATTCCGCTGCAACAAATGCAGCAAAAGCTTTGAGGAACTTGCCTCTGCCGACGAAAAAGTCGCCTGCCCCCACTGCGGCAGCAAGAATACGGAACGCCTTATGAGCGCATGCTGCTGCATGTCAGGCTCAGGCGGCGCTTCCGGTGCAGAAGGCAGCCATTCATCGGGCGGCGGATGCTGCGGCTGCTCAGGCGGCCATTGCGCAACCTGCGGCCATTAAGCCAGTTTTTTGCATAAAAGAGCCATCCCCTGTCCAGCCAGACAGTTTCCCTTGTCAGAGGAGAGATCATGCCAAGACTCACCATTGCGACCAGAGGCAGCCAGCTTGCCCTGTGGCAGGCAAACCACATCCGTGACTGCCTTATGGCCCAGAATCCGGACCTCACCATCGAGCTCTCCATTATCCGCACCAAGGGAGACAAGATACTGGACGTCCCTCTCTCCCAGGTCGGCGGCAAAGGACTCTTCGTCAAGGAAATTGAAGAGGCGCTTCTTTCAGGGGAGGCAGATCTGGCAGTGCACAGCATCAAGGACGTGCCCATGGTCCTGCCTGAGGGCCTTACCCTTGGCGCCATCCCCAGTCGAGCCCCCTTTACGGACTGCCTGTGCTCTGAAAAATACGCAAGCCTTGACGAAGTCCCGCAGGGAGCCACGGTCGGCACCAGCAGCCTGCGCCGGCAGGCACAGCTTCTGGCATTGCGGCCTGATCTCAAAATAGTTTCCCTGCGCGGCAACGTGGACACAAGGCTCAGGAAACTTAAAGAGGGCCAGTTTGCAGCCATTGTCCTGGCTACGGCCGGACTGAAGCGCCTGGGCCTTTCAGCCGCCCATATGGCAGAGCTTGATCCCAAAGACTTCGTCCCTGCCGTGGGACAGGGTGCCCTTGGCATCGAGTGCCGTGCAAACGATACAGGCACGCTTGATCTTCTTGCCAGGCTCAACGATGCCGCAACCCGCACCTGCGTTGAGGCGGAACGTGCCTTTCTGCTGGGCCTGGACGGCGGATGCCAGGTTCCCATCGGCGCCCATGCAACGCTTGCCGGAGACGGCACGGTCATGCTGGACGGGCTGGTCGGCGAAACAGACGGAAGCAGGATTTTGCGTAAGAAGACGCAGGCTCCCGGAACTAAGGCGCATGAGCTCGGGCTCAAGCTTGCAAAGGAGTTGCTGGACCTTGGCGCAGACGCCATCCTGGCACGCCTCTACGGCGACAGCACCATACGATAGCAAAAACGAACAGGCAAAACGCCGGAAATGACATTGCTAAGGACCAATGCCTGCTGGGACGGCCTGTTTTCCATACACTTTCCATAGTACTTCCAGATACATAAGGCACGGACTGTTTTATGACACTTTCTCCGCTTCCAGCATCAAGACTGCACGCCACCTACGACCCTGCCCTTATTCCCGTTGACAGCAGCAACGATCTTAAAGGCCAGGCAGTCCAGCGCGTCCCTTATCAGGACAGGGCCATGAAGGCCCTGGATCTTGCCGTCAACATCAAGGTCAGCGGATTCAATGTCTACCTTGCCGGATCGGCAAACCTGGGCAGGTCGTTTATTGTGCAGAACTATCTGGCACCCCTGGCCAAAAAGGCGGCTACGCCGCCGGACATGGTCTATGTGCACAATTTTGCAGACCCTGAGCAGCCTGTCCTTATCAGGATGCCCTCAGGGCACGGCAGGAAGCTGCGCCAGACCATGCAGTCCGTCTTAAAAAGCATCTGCGCCACCATGGAAGCCCGCATACACGGCCAGGGCTTCATGAAGCAGCGCGCCACGCTCATGGAATCCTACCAGAGCGAGCGTACAAGGCTTCTGGACCGCATGAACTCCATTGCCGTCCACAAGGGCTTTACGCTTGACTTTGACGACAGCGGCAGCATCACTCTCTTCCCTCTTGTCAAGGGACGCAGGGTGTCGGACGAGGAATTTGCCAGCCTGGATCTTGAAGTGCAACGCCTGCTCAAGAACAAGAGCACTGAGCTTGTGCAGCACATGTCCGGCTTTGTGCAGGAACTGACCCGCACAGAGGAAAGCTTTCTGGACAAGGAAAAAGATCTTGAAAAGAACGTCCTGGCCCAGATCCTGGAAGCCAAGCTGGCGCCATTGCAGGCAAGGAGCATCAAGGCCCTGACACAGGCAGGCCTTACCAAGTCTGCTGAAAAGCTGGACAAGTTTTTCAAGGACCTTGCCCAGGACATGGTTGAAAATACCGAGTCCCTCCTGGCCCCCAAGCCCAAGAACGACCCATCCACCGGACAGCAGGTAGCATGGAGCCGCGAGGAAGTGCTGAGCCACTACCGCATCAACCTCTTTGTCGATAATGGCGGCCTCAAGGGTGCTCCGGTTATCATGGAAGACCATCCCACAGCTGCCAACCTCTTAGGCTGCGTGGAACGCCAGAGCGAAATGGGCGCCCTGGTAACGGACTTTACCCTGGTCAGGGCTGGAAGCCTGCACCGGGCCAACGGCGGCTTCCTTATCCTGCGCATGGAAGATCTCATTCACTATGCCTCGGCCTGGGAAGGACTTTTGCGCTCCCTGCGCACCGGCTTTTTGCGCATGGACGAATCGTCCGAGCTGCCTGAAAATGCCATGCGATCCAAGGGACTGTGTCCCGATCCCGTGCCTCTTGACGTGAAAGTCATCCTCATTGGCGATGAATTTATCTATGAAGGCCTGCTTGACTCGGACGAGCGCTTTGGCAAGCTCTTCCGCATCAAGGCTGAGCTCACAGACGCCATGCCCCGCAATGCAGCAGGCGTCAGGCAGTATCTCAACGCCATCTGCCGCATCATCCACTGCGACAATCTGCCGCCATTTGACAGGACGGCGCTGGCCTGGCTTGTGGAGCTTGGCTCCCATATCTGCGAGGATCAGAAAAGGCTCTCCCTCAAGTTCCCGCTCATCAGGG
>CAVLCT010000066.1:0-11440 GCA_963661665.1 Bulleidia sp. | reverse complement strand
GGAAAAGGACAGTTCTGACGTGGGGACTTGCTTTTTGTCCCAAGCAGTGCCTGGCCAAATGCGGCCAGGCAGGATAGTCATTTCAAAAGAGTACGGGAAGGGGACAGCATCAGTACAGAGGCCTGCCCTCATCAGTATCATTGTTGCTGTACGCAAGCCTGTATTGCACGTAGCTTTCAGGCACAGAACGAACAAACTCCTGCAGAAAGTCAGCAATATCATCACAGCTGGATCCCTGCTCAAGATGCAGCTTCTGGGCAAATATCCCGGCGGTCAGCTCTGCGTGACTGGTTTTGCCTATTTTTCTCAGTGCATAGGCAGTGTAGCTCACAGGGCCGAGGTTGCAATACTGCATACAGTCATCGCATTTGACAGCAATATCTTTCACAACAGACCGAATCTCCGCTTCAGAGTGCTCTTCATCTTGTACTCCGCTGTCCAGGACATAGTCTGTCAGCGGACTGTCAGCACCAAGGGTTACCAGTGCGAATGCAACAGACAGGTAGTAGTCATCCTCTGTAGCATTCTCCATTAGTACCCCGATGAGTTCATGCTGCTCATCCTCATCCGGCCTGGCTGTGCAACCGGGAAATTCGCCAAGCTGTATCAGGCTGTACAAGATATTGCAATGATTGTTTTTCTGACTGCCAATCTTTGCCATATTCGCTGCTAGTTCCATGTCAGCTGTTTCATTGTACAGCCCGAAGACAAGTATTTCAGCAATAAAGAAATAGGCCTCCGCCAGGCCCTTCAGGGCAGCCTCCTGCACCATGGAAAGACCTTTGTCTTTGTTTACATTTTCACAAAGCCCGGCATTCAGGTAATACCGCCCCCTCAGATAGATGGCTTCTGCGTTCTTTTTGCGTACCATTGCGTTTAGAAGCTTGATGGCCAGCTTGTGCCTTTCCGGCTTGTCAGACCACATAATTATGTTGGTTACAGCCCGCAGTGGCATTCCCAGATAGTTTGCTGAAACATCCTTTTCAAGATGCTGTATGCCTTTTCTGAAATCAGCGTCATCGTCAGACATAACCAGGACGCATCCAAGCATGCCGTCGAGCACAGGTAGAAATAACCCTTTTGCATACTCTTCTTCCAGGACCTTTCTGGCAACCCGTACATTCTCCTTTTTTGCTTCCCACGACAGATCGCCATGCTCTGTCTCGTGCAGCAGGCATGAAGCATATTTGACATGGGCAGTGTCTGAGCCTGCTGCATAGGCTTTCAGATAGAGTTGCTTGACTTCTTCTATATGTTCATGGTCCTGCGCATGCCGGAGGCAAAATTCTGCCTTGTATTCAAGGGCCGGAACATAATTTTCAGCAACGAGCCCCTCAAGAATCCCCAGCATGACACGACCATACTTGGCCCGCAGTTCGTCCCCACAGTCCGTGTCCAGAAACATAAGCAGTTCCTGCAGGCTTCTCATGCTGCCATTAAGTGCAAAGGAAGCAAGATACCCTGCCAGCATATCCTGTTCGGAACTTGTTGCATTTCTACTGCCTGCACATATTTCATTAATCCTGAATGATACAGCCGGCGGACATCCTGCTTCGCAGGCTTTGTCCATGAATTGTACAGCCTCTTCCCCCTCCAGGGTGAACGCAAGCCAGAAGAAGGCAAGAGGGTCATTTTTACTGACTGCAAACCGCAAGTATGTCTCAGCCCTGTCCGGATTGCTGCGCACACCGGTTCCGGTTGAGTATAAATACCCAAGGTAGGTTGACGCGATAACTGAACCATTTTGGGACAGTTTTTCCAGATCTTTCAGGACGGCCTTTTTCGGCCTGGCCGTGTCTTCTGCCTCATGGACTTCCTCAGCTAACAGGGAATCAACATACTGCATGACAAGGGAGACTGCGGCTAATTCGTCCTCCTGGTCAGGATGCTGATGGGCATAATAATTGAAATAGTATTCTCCCGGAACGAAATCTTTATATACACGGGAAGGCAACCCGGAAGCTTTCGGATAAAACACATCCATACTCTCTGCCTCAGGGTCGGCAGAAATATCAAACCAGCCTGAAACATCCAGGGGCTGCCAAGAAGAGACAGTTGCCTGTCGTTTGAGAAGGCGCCTCTTGTCCCTCTTTTTTTTGCTGTTCTGTCTGCCGCATGATTTAGCCATGACCTGTCTCTCCCTGGAATAGGCTTCTGAACCAGGCTCTGTCTGCATAAGTGCAGGCAGGCTACCGGGGCTTGCGCCTTCATATGGAAGGCACATAGTTGCTGTTATGGCTTTAGGCAAACACAGGACAAATGTCAAAGCAGGCTGGCCGCTATGCTCTTAATGGCATTGAAGGAGAAATAGCTCCCGGCAGTAGCCGGCAGGCCTACTGACAGTCTCTCACGGTTTTCCACGTGTCCCCAGACGGGGTAAAGATTGGAGATTGCCTTTGGGTCCTTTCCTTGTACCGGCACAGGGCCTGTGTCGGGTATTTTCTGCGCAGCTGCTTTAGTTCTGGCCATAAGAATGATTTCCTATGAGCTCTTCCATATCGTCATCCGACAGTACGTACAGAGCCTCTTCCCAGCATTCTTCCCCGTATTTTTCGGAGGATTCCTCATCAAGGTAATGGTAAGGGTGCGTGCTGGAATAGAACAGGCCGTTCTGAATGGCATAATCTATATAGCCGTCAGCAGCTGTCAGATTGCGCGCCGTATCGCCATACGTCATATTTTCAATCCATTCCTTGTCCAGTGACTGCCCAAAGTCTGTCACGCCGTTTTCAATGAGTGCCTGTTTAAGCACCCACCAGAACATGCCGTAGCTCTTGTAGCGCTTCGGATCTTCCAGAAGCTCCTTGCGTACATTCTCTATATATACAGGCATCCATGCCTGATTTTTGTTTCTGGCGCGTTCTATAACGGCGTCTACCGCTTCCAGCGCAGGTTTGTATATGTGCATACCAGGCCTCCTATGCAAAGTATCTCCAAATGTCAGCCGGCTTGGCTTTTTCTACAGGAATAAGCCAGAAGGACTTGTCCATTTCCGGCGGGTATTCCTTTGTATACTTTGCATCGAACTTGCTTTTCAAGGTGTCTTTTTTGCTCTTGAGCTTGCCATTATACCCGTTCTTGTCGAAAAACATGTAGTAGCTACGCTCAGGATAGTCGGTCTTGCGGCCTCTGTACCTTGTCGCAAAGGCTGTCTTATTGACGGTCATTTCAATGCCAATTTTGGCAAAGTTGTCTACGACCTCTTGATCAAGCAGGGAGTCTAACGGGACCTTTATGCTTTCAGCTTCTTTCATAAAGTTGTTCCACAAGACCTTAAAATAACGGCTTTCCCCCAATCCTGCAGGTCTTTCAGCTTCCGGTATTTTGTCTTCAAAGATATAAAAAGTATCGAGAAATGTTGATTTCCATTTAGGAGCTGTTTTTAGAATTTCTTCCATTGAAGAATAATTTCCAGAGGCTCTTGCCCTGTCTATATAGTGCTGCTTGGTAGCTTCAAAAACTTTCTCCATGAAAGCTTTTACTTCAGGAGAATCATTAGTGTCCGTGTTGTTCGTATCAGAGGCAGATGTTCCCTGGTCGGCATCAAGATCGTTGTTCTCTGCAAACTTTTCTAACTTACGCTCTTCTTCCCACTCCTTGTTAAATTTATCTATGCGTTCTTCTAGCTCTATTACAGCAAAATGTAGCGTTTGGGTAAAAAGTGCATTTTGAGAATGAATTTCAGTAGTGTACCCAGCGTCTTTTATATAGTCATTTAGCCTTTTTACGAGTGGTTCATAATAAGCAAAACCACGTTCTATTTCATTTTTTGCATAATAAAGTTCTAAAGACTTGCCCAGAGCGCTTTCTTTGACGCCAGGCTTTGCGTTTGGCTCTTTTTTATCCCAAAATTCATTACAAAGAGCATCAATCGTATCCTTTATCGATCTTTTTATTATGCGCAAAAGTTCGTCTTCTGGCACCTCGGTTCTATATTTTTGTATCAGATTGGCAAGCCCATTTTCATCAACATTAAACAAAGTAAAGAAAGTTTCATTATAATCAGTTTCCCCGTTCCTAATTTTTAATATTTTTGACAGCGATTGCAGGACAAATTCCTTCCATTGCTGATTTTCTGGCTCAGGATAAGAAATCACCCAGTCTGTTGAACTATCACGGGTGATCGAAACAACCAGGGTACCATCAGGTTTTTCATATACACATTCTGCCCATCTTGATGGTCTGATTTTGCTACGAATTGCAAAAAAAGCTTCCTTACTAATACCACTCTTATAAATATCACTATATAATATAGTGCTGTATGTAAGATTTATTATTTCAAGCTCATCTTTTGAAGGCGATACTTTATACAATGGAGCACATTCACTTACCTTCAAAGTGTTACTATTGTTGCTAACTACAGAAATTAGCTTAATCTCATTACGTTTAGATAAATAATCCTCAAACTTTGCTTGATAAATAGTGTCAGCATCAATGAAATGATTAATTTTCTTCCTCGCGCGAACATAGTCGCCATCCATAAGAACAAGCCCAGTAGCAGGGACAACTGCACACTTGTCTTCCTTCCCTTCAATCTCTGCAAAGTTGAACGGAAGCTTTTCGCCACTTGCTTCAAGGTTGGTGATTTGCTTCTTTGCTCTCAAGACATCGGCTTCGGCCTTAGGCTTGCCGTTTTCTCTGCCTTTTTTGTAGATTTCCAGCTGTTCCTGGAAGCGGGCGGCACGCTCTTTGTTGCCGTCACGCTCAGCCTTGGCAATGTCAGCCTTGCGCTTTTCAACGCTGGCGGCGGTGATTTCATCATAGCGGTCAAAAGCCTTCTTGGCGGCAAGATACTGCCCGACAAAAGTGCCGTACAGCTTGTTTTTGCGCTGCTCTTCCTCTGCCGCTCTTTTGGCTTTTTGCTCAGCAATGATCCGGCGCTGTTCCTCCGGATTTTCGGCAAGCATAACGGCCATTTCATCATCAGAGGCAAAGTCGGCGTTTTCGGCTTCCAGTGCGTCACTGTTAAGGATTTGCTGAATCCAGTTGGCCTTGCCTTTCAAGGTTTCGGCCCTGTATTCATCAAAGGTCCTTTTGCCGCAATAGTAGTACACGTCAACATTGGCGACCTTGTTCCCCTGCCTTACGCCGCGGCCATTGCGCTGATTGATGCTGGCAGGCGTCCACGGCAGTGTAAGATGGTGAATGGCTACAGTGCCCTTTTGCAGATTGACGCCTACTTCGGCCTTCTTGTTGGCAATGACAAGCAGGTATTCACCTGAATTAAGCGCCTTGGAAATGCGATCAAGGTCAGTGCCGCTTGCTTCCTCTGCATTGATAATGCCTATTCTGCCAGGCTCAAGGCCGTTGACATTGCGCTCAAGGATGCGGGCAAGCTTGTTGTGCTGGCTCTTTTCGTCCGTAAAGATAATCTGCTTCCCCTTCGGGTCAGCCTTGAAATATTTCTCTATGTTCTCAATGAGCTTGGCATACTTGGGCGGGACAGGATGCCCCACATCAGGGTTGCCGCTGGCGTCAGTAATACCGGCAGCAGTGAACGCTTTCAATGCTGCTTTCTCAAGGAAGTCATAGACAACAACAGTCAGTTCAGTGTCAGAACTGACTATCCGTACAGGGGCAGGAATGCTTTCAACAATGCCGTATTCCTGCTTTTCGTTGTACTTGGCCGCCTTCATATAATCATCAAGGTCTTTCTGGCGGATGCCGGCTTCTATTTCCCTGGCAGCCTTTTCAGCCTGTTCCTTGTACTTGGGCGCAAGCGTGAAAGTAATCGTATGCCAGAACATATCAAGGTCCGTTGTTACACGGTCCATATCCCTGATTACTGAAAACGTCTTAGGCCTGTCTTCCTGCTTAAGGTTCTGCTTTGTGCCGTCAGGAAGTGTAACTGTACCCTTGGCAAGAGAGCGCAGCAACTTGTACTCAGCCTCCTGTGCAGGCGTGGTAGTAATCTGTTCTGTAAACTCAGTCTTGTTGGGGACAAAGATTTCCTTGTCCACGTCTTCCACGGTCTTAATGTTGCAGTACTTGTTGAATACGTTGCGCAAGGCATCCAGCTGCTTAAAGCCGACAACAGCCTCCTGCGACTTAAGGTCGCCTGTAGTATCTATTCTGCCTATACGCTGCGTCTTGGCAAAGAACTGTATGAACTTGTCAGGCGTGTCTATGCCCTGCGCCCTGAATTCATCCAGATCGCTTACAAGGGCCAGCATATTGAAGATTTCAAACGGCGAGTTTGTCACAGGTGTTGCAGTCAGGCCAAACACGCCAGTACCACCGTTTATCTTGCGGATATAGTGGCTCTTGATTGACATGTCTACGGCAATCTGTGAGGGCTTGGGATTGGGCGCATAGGCTAAATTCTGCGAATCCTTTCCGCCTTCAAGACTGTTTTTGAAGAAGTGACTTTCATCTGTGATAATGCTGTCAAAGCCCATCTCTTCAATGGTCGGCAGTTCATCAGCCTTTGAGCGGCCGGTATCAGAAAACTTTTCCTGAAGCTTGGCCTGCTTCTTGTCTTCCCTGTAGCTCTTCTTGCCTTCCTTTTTGCGGACAAGGTTTCGGGCCACCATTTCTTCCATGTAGTCGGCAGTGATATGCTCATCAATCGGTATGGAAGCAAACTTTTCCTTTGTCATGACAACAATGGAGTAGTTCGACTGCGGTATCTGCCACATCTGCTGGTAGACTTCGGCCTTGTTATTGGTTGAGCGCAGGACGATTTGTTCAAGGCCTTTGCCGTCCTTGCCTATTCTCTGCTTGCCGTTTTCATCCAGTACAGGCTTGCGCACAACTGCGCCGCTCTTGTCCCTCCTGGGTTCAATGCCAACAAAGAACATCTTATTATTCAGGAAGTCTTCATCGAACATCTGGGAAGCTTCATTGTACCAGTTTTCAAGGACGGCAGACGGCACAACTATGCAGGTGCGGCGGAACTTCCCTTTCTTGAGGTTGTACGCAGCAAGTCCTAAAGCCGTGAAGCTCTTGCCGAGACCCGTGCCAAATCCGCATATGCCGCAGCCTAAATTGGAAAGCCTGCGTATTTCTTCATTCTGATAGCCGTGAAGGCTGATTTCGCCGCTTAAATTCTCAAGATGCAGATCTGCCGAGTTAGGCAGCTGTGCCACATAGCCATTGAAAAGGCGGTTATATTTTGCTTCCAGTTCGGGCAGATTTGTCTGCATCTGCATCCAGCCGGAGAAAGAATCTTCAAGAATGCCTATCTTGTCCTTTATGTCGTTAATGCCGGCTTGCGTATTTGAGGTTGGATTGCCGCCGTTAAGATACTTTACAACGTTCTTAATGAAGGTGTCTTTGCCGTCATAGTAGAATTCACCGTCAGGGGCGGTTGTATCCTCTGTATGCCTGTAGGCTGTCTTCCCTTCGTCCTTTCCCCAGGTGATTGTATAGGCCTCTGCGGGGCCGAACTTGATATCATCATACCCTTGTTCTTTCAGGAAGGTAAGGATCTGTTCTTTGTCCAGCCAGGAATTGCTTCGCAGTGTGAAGGAAATGTCAGAGGCCTTTGTCCACGTGCGGTTCTTGTGGATTTCGTCAATCTGTGCCTGGAACTTGCGGCGCATCTTGTCGTTTTCGCAGTCAACAAAGGCCTTATTGCAAGCATCCAGCTTAGGATACACATCGCCTGTGCAGTAATATGCAAGCGTAGTCACCATGCCGGAATCGGGGTCAATGGCGATGCTGTCAAAGCCTGCCAGATCTTCCACCTTTTCAAGCGGCGTGTCGCCTGTGTACAGGCCCTTTATTTCATCAAAGTCCAGCGGTTCACCGTCACGCAGGCTGGACAGGTAGTCCACGATGCTGGCGGGGTTCTTTGCATCGTATTCTGTGTCGCTCTTGTCTTCCATCCTGCCGGCAAGCAGGTCGGAGAATTCGCCGTCCTTGACGGCATTCATGAAGAGGCCGAAATCTTTTGAAGTCCTGCCGGCAAGGGACAGTTTCTTAATGTTTTTGGGGTCGCCGTACTTTTCGTACTCAGCAAGGACAAGTTCCTGCAAGCGGTCCCTTGTTTCGCAGATATCCTTCCCTTGTTCGCTGTCCCTTGCCATCTTGGCTATAAGACTGCCGATAACGGATCCCCTGAATATCTGTTCCTGGCATTCTTCCTTCTGTTTGCTGGCAAAGGAAAGGGCCTGTCTGACTGGCTCAGGAAGCATGTACTCATTAAGATTTCGTACAGCCCTGATATTGTCCAGACTTAAGCCCAAAAGGCTCTGCATGTCTTCACAACGGGCTTTTAAGGCTTCATACGAATCAACGCCGTATGTTTCCTTGTCAATGGCCGTTTCCTGCACGTCAACGGCCAGTTTCTCCCACTCGCCATCCTTAAGCACGCACTGTTCGCCATTAATAAACAGCGTGTCGCCCTCTGTGTAGGTGCGGATTTCACCCTGAACAGAATCAAGCAGTTCCCAGTCGATACGGGACTGGAATTTTACTGCCAGCTTCTTTCCGAGGGTCACATTGTCAATTTTATCAGCGACAACCTTGTCGGTGTCCATGAACTTTTTGCTGTCTTTGGGAACGTATGTGCCATGGATGAGGCGCTTGCCTTCGCCCTGCCAGTACTTGCCAGTTACAAACTCATCCCAGTAGACGTTTGCTTCCCGCATTGTGTCGGGGCTGATTTCCTTGTCCCTGATACGCTCAAGCAGGTCCTTGGGGTGCTTTTTAAAGACAACAACATCAGTGACTGTCTGTGTGCCCTGTGCGGCAAAAGTGCCGGTAGGCAGCTTGTGGGCTCCGAGAAATTCTGCCTTGTCAGATACGGCAAGCCTGAAATTCTCCCACGTCTTGCCCTTGTTCTGGACGATATCCGGCGGGCAGATAAAGCAGCACAGGCCGCCTGGGCGGATTTTGTCCAGTGCACGCAGAATGAAGTACCGCTGGCAGAGATTTTCCTTCTTGTAGGCGGGGTCCTTGTGCTTGTTTTCGCCTCTGGCGTCTCCGAAAGGAACGTTGCCAATGGCACAATCAAAAGTGTTGTCCTCTGTACTCAAGACAAGGTCTTCAAAGGCTTCGTTCCTGATATTGTCCTTAGGATTGAGAATCTGCGCAATCTGGGAACTTACCGGATCAAGGTCGCAGCCGGTAATGACTGTTCCGGAAGGCTTGGTAGCAGAAAAAACGCCGGCGCCGGTACAGGGGTCAAGCACACTGCCATTTTCATAGCCGTTTGCCTGCATCAAATACCACACGCCTTCGGCAATGGCTGTAGGCGTGTAGTACTCATAGACGGAGTTGTCATCCAGTCCGCCTTTGCCGGAATACTGCTTGAGTATGTCCATGTCTCCAATAGTCAGCCAGTCCGCACCCTGGGCCTGCGCCTTAGCGAGGATATTGCGGCACTGTCTGTTTACCATAGTTCTGTAGGCTTTACCGGATTTCTTCAAACCGTAGTCGGAAGTATCAGGCGTTTTAACAGATTGTCTTTCGATAAGGTTCTTAAAAAAGCTTTGCAAATCGTCAATAGAATTGATTCTCTTGACAATTGAAACAAATTTTTCGGGGAAACTATATGTATTCATATTTTATCCTTTTCTCAAAAGAGTATCGCCTTTGGTTGCACTGTAGGCAAAATAACTTCCAAGTTTCGGCTTGTAGATGGAAACTGCGCCGTCGTATTTTTGAAGGATGGTATGCTTCTTTTTGGCGTCTTCCCTTTTTTCTTTTGGCGTATCAGGGGAGGCAAAAATAGCATCAAGCTTGCCGCGGGCCGTTTCCACTGTATGGCTTTTTGAAGCTTGCGCCGCCCACTCAAGTGCAGCATGTGTTTCGCTTGTCTCAGGGTTAAAATTGAGAATTGTAGTATTGCCTATACTGGCCACGGTGTGCAGGAAGGCGCCCGCAAATGATTTTTCCGCACTCGGGGCAGTTCCTGCCATAAGCATGTTTGTCCCGTCAGCCGTCTTTGCGGACTCGGCGGCAAAGGCGTTGAGACGTGCTGTCAGTTCTTTGGGTGTAGCGTTTGCCAATGTAATGGCAAAGGCCTGTACCCCTTTGTTATCCCTGTCAGGGTCAGAAACCATAGGCACAGTGGCAAAGTAGAGGCTGACATCCTGCATGTCTTTTCCGCCGCCACAAGCTTTTTGAATTTGCTGTAATGCCTTTGTCACAATTCCTGAAAGGTCCCATTCTCCACCACGGGCCTTAAGCTGGGCCAGTGCTGGAATGGCACGATCTATCTTGTTCATGACGCTGGGAGGCGTTACACGGATAAGATCATAATCCTGCACAATAAGGCCACGCAGGACAGCTTCCACAAGCTCTTTGCCTTCACCGTTAAGCAGGCCTTTATCGTCTGTTATTCTGGACAGCTGGGCCTGTTCTATGACGCCATCATCGACAAGAGAGGAAATTAAAGGCAGACTTTTCCGGTTGCTTAAATATTCCCTTAAGGTGTCGAATTCCTGCAAGTCAGTTTGGAGGCGTCCCATCGTGCCCTTGCTAACCAGCTTTGACTTTGAAACGCCTTCTGCATCCAGTTGCAAGGCCTGTGTACTTACTTCGTTGAAACGTCTGGACGCCTGCGCCATCTCATCCTTAGTCAGGGTTTTGTTTACTACCCTGACAAGGACAGGCTTTTGCATGTTTTCGACCTGCTTTTTTGTGAAGCCGAAAGAAAAGGCCATTTTTGCAAGCGTCTCTTTGTATTTTTCTGCTTTTTCGGGGTATGCCTCATATGCCAGCTGCATTGACATTGTCCTTGAGTTGCCACCCAGAACAATGCCGTTAGAGGCTATACATGGCGGCCCCGTCATGGCGTCAGGATTGGTATTTATGAGATAACGGGGGTTCAGGTGGGAGGCGTTTCTGCGCACCTTTTCCTGTTCTCCCCCGTCTGAGTGGTAAGGCCGTTCCTGTACGCCTTCGGGGTAGTCGCCCCTTTTTTGGAACTGGTTCAACGGGTCATGTGAAGGGATAAGATCATCCAGTTCGCGCAGCTCAAAATGAGCCGCAACTACTCCGGCAGATGTTTCCAGATTGGCCGGATCGTCTTCCTCCGAAAATTGCACAACTGGCAGGGCCCTTCGACTGTCCGCATCGCCTCCATCATGTGCAGGCACAAACAGTTTTTCAAGGAAGCCGTGAAGCTGTTCTTGTGACTGTACCTGGGATACGGCCCTTTTTTTTGCTGGCTTGTCTGGGTGCGTCTTTTCAGGCGCAGCCAACTCAAAAATCAAGTCTGCATTGGGAGCATCTGACTGCCAGTGTTCAAAAATGCACTGTTCGGCATGGTCCAGAGGCTTGTTTTTTAAGGCCTTGCGCACGCTCCGGAGTAAAGAAGTATCCATTTTACACCCTATGCGGCCTGCAAGACAGCATCCCAGTTATACCCGTCAGACGGCTCGTTTTCTTCCAGGTAGGCAAGAATGTACTCATGAAGGCCTGTCCACGGCACATTCTCTTCTTCCACAATGCGGCCGCATACGTTGGCAAACTGTTCCCATTGCAGGCC
>CAVLCT010000065.1:3679-11863 GCA_963661665.1 Bulleidia sp. | reverse complement strand
GCTGATTGCTGGCAATATCTGGACAGCGGAGTGTTGCTGGATAGTACGGGATTTCCGGAATTGAAGCAGGTAGGCAGCAACGGTCTCTGTCTGCCTGTCTACACTAAAGGCAGTCTTCCTGCACTTATGTACCACTGCCAGTGTACATGTCGTTTTAAGGGAATCCGTCAGGAGAGCTTCAGAAGGCGGCCTGCGACAACCAGGTAGGCATTGTCAGCCTGCCCAGCCAGGAGCTGGTTTGCAAGGCCCAGCCCGTCACAGAAGGAGCGGCTGAGGGTATTCTGGGCTATGCCGCCAAGGCCTGTTTCTCCGGAAACAAGAACCCAGCGACATTGCCTTTGCTGCATGAGGGCAATGAGCTCCTCTGTTTCGGCCCGTACTGCATCCAGAAAGGGGGAAATGTTGCCGGGATCTTCCTGTTCCATAAGGATATTGGTAATCCACATGGTGACACAGTCTATAAGTATGGTCGGCAGAGCAGCGTTTTCCTGAGATGCTGAAGAATGGCTTGCTGATAACAGGTCATCAATCCTGGACGGAAGCATTTCCCCTAAATGAAGCGGGCATTCAAACGTGGCCCAGTGAGCCGGTCTGCGCAGGCAGTGCCTGCGTATGCGTTCCATCATGGCTGTATCATCAGGGAATTTTCTGGCAGTGGCCACATAGAGGACGGGGCCTTCAGCCTCTTTTTGAACGTGTTCTTCGGCACGGCGGCTTTTTCCGCTGCTTGTACCGCCAAGGTAGAGGGTGATGTCAGATTTTTCCATAATATGCCTGATGCCGGGGACGATACGCATAAAGATCAGGGACAGATGGCTTTCAGCCTGTCAAGGCTGTTCGTTCCTGGCGCAGAATCTGTCCCAGGATTGAAGAAGTGCTGCATGGGATGAGCGGAAGTCTTCAATGCTGAAAACTTCAAGAACCAGCGTTCCTTCAAAGCCCTGCTTCCAGAGATGATGCATGACTAAGTCGATATCTTCTTCTGGCATTAAGGCAAGGGATTTGTGATCCCGGCAATAGGGGGCAGTGTGTCCGGGAGCATCGTAGGTAGCCGTCCTTTTCAGGCCGTGCATGTGTATTACACGAAGACGTGATCCCCAGTTGGAAAGAACAGGAAGGGGATCGCCACCGTCCTTCCATATATGCCCTATGTCAAGGCAGCGTGAAAATGGCGAACCTTCAAACCAGCAGTCCCAGAAAGAGACAGGATAGCCTTCCAGGTTCTCTACGCAGAGCATGTCAGGCGACGGGAGAAAGGATGCGATATTGGCCAGCGCTTCCCTGGTGTACAAAATCTGCTCCTGGCTGAGAGCCTGTGCGGGATTTTTTGTCAGGCAGTTCCTTTGAGAGAGAAAGTCCACATGGATGACAAAGCTGTGCGGAGCAAGCGGAGCAGTCAGATCAATAACATGCCTGGCCTTTGAAACAATCTTTCTGGCATCGGCTTCGGTATCAAAGAAAAGATCCGTCGGCATGTGGACATGCATGGCAGCCCCCTCTCCGTCAAGGATGGCAGCCATTTCGGTAACCTCTTTGGGTGAGGGAAGCCAGCTCATGTCAGGACCGGTCTCAAGCAGAAGAAGGGAGACATCGTCGCATCTCTCTGCTGTAAACCGGACAGCCGGAACATAGCTGTCATGCAGAAGATAGGATGTTGACCCTGTCTTAAGGCGGGGAAGGCGGTATTTGTTCAAAGAAGATACCCCGAAGACGATAATGTCGTGCAGGAAAGGTTACAGAGCACAGAAGACAAGAAGCACGGAGCATTCGATACTTTCTATAAGGCATCCGTAGACATCGCCTGTGACGCCACCAATCCTTGCCTTAGTCCATCGCAGAAAGAGGGCGGCTACAGCTGTTGCCGTGACAAGGGCGCAAAGCCCCTGCAAACCCTGCACAGCACTCAGGCAGACAGCAAGCACCAGGAAAAACAGCAGTGTTTTTTTTGTGATCCCGTCCTTTGTTGCTTCTCCCATTCCGCCGTGCCTTGCTGACGGCAGAAACATGGCCGGCATGACAGTACATCTGGCAAGAAACGCCGCAAAGGCTATGTCTTTTGCAAGCAGGAAAAAGCCAGCAATGCCAGGCAGTTCAAAGACTGTTTTTTCAAGGATCAGCGTTATTGCGCAGGCCTTGAAGGCCAGATCAAAGAAAAGAGCGCATCCGCCAAAGGTTCCGAGCCTTGAATCCTTCATGACACTAAGCCTCTTTTCAGGAGAGGCTTCCAGCACCAGGCCGTCTGCGCAGTCGCAAAGGCCGTCCAGATGCAGCCCGCCGGTGACGGCTGTCCAGAGAAAGCAGCCAGCCAGGCCGCAGAGCGGTGCAGGGAAAAGGAAAGAGAGCAGGCCAGCTCCCAGCGCTGTCAGGATACCGACAAGCAAGCCTATAAAAGGAAGCCAGATGATGGTGCCGTGCATTGTCGGAGGAAGTTCGGCAGATCCTGCGGGCAGCCTTGTATAAAAGGCGAGGGCACAGCGGAAGAGGGTAAGCTGACGTTGCAAGCGGTTCATGAATGGGCCTTTATGCAGGAAAGGGATAAAGCGAAAGAATAAGAGCAGGGACTGCCACCTGCTATGTATTGCAGCGGTCTATGTTCAGTTCCTTAAGGGAGGCCATTTCCGTAAGGATGCGGACAGCATTGTCGATAACAGGGAAAAAGAGCGCTGCGCCGGCACCTTCGCCAAGGTGCATGCCAAAATCAAAGTACGTCGGAATGCCCAGATGCTGCATGAGAAGGGCATGTCCTCTGGCCTTTGAGAGATGGGAGCCTACAAGCATTGCCGAGACGCCAGGATTAATGGCCGAGGCTATAGCAGCAGCTGCTGCTGCTATGAAGCCGTCCAGAACGCATGGAATACGCAGGCTTGCAGCCCCCAGCATCAGTCCTGCCATGGCGCCAATCTCGGCACCGCCAACCTTTGCCAGAACGTCAATGCCGTCTCTGGGATCAGGCTTGTTCAGCTCAAGTCCCTGGCGTATCAGACGGCATTTCTGCTTCACAAGATCAGGCCGTATGCCCGAGCCCTTGTTGACGATGTCTTCAAGTTTCGCGTGCGTAAAGACAGCCGTTATGGCTGACGATGGAGACGTATTGCCAACACCCATTTCGCCGCAGGCAATAAGGGTTGTCCCAAACTGAGCCTGCCCTACAGCCATGTTAATGCCAAGCTGCACGCACTGCAGGGCCTCTTCCCTTGTCATGGCTGGTCCTTCGCTGAAGTCACGCACGCCATGGACAATTTTGCGTTTCGCAAGTCCGGGGAGGGCCGGCATATCGTTTTTCATGCCGCAGTCCACTACCACAAGCTTGGCATTGGCTGTACGGCAGAAGGCATTGATGGTGCCCTGTCCTTTGAGAAAATTGCGTACCTGCTGTTCGGTTACTTCCTGGCCTGAGGCGCTGACGTTGTGCAGGGCAATGTCATGGTCTCCGGCAAAGAGCACTACCGTTTTTTTAGGGAAGGATGGGCACTCCCTTCCTGTAATGCCGGCAAGGCGGACGGCAAGATCTTCAAGGACGCCCAGGCTTCCTGGTATTTTGGCAAGGGAGTCAAGGCGTAGCCTGGCTTTTTGCGCTGCTGTGGTGTCAAAAGCTGGTATGTAAAGATGTCTGAACATGGGCTGTGCCTTCGGAAGGCTGAAATAATGGGGGAGTGAGGGCATCAGGCAGGTTTTTCTGAACTTGTGACATAACTGTCTGCCTCGCCGCTCAGGTCTGCTCATGGTATTAAGAATTGCCTTGTTCGTAGCCCTGTCGCTTTCTGTTCTTGCGTTCTGTGCATTGGAGTGCTGCATTCATAGTCTATTTTTCGTTTTGTGCGTCATTCCAAAGAGCAAGAAGATATTCCGGGCTTTCTCTCCAAACGCCGGTTCCAAGTCAAAAAGGGCATCATAGACAGGGGAGCCGGTAAATAGTAGCAGGGCTTCTTCATATGGAATGTCTTGCTGATTTGAGATTTTTGCTACAGCATCACGCATATTCAAGACAGCACACGTTTCACGCTGTTTGTCGCTAAGGTCACAAGCTGATGTCGCCATAACGCTCACTCCTAACAAATTCAAGGTAGTTTATAGCATCCTGGGTTTAAATTAGTTCAATCATACGGCTACCCCATTGTTGTGCAGCAAAGTCTCTACATCATCAAGGGCACAAGCATAGCTGTTTAGATGCAGATTGTCATAGCAATCCGCAATAAAGCCAAAGATGTCATTTTCCTTAAAAATAGCAGTACAATCCTTGGCAGATATTTTCCATTTGACCTGAGCCATACGAAGGTGGCGTTGAATACCATGTCCATGAGCCTTTTGCGGAAGGAGTCATTGGCCTGAACAGTTTTGTACAGCTCAATGCTGCTACTCAGGGGTATCCGCTCAGAGGCTGGGGCTAGCTCCACTTTTTTAGGCTCTTCAGAGGTATTTGTAGGTAGCTGGTATAATCACATATCTTCAGTTTCTTAATGGGCGAGAAGCGCTGTGTTTCTTAGCCTCAGTGACCATTCTCGTTCTATTATGAAGTATGTTTTGCGTCGTACAAGTCACCCGCAAGGAAGTCACGAAGAGCTCAAAAAGCCCCTCCTAAAAGGGGCTGTGAATCAGAATCCGGTCCAGTGGAATCCTCTTGCTGATGTATGCAAGTCCTCCAAAGCCTGTCAGCATAGCACTCCCCAGAGCGACAGCAATGCCAATTTGCCATTTGAGCAGACTTACTTTGGACTGTTCGATTTCACAACGGATTTTTTCTGCCTCGACTTGCAGGTCCTGTTTTGTAGCGAGTTCCTGCCGTGCCTTTTCGTCGCGTGATTCAATCTCCGCCTTCAACGCTTTGATTTCTTCATTGTTGGCAGCATGCTGCTGTTTGGCGAGCTCGGTAATGCCTTCGGCTTGCGCCTGAGTAAAGCCAAAGCCGATAAGCTTTTTGCTGTAAGCAAGTGTATCTAAGGCGAGTGTAGTCATAGTACCCTCCTTGCTATCATGAAGGTTGTAAAATCATCCACTTTAATAAAAAATAACATCAGTTTTATGTATATGCAATATTATACACATGTGCTCCTCCTAGTGTAGTCTTACTTTTTTATTTATCTTAGTGTTAAGATTTAATTATCAGATACCTAGTGAAGAGAAAGTGCGTCAAGCACTATGCCCGCGCAGTCATACGGCCCTGTCTTTGTTGTATCAATTACGATTTCGCACGGCAGATGTGCATGGATCTCTTCTGCCTGGCGCAGGGCATGCGACCAGTCGGGCTTTCTGTCGCTTCTTGCATATTCCCGTCTTTGCAGTTCTTCAATGTCGCAGACAACCTGGACCGGCAGCATCTTTATCCCTTCAAGCCTTGAATACAGGTCGTTAATCCAGGCAGTGTTTTCGCCAAGTACATGGTCCGCTATAACAAAGGCTCCTGCCCTTGCTGCTGCCTGGATGGCCGCATGAAAGGTTTCAATGACCGGCAGTCCGGTTTCTTCAAGGCAGGAGATGACAGTTGATCCTGTGCTGTCTGTGGCCATAAGAAGGTGGTCCACGGAAAGCAGAAGCGAGTGTATCCCGTACTGTTCCTGCAATTTCCGTTGCAGGGCTTTGCCCAGCGTTGTCTTGCCGGCACTGGAAGGACCGTTCAGGAGGATGACCTGTCCTTTGCTGGCATGTCCTTTCTGATGCACGGGGACACAGGCAGATATATCGTCAAAATTGTCATTGTCATGGCCTGCCGCATCTTCCGGGCTTTGAAAATACAGGTGGACATAGCCTGCGCGCACATTGCCAAAAGCCACCCCGCACTGCCTTGCAGGCGATGATGCCGAAGAAGCTGTGTACAGCGGAGGGTAGTCTTTGTGCAGTTCTATGTCCGACCAGTGAAATTCATGCCCGCGCATAACCTCAAAATCCAGCCCGAAGGGTGGAGATGTCAGAAAGGATGCTTCCCTGTATCCCAGGGAGCGCAGGCGCTGTCCCATTTTTGCCGTGGCAGAGATAACATCGCACATGGGCCAGGCTTTGCAGATAAGCTTTCCGTCCGGCAATGTTTCCGGCACTTCAAGCGATGAGCAGAGATACATGTAGCCGCCGCACTCTGCATAGATTTCGCCGCCATTTTTTGCAAAGTCACGGATGGCAGAACGCATGGATGTGTTTTCAGAAAGTTCCCTGGCAAAGACCTCAGGATATCCGCCTCCAAGATAGATGGCATCAAGATTTTCCGGTAGTGCCTTGTCCTTAAGGGGAGAAAAGGGGACAAGCTCCCAGCCTTTCTGTCTTAAGACTGCCTCATTTTCCCAGTAATAGAAGCAGAAGGCCTTGTCTTTGGCTATACCCAGGCGTCTGAGGTATTGTCCTGCCGAGGCAGCTGCTGGCAGGTTTTTGGGGCGCAGGCATTGTGTGAGGCTTAGAAGCCTGTCAATATCGATATTGTCTTCGGCACTTTTTGCCAGGGTATCAAGCCATTCTTCAGAGAGGCATGCTTCTCCTTGCGGGACAAGGCCCAGCTGCCGTTCGGGCAGGGCAAATTCCTTGTTGCGCGGCAATGCTCCAAGCAGTGGCGGCAGGCCTTCCTGTTCGAGGGCTTGAGCCAGTATTTCCTTGTGGCGTGCGCTTCCTGCATTGTTGGCAATAACGCCGGCAATACGAATCCCCATGGCTTCTGCCTTGCGCTGAAAGCCGTCTACAAGGGCTGATACAGACCAGGCCATGCCTCTGGCATTGAAGATTAGGATAACAGGCAGGTGCAGGGCCTTTGCGCAGTCTGCGGCACTGCCTGCCACATCGCCAGGTCTTATGCTGTCAAAAAGCCCCATGGCGCCTTCGGCTATGCCGCAGTCAGCCTCAAGGCACATAGCTGTCCACAGCTTCCTGACGCCATTTTTGCCCATCATCCAGGTATCAAGGTTGCAGGACGGCCGTCCTGCTGCCGCAGCATGAAAGCCTGGATCAATGTAGTCAGGGCCGCATTTGAAAGGCTGAACAGCAACCCCCCTGTTTTTCAGGGCACGCATCAGGGCGACAGCGACTGTTGTCTTCCCTTCGCCTGATTTGGGAGCGGCAAGCAGGAATCCGTGAAAGGGCGTCCCTTCCGATGCCTCTCCCGATGTTCTTTCAGTCCTTGTGCACACGCTTTCAGTCCTGCCTGTATTTTTCCATGTAGCCCCTGGCTTCATAGAGCACGCTGCCTGCAAGGCAGGTGCGCGGGCCCCCGATGATGATCAGCGTGGACATATCTACTTCATCGGCCGGGAAATCGCACAGCTTCCCTGTCCACACTGCCTCATCCTCCCTGCCGGCATTTTTTACATAGGCGCAAAGAACGTCGTCCCCGCGAACAGATCGGAAAATACCCAGTGATTCAGCAAGCAGATCCCTGCGCTTTCTGCCGGCCGGATTATAGATGGCAAGCGGTAGATCTGACATGGCGCAGCTTCGTATGTTCCGGCGCACCTCGTCAGCCGGAATAAGCAGGTCAGAGAGGCTGACAAGGCAGAAGCCATTTTGCAGCGGTGCCCCAAGGCGCGCGGCAGCAATGCTTGCAGCCGTAATGCCTGGCAGGACGCGGATTTGGACGTCTTTGTACTGCTCTTCCCTTATCTTAAGCTCATAGATAAGGCCTGCCATGGCCAGTATGCCGGGATCGCCAGAGCAGACCATGCAGACCGTATTGCCTGCCAAAGCCGAGGCAAAAGCCTGGCGGCAGCGCTCAAGCTCGCCCCGCATGCCTGTCTGGATGACGGGCTTGCCGGCAATGCGGTCGCCTATGAGTTTTAAGTAGTTTGTGTAGCCGGCCACAACATCGCACTGTTCCAGGGCCTGAGCTACTTCAGGCGTGCAGTGCCGTTCCGATCCAGAGCCCAGGCCTGCTACAATGATACAGCCTTTTTCTTTTTTCTGTGCCCTGCCATGAGGCAGCTGTCCCAGGGCCAGTGTAATATCGCCCATGATGGTCTTTTTTGTATGTATCCTGGCTCCCCTGCCGGCACCGTAGCCGGCACTGAGAAGGCAGGCAGCCTCGCAGACGGACGGCGTGCTGACTTTTTCCTGCACCATCTGTGACGGGGTAGGCACAGGGACTGCGGCAAGCTCTTCTGCCGTATAGAAGGCAAGGGGCTTGCCCCATTCCTTAGCCAGGCTGAGGATGGCTTCCTCGTCTTTTTTGACATCGCAGCTGGCAATGGATGCGATATTGTCCTTAGAGAGCCCCTG
>CAVLCT010000065.1:0-3305 GCA_963661665.1 Bulleidia sp. | reverse complement strand
CAGCTTCTGCTCCTGTAATACGGGCAAGGCGCCTGGCAAGGCGGTTGGCTCCGCCTATGTGCCCGCTTAAGAGAGGAATAACATGCCCTGCGTTTTCCGGTATGCTGATGACAGCAGGATCGACTGTCTTGCCCTTAAGATGCGGGGCCGTGCTGCGTATGGCTATGCCGCAAGCACCGATAAAGATATGGGCGGCAAAGTGTGTCCAGTTTTCTGCGACCTGCTTTTTCAGGCCTTTGCTGGCAAAGCTCTGCTCATTGCCTGCATTTGCTTCGCCTGCGCAGTATATGCGCGATGCCGGATTCAGGGCAGGAAGCAGGGTGCGGGCAAGATTAAGCCCAGTTTCAGTAAAGGCATAGACAGCACAGCGCCCGTCAAAGCTTTCGTCTGCAATGTTGTTGCGGTAGCCGTGGGAAAAGTCGTCTGCATAGAGCTTTGAAGAAGCATTGTGCGAGTGCAGGGCTTTTCCCACAAGGATGAGAGCCTGCCTTGTTATGCCGGCTTCCTGTGCCTTTCCTGCCAGGGTGGCGACATCAGCCCTTATAATGCGCTCGTCAGGCCATGAGGCACGGTAGACGATGCAGGCAGGCGTATCAGGGGCAACACCCCCTTCCTGCATGAGCGTCTGCATGAGTTCAGCTGTTTTGCCGGCACTGAGGAAAAAGACCATGGTGGCGCCTGTTCTGGCAAAACTGGTAGCATCCTCCTTTGCAGGCATGGGCGTCCTGCCCTGGGTGCGGGTGAGGACGACGCTCTGGCTTGCGCCGGGGGCTGTCAGTTCCGTTCCAAGTGCCGCAGCTGCAGCAAAGACGGAGCTTATGCCAGGAACAATGCTTACCGGAATGTCCATCTTTGCAAGGGCATCAATCTGCTCGTTGACAGCCCCGTAGAGGGCAGGGTCGCCTGTATGCAGGCGGACAACCTTTTTGCCGGCCCTGCTTGCCTCGCTCATGACGGCAACCTGCTCATCCAGTGACATGGAGGCACTGTCAAGGCACCGGCATCCTTCCTTGCAGTACGAAAGAAGCTCAGGGTTCACCAGGGAGCCTGCGTAGACAACGACATCGGCCTTTTCAAGGGCACGCATGCCCCTGACCGATATGAGATCCGCTGCCCCCGGGCCTGCGCCAACAATGGTAACCGCTGTGTTCATGGAGACTCCCTGCAGAGGCCTTGTCTGTTTCTCAGGCATTTTCAGTGATGGCATGAAGCGTTGCCACGGCAAGCGTGCTGCCCCCGCGCCTGCCTTCAAGCACGATCTGCGGAACAGGGCACTGGCCCAGCAGTTCCTTGGACTCAACAACGTTTACAAAGCCCACGGGCATGCCTATGACCAGGGCCGGCCGCACCTCTTCTTCCAGTATGTACCTGGCAATTCTTGCCAGGGCCAGCGGTGCATTGCCGATCAGGACGATTGCACCATCAAGCATGGGGCGTGCTTTTTCTGCACCGCAAAAGGCCCTTGTGAACCCTTCAGCCTTTGCCCTGGCAATGACATCTGCATCGGAAATATAGCAATGCAGGTCTTCCTTTGTGTAGCCGGCATTGAGCTTTTTCAGGCGCGGTACGGACAGGCCTGCCCGTATCATGTTCGAGTCGCAGAAAACCGGTGCGCAGGAGCGCAAAGCCTCAAGTCCTTTTTCTATGGGATTGTGGCGGAAGACAAGGGAATCGGCAATGTGCATGTCAGCCGTGGTATGGATAAGCCTGCGCGCTATGCGCCACTCCCCGTCTGAAAAGCGTGCCTTGTCCGCATATTCTTCTTCTATGCGGCGGAAGCTCTCCTGCTCTATGGCCGCTCCCGATAAATGCCAGAGTATGCTCATGGGTTAGTTGTGCCTTTGAAGTGGAAATTACGGGGCAAATTGCTGGTCAGCAGGCCAGTCCGAACCAGCGCATTGCCGCAACAAAAATCATGCCGAAGAGAATCGTGCCCACAAAATTCTTCGTCACGATGCAAAAGAGGGCTGTTGCTATGCCGGCGGCAAGGAAGAGGTTGTCCAGAATATTGACGCTGAAAGAGCCGTTGTAGAAAAAGAGGTCCGGAACGACCAGTGCCGCCATGACGGCAGCCGGCACGAAATTGAGCCACTTGCTGAGCCAGTCAGGCGTTTCCCTGCTGAAGACGAAGAGAGGCGTCACCCTTGGCAGGAGAGTGACTGCCAGGCAGATAAGAAGAAGGAGCAGGATGCTTGAATAGGAGGTAAGGTCAGTCATTGCTTTTCTCCTCCCAGTCTTTTTTGATAGTCTTGTTTTCCTTTGTGCTGAGCCAGGTACCTATGGATGCAGCTATGATTGAAGCCAGGACCACATTCCAGGCATCAAGTCCTGCAAAGCGTAGCGAAACGGAGAAGATGCCGGCCAGAACGGCTGTCAGGATATGCAGCCTGTCCGTGCACTGGGGAATCAGCAGAGCCAGGAACATGCCTGAGAGGGCAAAATCAAGCCCGAGCGGTTTCACGTCTGTAACAATGCTGCCGCACAGGGAACCGATGACAGTTCCTGCGACCCATGAAGCCTGTGCCAGGAAGGTGGCTGAAAAAATGGCAGTGCGGTTCAGCTGCCAGCCCTGCTGAAAGGCCGTGATATGGACGGCAAAGAGCTCGTCCGTTATCTGCCAGCCAAAAATGAAGCGTGCCAGAGGTTTCAGTTTCCCTACATGCGGGGCCAGAGCCATGGCCATGAGCAGGTAGCGGAGATTGGTAACCAGGACTGAAATGCCGGTGGCCAGATAGCCTGCTCCGGAAAACCACATGGCTATGGCAATGAACTGGCCGGATCCTGAGAAGACAAGGAGTGACATGGCGCAGGCCAGGGAGGCAGGCATGCCGGACTGGCTAGTGAGAACGCCGAAGGCAAAGGCGACAGGAAGGTAGCCCAGCATAATGGGCAGTGCTCTGACTGCGCCAAGCCTGACAGCAGTTGCGCGCGATGCATCTGTTGCATTGGGGGAAGAGTGCGACATGAAAGAAAATCCGAAAAGGGGGAAAAAGAAATAGTGTGTTATCCTGAAGGCTTGAAGGAACTAAAGTCCTGACTGCCCTTGACGCAGAGGCAGGCAGTAGGCCATTTTGTTGGCTGTGTATTCAAAGAGCACTGTTTTTACCAAAAACACGTAAAGAAACAAGGGAGGAAGAATCATGCCGGACCAGCCGTTATACTGTGTCATCGGACATCCCATAGCGCATTCCTTAAGTCCTATCATGCACAATACAGCACTGAAGGCTCTGGGGTTGCCGGGAGAATACAAGGCCTTTAATCTGCCTGAAGAAGATCTGGCCGGCTTTTTTTCCTCCATGCGCAAA
>CAVLCT010000064.1:0-11936 GCA_963661665.1 Bulleidia sp. | reverse complement strand
CTGCCTTCCTCTCTATATTGTTCTTTCCACTGAGCCATAGTTTCCGCCAACATAGTGCCTGTCTCCTGCAAAACCGGAGGTCAGAGAGAAAATCAGGCAGGCTGAATGGTCTGACCAGAGCAATTGGTACCTGTCATATTTTTAATCTGGTCGATAACAGCCTGCAGCGACGGAGCCTGGGTGGCAAACATCGCAAATTTTGTGATGGCATCTGAGTCAGAAGAATTTTCGATATAGGCAGTCACTGAATCAGGAAGAGCGCCGAAGCGGTTTTTCAGCAAATCCAGCAAAAGCAGGCCTCTGCCTTCCCCTCTGCCTTCTTCTCTGCCTTCCTTTCTGCCTTCTTTTCTGCCTTCCTCTCTGCCTTCCTTTCTGCCTTCCTTTCTGCCTTCCTTTCTGCCTTCCTTTCTGCCTTCCTCTCTGCCTTCCTCTCTAAATTGTTCTTTCCACTGAGCCATATTTTCCGCCAACATAGCGCCTACCTCCTGCAAATCCTGATGTTCAGGAATTTCTGTTGTGAAATCGAAGCTTCTGATAGCCTGATTTATCCAGGCTGTAAGTATTTGTTTGATGAAATCATATTTAGGATCTGAAAGATTGTTTAATCTGTCAACTACTTCTTTTATCCTCTCAGGCGTATAGGCCCGTTCCATTTTTATAACGTCTAAAACAGGTTCTTTGCTACTGTTCAGGCGCTCTTCCGGGATACGGCCTTCATCCAGCAGAAGATATTGCTGTTGCGGGCAGTATCTGTTCAGAATTTCAGGCAATGGACCGAACAAGGATGCTACATCTACCGGCACCTTCCAGGGGGACTTTCCATTATACATGACAATGGGAAATATTGGAGGAAGTTTTCCGTCCGGAGGTAGTTGCTTCTTGTTAATGAGATCTAAAAGAAGCAGGGTTGTATAATTCAGGATCCTCAGCGGCATCCACTTGTTCTGCGTGCTCTGAAATTCCAGCATTATAGCTATATAAAGCGAGGAACCATTTTTCCATCCGATGCGCCAGACCCTGTCATTAATGCGTTCACTGCCATCGTCAGCTTCATAAGTGCCGGAAATGTGTGTGAGAGAAGGAAAGTCTAAGTCTGCAACAAACTCCTTGGGAGTAAACTCCCGTAACAGTGATTCCACCATGACCGGATCGCTGAAAATCGTCTTATACCTATGATCGTGCGATATGCCTTTTATTTTCATATAGTTATCCTATCGTAGTACACCCTGACGGGCAAGGTGTGCGAGGGCCGGAGGGCCGGTTTCTCTCATGTCTGCTGCTTGGGTTATGATTTCGCAAACAGCATAACACAGGAGGAAAAGAAAAGTAGCCTTGCCGCCACCGCCATTGGGAGCTGCCGATAAACAGGTATCCGGCCGTAAGCAGGAAAAGGACACTTGTGCAGGCTTATGTGCACTTTGTCCTGACAGGCAGAATCCTGAATATCTCTTTTCCCGGTACGCTTTATTCTGTCGCCTGCGGCTTGTCCGCAACAACCAGTTTTTCTACGCCGTAAGGGAAAAGTATGTCCGTCAATGCCCTTTTCAGGTTTTGATGAAGGAACGTCTTCTTTTCTCCTGCGTGCCTTACAGCGCAAACAGCATGCCGGCTAAGCCTTTGTATCTGGCATCATCTGAGCACGAACACACGGAAAAGAAAAGACAGGGCTTTTCAAGAAAAACCCTGTCTGTAAAATATAGGTATAGTGAGAAAAAGGCAAGCGCCTATTTGGCAGCCGGAACGGTCATCCCTAAGGAGGAACGGTGCTGTCTTCCTCTTCATGGTAGCCGTAGCCGTCCTTCTCGGCGGCTGCAGAGGCCATGCTCCCTGCCGGATTTTTTGCACCAAAAAAGCCACAAGCTGTACAACCTGTGGCTTTGAAAACTGTATCCTGTATGGTTTGTTACTTGTTTGTCTTGAGGAAGTCCTTGGCCCTCTTGGCCTCGGGGCTGTTGGGGTACTTTTTGATAAGCTCGTTCATGCGGGCCTTGGCAGCAGCTCCCTTTTTCATCTTGCTGAAGCATATGCCCTGCTTCAAGTAGGCCGCGGGAGCCTTGTCGGACTTGGGATAGGAGCTGATAACCGTATCATAGGCAAGGGCTGCATCCGCAAACTTGTTGGTCTGGAAATAGCACTCGCCAAGGTAGTAGTTGGCAGCAGCCGTTGTCTTGGCATCCCCGCTCTTACCGAAGTTCTGCAGGTAGTCGGAGAAGGAACGCTGCGCCTCTGTATACTTGCGTGAATTGTAGGCATTCACACCGGCTTCATAGAGGGCAACCTTCATATCCTTCTGGGCTACAGGCTGCTTGGGCCTGGGCGTTTCCTGGCCCCAGGTGCTGGCAGTAGGGGCGGCAGCGGCAGAGGCCGCAGAGGCTGCGGCTGCACCAGTTGCAGCTCCGGCTGCAGCATTAGCACCGGCATTTTCATTCAGGCCGCCGTAGCTGAAGTCAACAGCAGGCGTTGCTGCCTGCGGTGCCTGGGGAGCTGTCTGCACAGGCTGGGCTGCAAGAGGAGCTCCGGCGGCAGGCTGGATGGGATCGCCAAGATCGAACTTCATGGCCATGCTGGTTTCGATCTGTCGCAGGGCGGCGTCATGGCGGTTAAGCTTGTCAACCATGGCGGCTGCACCGCCGGCCCTCTTTAAGTCAGCAACAAGGCCGCGCAGCTCGCGCAGTTCCTCTCTTATGGATTGCAGCTCGTTTCTGGTATCTGCCTGGGCAGGCTGCATGCGCCTGATTTCAGCATCATGCTGCAAAAGCTGCGCTTCCATGTCGTCATTTCTCTGGGCGCAGCCCGTAAGACCTGTCGCCATGGTAGCCAGGAGAAAGATAGGAAGAAGTGTTTTTTTCACAGTAAATCTCCAAAAAAAAGGAAATAACGCAGTCCCGGAGACAAGAGGAAAGGGTGACAGGAGCTATGCCTGCCTTCTCAGCCTTGCACCTGCTTTTGGACGGCCGAACAAGATGTAGATGATGCCGCCTAGGACAGGCAGAAAGACAGAGACACAAAGCCAGAGTACTTTCTTTTGAAATTCTCCCCCGAAGTCATGGCTCCAAATATGCCATACTGACCACAGATTGGGAAGAATGGGAATAAGGGCAACAAGTATATGCCACCAGGCAAATGTCATAGCTAAATCCTTTACAGGGCCGGTCAGTCCTTGGCCAGCCCCCTGCGGTCATGTCCCAGCAGCATGGCCAGGACAGTCAGTCCTGCCCCGACGCAGATTGCAATGTCGGCCACATTGAAGGCCGGCCAGTGCCAGGCGCCATAGTATACGTCCAGAAAGTCCGTGACAGCACGCTCCTTAAGCCTGTCTATCAGGTTGCCGAAGGCTCCGCCCAGGATAAGGCTGAGCCCGCTCCACAAAAGCGGGGCCTGCCCGCTTTTGCGCATGAGCGTGATGATAACGGCCGTGGCCACAATGGTGGACGCCAGAAAGAGCCAGACCTGCCAGTCTATGTCAGACCTGTTGAGCATGCCGAAGGCAGCTCCCCTGTTCCGGATGTTGACCAGGTTAAAAAAGCCGTCAATTACTACAATGCCGCTGTTGAGGGGTATTGTCTCATTGACAATCCATTTGCTTGCCTGGTCCAGGACCACGGCCAGGGGGGCAAGGGTCAGAAGATATTTCCAGCGAGCGTCCATGGACATGGTCCCTAGCTGTTTTCCTTGTTCTGCTCAATGAGAGACATGACATGCGCGCATCTCGGGCAGAGATCTGCGTGTGAGGGATCCTTTCCGATTTCGGCAGAGTATGTCCAGCAGCGCGGGCACTTTTCGCCCTGGGCCTTTTTCACGGTCACCTTGAGGCCTGGCACCTGATCGTCGCTGACAGCATCGCTTCCGGCATTGGCCAGAGGCTCAACAGTCAGCTGGGAAACAAGGCAGTATTCGCGCAGGTCGCAGCCGGTACGCTCAAGGCAGGCTGCCAGCTCGTCTGAGACAGAGAGCGTAATGCTGGTATCCAGGGAATGACCCACGGTTCCTTCCTTGCGGAGGGGCTCAATGGCCCTGGTAACGGCGCCGCGCACATCCTGCACTGTCTTCCAGTCGGCCCTGCCGGATTCAGGAAGGATCCATCCCTCGCAGTCAACGGGCTTTAAGGCAAAGACCGACTTTTCCTCGCCCTTGAGGGCGGCAGGGAAGCACTGGTAAATTTCTTCTGCCGTAAAGGAGAGGATGGGGGCTATGTTGCGTACAAAGAGCTCCAGGATGCGGTAGAGGCAGGTAAGGGCCGAACGGTACTCAATGGAGTTCTTTGCAGAACAGTAGATGCGGTCCTTCAGCACGTCTATGCAGAGGATGGAGAGGTCTGTCACGCAGTATTCATGCAGGGTGTGGAAGACCTTGTGGAAGTCATAGCTTTCATAGGCCTGCTGTACCTGGGCATAGATCTGGGCGGCGGTGCTGACTGCGGCCCTGTCCAGGGGCAGGAGCTCGTCCAGGCTGACAAGATCAGCCGGCGTCAGCTTGTCCACACAGCCGAGAATATAGCGGCAGGTGTTGCGGATGCGGCGGTAGGCGTCAACCAGGCGGGCGATAATGTCGTCAGAAAGGCGCACGTCATCGCGGTATTCCACGGAGGAAGCCCAGAGGCGCACCACATCAGCGCCGTACTTGGCGATAATTTCCTGCGGGGCAATGACGTTGCCCACGGACTTGGACATCTTGAAGCCCTTGCCGTCCACCACATAGCCATGTGTCAGGACGTTGCGGTAGGGCGGCATGCCCTGGGTCGCCATGCTGAGCAAAAGGGAGCTGTGGAACCAGCCGCGGTGCTGGTCGGAGCCTTCCAGGTAGAGGTCGGCAGGATAGGACAGCTCGGGACGCTGCTTTAAGACGCCGGACCAGGTGGAGCCGGAATCGAACCAGACATCAAGGATATCTGTTTCCTTCTTCCAGTGGGTGCCGCCGCAGTGGGGGCACTTCAGGCCGTCAGGCACAATCTCCTTGAGATCGGCCTCGAACCAGTAGTCGCAGCCTGTGGGATGCTTGGCAAAGCGGGCGCTGATGTCCTTCATCCAGGCAGCATCGTTCCAGGCCTCGCCGCAGTCCTCGCAGAGCAGTGCCAGGATGGGCACGCCCCACTGGCGCTGCCTTGAGATGCACCAGTCAGGCCTGGTGGCAATCATGTTGTAAATGCGCTCGCGTCCCCAGGCAGGAATCCAGCTGACCTTGTTGTTGATGGCGTCAAGAGCCTTCTTGCGCAGGTCCTGGGCCTCCATGCTGATAAACCACTGGGTAGTGGCACGGAAGATAAGCTTGTTCTTGCAGCGCCAGCAATGGGGATAGGAGTGGCTGATGGTGTTGTGCCCTAAGAGGGCGCCCACTTCCTGAAGCTTTTCCAGAACGTGGGGATTGGCCTCAAAGACGTTCATGCCGGCAAAATAGGGCATGGAGGGCAGGAAGCAGGCTCCGTCATCAAGGGGAGAGTAGACTTCAAGGCCGTATTTGAGACCAACTTCATAGTCCTCGGGGCCATGGCCGGGTGCTGTATGGACGCAGCCTGTACCGGCATCAAGGGTGACATGGTCGCCAAGAACTATGGGTGATTCCCTGTCAAAGAGGGGATGCCTTGCCTTTAAGCCTTCAAGGGCCTTGCCTTCGGCTTCGCCAAGGACAGTGTATGACTCCCAGCCCCATTCCTTTGCACAGCCTTCCAGCAGGTCGCGTGCCAGGATGTACTGGGCACCATCGTGCTCGACAAGCACATAGAAAAATTCGCTGTTGAGGCAGATGCCCATGTTGTCCGGTATCGTCCAGGGCGTCGTGGTCCAGATGACGATATAGGCTTTTGCAGGATCCGCCTTGTCAAAGACGCTCGTGAGCCCCTTGTCGTTCAGGGCAAAGCGCACATAAATGGAAGGAGAGGTGACATCCTTGTATTCAACCTCTGCCTCGGCCAGGGCAGTGTGGCAGTGGCCGCACCAGTAGATGGGCTTCTTGGCCCTGATAACCATGCCCTTCTCGACGCAGTTGGCCAGCTCCATGCTCGTTGCCGATTCAAAGGCAGGATTCATGCTGAGATAGGGATGCTCCCAGTCGCCGACAACGCCCAGGCGCTGAAATTCCTTGCGCTGTATGTCAACCCATTTGGAGGCATACTCGCGGCATATCTTGCGCACCACGTGGGCAGGCAGTTCCTTTTTCTTTCCCTTGAGCTCTTCTTCGACCTTGTGTTCAATGGGCAGGCCGTGGCAGTCCCAGCCAGGAACATAGAAGGCCTTGTAGCCCTGCATGTTGCGGGACTTGATAATAATGTCTTTCAGAATCTTGTTGAGTGCATGGCCCATGTGAATATGGCCATTGGCATACGGAGGACCGTCGTGGAGAACATATTCTCCCTTGGGGGCATCTTCCTTGACCAGCTGGGACATGAGATTGATATCGTTCCAGAATGCAAGCATTTTGGGTTCAGTCTGGACAAGATTGGCCTTCATCGGGAACTTGGTAGAAGGCAGATTCAGAGTTTTTTTATAGTCGCTCATCGTGCGTTGCTCATAGAAGGTGAAAGGGAACTGAAAGGGCCTGGTTCGTACTGGGAGGGCAGGCATACCCTGCCTGTCCGTTTTTGCTGTGAGCAGTCCTGCCGGCAGCAGAAAAAGAAACAAAAAAGCTTAAAGCAAGAGTAGTGGTACGATGTCAGGAGAAACTTTTTTTGAAATATGTTGAGTACCAGATAAAGTCAAATAAGCCGGGGTTTTCAGTCTCCGGCACGTTCCTTGTCCAGTTCTGCAAGCTCGCCGCTTTCATCGGCAGCCATGGCGAACTCAAGCAGGGCGGCCAGGGTGTCCTGGGCCTCTTTGGGATCAAGCTTTCGGAGGGCAAAGCCTGCGTGGACAATGTGGTAGTCGCCAATCTGCGGAGGCTCAGGCAGAAGCATGCTTGATGCTGTGATGACGGTAGGGCCGTTGCCGACACGCACCTTCATCATGGTATTGTCAAGTATCTCAACAACCTGGGTCGGTATTGCCAGACACATGCGTATCATTCCTCCTTATAAGACAAAACAGAGCGGAGGGCATTCCTCCGCTCTGTAAACTTTGTCAGGCACGCCCTGTCAAGGGTTGCTGCCTACTTTGAGCCGGAATCAGCGGCCTTGCATTTCTTGCAGCCGCAGAAGGGCAGCTTGGACTTTACCTTGTTTGCCAGGTCCAGCACATCCTTGTCCTTGGTGGGGTAGATGACTGTGTTCCAGTACAGAGCAAACAGGGGAGGAATGCAGAAAAGAAGCAGGTACGCCCAGCTCTTGGAGAACAGGAAGTACTGATAAAATGTATCAAAATGCATGATATTCTCCACTAGCTCTTAGTCTTCTTCCTTGAAGTTGGGATGCTCGTACAGGATAGGACAGTGGTAGCAGATGGCGCGGTAGGCTGTCACAATCATGGTCACGACGAACACGGACACAAAGACTTCGGGAAGGCTCGGGAAGTAGCGGTCGGCAGCTTCAAAGTGCCAGTTGTAGGCGATCATGGAAACTGTCCAGCGGTTCAGCACGATGCCGCACACGGCGATGCAGGAAGCAAAGCGGCACAGGGGCACGTTCTTCTCGCGGGAACCCTTGGCGTACAGCAGGCTGGGGAGCAGGATGAAACCAAACATTTCAATGAGCCACCAGCAGCCGTAGCTTGTGAAGAGGTAGGGGAAGTTGCCCTGAACCACCATGTCCACAAAGCGCATGATGAAGAGGGAGAAGAGAATGAGCGAGCAGGCCTTGGAGAAGCTCAGGGTAACGATGGGAGCTTCGGCCAGGTGCTTTTCGTCCATGTAGGCGTGCATGCCCTTGTGGGCCAGCATGCCTTCAAAAACAACCATGGAAGAACCGGCTGTCATTGAAGAGACGAAGAAGAACATGGGCAGGAAGGGGGAGTACCACAGAGGATGCAGCTTGCCGGGGCAGATGAGGTACAAAGAGCCCAGGGAAGACTGATGCAGGGTGGAGAGGCACATGCCCATGATGGTGAGCAGGATGCCGACCTTCTCGATCCAGTGCCTGTAGGTGAGCAGGAACTTGAACTTCTGTCCCAGCCATTCGGCAGGAGCCACGGAGAACTCAAGGAAGAGCACTGTGAGGTAGGTTGCCACGCACAGGCCGACTTCAAAGAGCACGGAGGTGGTGCCGGGGAAGAAGAACATGTAGGGCAGGCGCAGCGGATGACCAAGGTCATACAGGAGCGCGATAACCACGAAGAGGTAGCCAAGGAAGGCAGTCAGGACTGCGGGACGGGCCGCAGAGCTGAAGTGCTTCATGCCCATGACGTAGATGGCAACCGTGGTGAAGTAGCCGCCGGCAGCCAGGCAGACGCCGCAGAGCAGGTCAAAGCCAATCCACATGCCCCAGGGCTGGTAGTCGTCCAGGTTGGACACTGCACCAATGCCCACTGTGAAGCGGACAATGGTGATAGCAAGACCAATGGCAAGGAGTATGTAGGTAATGATGTTACCAGGTGTCAGCTTCAGGAAAGGACCGAAGTTGAACAGTTTGTCCTTGGTCGGAATGACAATATTGTGAGACATTTACTTGTCCTCCCCGCCATGCTGAGACGCAGAGTCCTTTGCTTCCAGGGCAGCTGTCATGGCAGCGCGGTGCTGCTCGGCAGCTTCCTTGCCCTGTTCCTTTTCGATGCAGGCAACGCAGGCATCAATGGTCTTCTGTCTTTCTTCAGCGACAGCCGCTTCCTGGTTGGCCTTGGCAATGGCTTCGCGACGCTTGGTAATGCCATAGGCGCCACCGAGAAGCAGGGGCCAGAAGGAAATAATCATGGGAACGGTGCCCAGGGCGCCGTAGGTCAGCTCGCCCATGGGCTGAGAGCCAAGGCCTGTGTCCAGACCGACTTTCTTCATGGCATCGTGGGCCTCGGAAGCGTTGCCGGGGGCACACTGGGCCATGCCCTTGGGCTTGGGCATAATGACCATCCAGGCCGTGCCGCCGCAGTCATTCTCGCCGTAGATGTAATCCAGGTATTTGTCAGGATTGGCAGCAATACGCTTGTGGGCGATATTGATGAGGTCCTTGCGGCGTCCGAATGTCAGGGCGTCCATGGTGCAGTGCTCGACACAGCCGGGCAGCTGGCCTTTTTCCAGACGGGACTTGCAGAAGGTGCATTTCTGGATGATGGGGTCGAAGGCCTCTTCGTACTCGAAGGTAGGCATATAGAAGGGGCAGGCCACCATGCAGTAACGGCAGCCGACGCACTGCTTGTCGTTGTAGGACACGGAGCCGTCGGGATTCTTGACGTAGCACTTGGTGAAGCAGGCGCTTGCACAGGCAGGATCGTTGCAATGGAAGCACTGCTGCTTGCGGAACACATAGTCCTTGTCGCCCAGGTCATAACGGTTGACAACCGTCCACTCTGTGGTGGTTGTACGGCGTTTTTTGTGGGTAACGGTCAGGTCCGTAAAAGGAACCTTGGGGGCAGGCAGGTTGTTGACCTTGTTGCAGCCTACTTCGCACTGGCGGCAGCCAATGCAACGGGTAAGGTCATGCAGCACGCCATAGCCGTTGTCATAGTAGGGAAAGGTATGCACGCCGGCTTCGGCTGCCTTGGGTGTGGCAACTGCCGAAACAACGCCCGCTGTTCCCATTAAGGTGAGAAACTTTCTGCGATTCATACTTCTCTCCTACTTGTCCGCAACCTTGTGGCATGTGGCGCAGTCTGTGTTGGCAGGACGAGCCACCTTCATGCCGTCATGGCAGCCCATGCACTGCAGGTGATAAGCAGCCTTGAGGCTCGGAACCCCGGGATTGCTGGGATCGACCTTTGCCTTATGGCAGCTGCCACACTTGGGCGGAGTCATGGACAGAGGGCTGTTGTGGTGACAGGTGGAGCAGATGACTTCCTTCTTGTAGTGGAAAGCATTGGCCAGCTTGTCATTCTTGATGTTTTCGACAACAGAAGCCACGTGGCGGCGATGGTTGAAGAGCACAGGCTTGAACTCATCGGACAGGCCGTCGATGGTCACCTTGGTGGGCACAAAGAAGCCGGGAGTTTCGTTGGGCTTCTGAGCCTTCACAGCCTTGTCTGCGATAGCGCGGTTTTCTTCATCGCTCATGGCGCCGGTGCTGCCCTTGGCAAGCTGTTCCGGAGTCACCTTGGCGTTATGGCAGACAGTACACCAGGCTTCGTCGTACTTGGGAGTCACAATGTTGTGGCAGCCCATGCATTCCTGCTTGGAACTGATAACCTTTTCATGGCAGCTCACACAGGAACTGGGGGTAACACCCTTTTTGACGGGAGCAATTGTGCGCTTGTGCATCGCCTGCTCCAGGGTAACGCCCTTGCCGGCATCAGAGCCGGTCAGTGTATGGCAGTCAGAACATTTCTGGGGCTCACCGGTGTGGTGACAGGTGCCGCAGTTGGTAACTGCCTTTTCGTGGAGCGCGTGATTGAAGACGACAGGTTGCATGGAACCTTTGGCAACCTTTTTATCCCCTGAGACAGGGAACATGACCGTGGCTGCAGGTGTGTTCGTGTCTGCCTGTTGCTTTTCGGCGGCGCCTACAGGCCCCGCACACCAGGCGAACAGACAGATGGTACACGCTACAGTCTGCATCTTTGAGAGCAGTGCCTTACCATTCCTCATGTGAACATCCTTATGCATGCTAGACTTCGCAAATTTTGGATCACAGCCCATGCCAGATCCATCCGCTCCTCATAAGGAACGGATACAAACTCCTTTTTTCACATTAGCCCAGTTTACCTGTTTGGTCAAGGTAGTGCTCCGGAAAAAAGCATCGTTATTTTGGTACTCTAAGTTCTTTTGGAACTCTTTTTTTTCATTTTTTTGCGGGAGCCATTTTCTTTGTGGTCTGTTTTCCCCTTTGCTTCATGCCAGTCCTTCCGGCTGCCTGCAGCGGCATGCTAAAATGAAGTCTGACGGCCTGCGGAAAGTGTCATTGCCTCGCCGGATCCAGAACCGATAAGAATGGCGTCTTCCATACAATGTATTCTGCCTGCCAGCCGATGCGCCCGTACTGTAACGGGTCAGACTGTATTCCTTTGTTGTCATCCTCCCAGGGAAAGAGCCGCAAGACCTGCCGGCTATTCTCTGCTTTTCCCTGAGCGGACAGGCGGGATGCTGCCTGGGGCTTAAGTAAGGACTTTATGCCGGCATCTCTTTTGCAAAGGCATCCAGGCAGGCCTGCACGTCATCGTTTGCAATGAAAAGTGCCTCTTTTCGTCCCCTGAACCATGTTATCTGCCTTTTGGCATAGGCTCTCGTATTTTTGAGCCACAAAAGCTTTGCTTCTTCCAGGGACAGCTTCTTAAGAAGATAAAGGCACAGCTCCCTGCAGCCAATACCGCTCCATCCGGGCGCTTCCTCCCGGGGGCAGCCTGCCCAGGCTTTTTCCGCTTCCTCAACGGCACCCATGGCGATCATGATGTCTATGCGCCTGGCAAGGCGGGGCTCAAGTTCTTTGATGGGCGTATTTACGCACAAAAGAGGCCCGCGGCAGACAGGATCACCTGCTGCATGGACATGCCACCAGCTTAAGATGTGTTCCGTGCCCAGTGCTACTTCCAGGCCGCGGACGATGCGCTGTCCGTCGTTGGGGTGAAGCCTGGCTGCCAGATCTGGGTCGGCTTTGCCCAGTTCCTCGTGCAGTGCCGGGGCTCCTTCGCTTCTGAGACGGGCCAGCAGTTCCTGGTGCAGCGCCGGATCAACAGGAGGCACCTGCGCTATGCCGCGCAGAAGGTGCTGGAAATACATGCCAGTGCCGCCCACAAGGAGAGGAACATGGTTCCTTCCCCTGACTTCAAGGATCTTCTCCCTTGCAAGTCCGATCCAGGTGGCGACATCCATGGTCTTGTCTGTATCAAGCCAGCCGTAGAGATGGTGCGGGCAGTGCGACTGCTCCTCCGCGCTTGGCTGGGCCGTAATGATGGGGAAATCCCTGTACAGCTGCCTGGAATCGCAGTTGATAACTT
>CAVLCT010000063.1:0-11988 GCA_963661665.1 Bulleidia sp. | reverse complement strand
CCGGTGTGCTGAGCCCGTTCCACGGCAGCCAGGTGACTGTGCTGCAGCCGGAGGCTTTCTTCCAGGCGATTTCGGGATTGGAATAATTTGTTTTTCCAGCGATTTTTTGAGGATGGCAATCCACGCCCCCTTACGGAGGGCGACACTACAGGATATGTGCTTGGTGTTGACGGCAAGGGGTTTCAATCCACGCCCCCACGTGGGGGGCGACGTTTAATGGACGAAGCCGCAGACCTCCATTAGATGTTTCAATCCACGCCCCCCTCGCGGAGGACGACATCATCAAAACTGGCATATTATTTCATTTTAGGTAGTTTCAATCCACGCCCCCCTCGCGGAGGACGACTGCGTAATTATATTTTTATCTTTTCCTGTAGGGTTATGCAAGTATTTTCGACAACCTTCCATCCTTTTGACTACTATTTGGGATCGTCGCACAAAAAAAACAGAGGTCCTTCTGGGGCATAGGAGGATTTGCATCCCACGTGTTCGACTCTACCGTGCCAACGATGCCAATTAAATAAAATGGCAAACTGTCTTTTTTCTTTATCCATTTCGGCTATCATAGATGCCTTCATTTTAATCCATTGGGAATAATCAACGGGACATTCAAAAACGGAAAACTGTACACGTTGCCCCCAGTCGTTACATAATTTATCTTTTCCTGCGGGAGGGGATGCAAGCTTTTTTAGGAGTCAGTGTTACTCTTTTTTTATGTTTTTGGGGCTAGATTTAAAATGTTTTAAGGTGTAAAAAAGAATAATGTATTGCTAGAAATGACAATCTCCGGTTTTGTTAAATTCAGCAATATCTTGTTATTATTGAATTTTGTGGCAAGTCTGTTCCCCACCTTTCGTGGGGATGAACCGTATTCACCACCTATGTGATGATGAACCGTCGCCTGTTCCCCACCTTCGTGGGGATGAAATGATACCCGCTTAGGTAGCTTATAGCCCGAGCGGGTATCTTTTTGCATATCTTTTGAAGTAGCTCTTCCGTGACTGTGGTTAATATGCTTCCCATCTCCCACAAAATCGCCACACCCACAAAAAAAAAGTATTACTTTTTCTCAAAAACGTGTTACTAAGACCTAACGTTCGCAAATGACGGGACTGCCAGCTCAGTCCTTATCCCAGGAGCATACATGCACATTTCTGAGGGTGTTCTCTCCCCTGAGGTTCTTACTGCCGGGGCTGTGCTGGCCTGTGCCGGCATTGCTATGGGCCTGCGCACCTTGAAAGACAAGCGCCTGGTCACCACAGGCCTCATGTCAGCCGCCTTTTTTGTCGGGTCTCTAATCCATGTTCCTGTAGGACCTGGCAATGTGCACCTGCTTCTGGTGGGCATCATCGGCATGCTGCTGGGATGGGCCGCCTTCCCCGCCATCTGCGTGGCCCTCATTCTTCAGGCCGTACTTTTCCAGTTCGGGGGCATCACAGTCCTTGGCGTTAATACAGTCACCATGGCCCTGCCAGCTGTGTGCTGCCACTATGCTTTCCGCCGCTACCTGTGTGGCTCTTCTACTGCCAAGAGCCGGATTGCCGCCTTTTTGTGTGGCTCAGTCTCTGTGGCAGGTTCCTGCCTCCTGACCGCTCTGGCACTGGCCATGACAAGCGAAGCTTTCCTTCCCTCAGCCAAACTTCTTCTTCTGGCCCATATTCCTGTCATAATAATAGAGGGTGTCTTGTCCGTCTTTCTTATTGGTTTTCTGCAAAGGGTCCGTCCCGACATCCTTAATCTTACAGCCGAGACTCACTAATGCAAAAGATATCTCTGCTTCTCGTATCGGTCCTCTTTCTCTCTCTTGCGTCAGTCTCTCATGCCCATCGTGTCAATATTTTTGCATGGACTGCTGCCGGCAGCATCGAGGCAGAGTGCTCGTTTTCAGGCGGCAGTCCTGCACAAAACAGTCCTGTCAGCGTGCTGGATACAGCTACCGGGCAGGTCCTTGCCACCGAAAAGACTGACAGCAAGGGGCATTGTGCCTTTGCCATAACTGACAGCATGCGCAACGCCCCAAACGGTCTGACATTGCAGGTCAATGCAGGCTCTGGTCATCTCGGCAAATGGACCATTGAGGCGGATGAGCTGAATCAGACGCAGTCACAGGCACCATCTCAGGAACAAAATGCAGAGAGTTCCCCTGTTGTAACAGCACCATCCCTGCCGGCAACATCTAAGGATGAATCAATAACCGTCAGCAGCAAGGAGATTGCTGCCCTCAGGGCGGATATAGCCTCCCTCCACCGGGAAATTGCCAGCCTCAAAAACGACGATCCTTCCTTACGCGATATAGTCGGCGGCCTTGGCTGGATTGCAGGCCTTGTCGGGTTTGCTTGCTGGTTCAGCGCCAGAAGGAGACAGTCATGATAGCATGTGACAGCACCACATCTATGCCCCTGACAGGCACACAGGCCCCGCTCAATCCGGCAGCACGGCTCTCCGGCGCCATCATTGCCAGCGTGGCCATGGCCATTCTGGTTCGACCCGAGTCCTGTCTCATGGCCATGCTGCTGGGCCTGGTCCTTTTTACGTTTACGGGGAGCAGCCTGGCCCATGCCCTGCGCCGCCTTCTGCTGGCTAATGTTTTCATAGGCTTCCTGTGGCTGACAGTGCCTTTTTCAGTAGCAGGCGAAGCCCTGTATTCTGTCGGTCCCTTTACGCTCACCCGTGAGGGCCTTCTGCTTGCCCTGACAATCACGCTCAAGTCCAACGCCATGCTGCTGGTCTTTTTTGCCCTGGTCGCCTCCCTGCCCCTGCCCCAGCTTGGCTCTGCGCTGTCAGCACTGCACTGCCCCAGGCGCCTGACCACCCTCCTTCTTGTCACATACAGGTATGTGCACGTCCTCTCTGATGAATGGCACACCCTGCGCACCTCTGCCATGCTCAGGGGCTTTGAGCCTAAGACAAGCCTTGCCACCTATAAAACCTATGCCATGCTGACAGGGCTGCTCTTTATCCGTTCCTGGGACCGTTCCCTGCGCATCTGGGAAGCCATGCGCCTGCGCTCATTTTCAGGACATTTCCCCACAGGCACCCTGGCCCCGCTGTCTGGCAGGGACGCATTTTTCCTGGCAGGACTTCTGGTATTTCTCACGCTGCTTTGCCTGTACGACTTCTTCCCGGAGGTGTTCTGTGCCACAGGACGCTGTCTTCTCGCTTGAGCACATCTCTTTTTCGTATACAGGCTCAAGGCCGCTTTTTACGGATCTCTCCCTTACCCTTTCCGCAGGGCAGCGCATCGGGCTCTACGGTGCCAACGGCGCAGGCAAGACAACGCTTTTCCGCATAATCATGGGCCTTGAACGCCCGCAGTCAGGGCACATTCTCCTGCATGGCACCCCTCTTGATAAGGAAAAGGACTTCAGGGCACTGCGCAGAAAGGTGGGCCTGGTACTGCAAAACGCTGACGATCAGCTCTTTTGCCCGACAGTGCTTGAAGACGTTTCCTTTGGTCCGCTCAATCTGGGCCTTTCCCAGGAAGAGGCGGACAGGAAGGCCCGCACTGTCCTGATGAGCCTGGGGCTTTCAGGATATGAGGACAGGCTGACGCACCAGCTCTCAGGCGGCGAAAAAAAGCTGGTTTCCCTGGCAGGGATCCTTGCCATGGAGCCTGAGGCCATGCTGCTGGATGAGCCGACGGCTGCCCTGGATGAAAATGCAGTGCGCAGGCTGGCTGACATCCTGGGAAGCCTGCCTCATGCCCGCATTGTCATCTCACACGACAAGGCCTTTCTTGAACAGGTGTCGGACAGCATCCTTATACTGAAGGACGGAGTGCTTATCCCCTCTTAATATCCTTCAACACGATGCTTGACAAAGCCTGCTCAATTGACTAGGTATTTCTTCCGTGGTTTCGTAGCTCAGTTGGATAGAGCGACTGCCTCCTAAGCAGTAGGCCGCGTGTTCGATTCACGCCGGGACCACCACCTGTAGATTTTAAGGCCCTTGAGGTGTATCCTCACAGGGCTTTTTTTATATAGCTCAGGCCTGCCCTGCCGCAGGAGCAATTCAAACACCAGGGGGGACGTCCCAATGTCCTGTATACAAACGCTGCAGCAAAGCACACGCTGTCATTTCCTGTCCAAAGCGGCCATGCTGCTTCTCATGCTGGGACTCGCAGGCTGCGCCGGCAAAAAGGAACCTGTCCCGTATCGTCCCGCCCCTGCCCAGCCCGCCGTTGCCGTGCAGGAAACGCCGGCCGCATTCACAAGCCTCCTGCATCCGGCAAACCAGGAACTGCGTTCCTGGAAGGACATGGCGCCGACCATACGCAAGTCTCTCAATTATACGGAAAGAAAGCCGTCCTCTGCCATTGCCGTCTCAAGGCCCGGGCTTAAGGTAACCTATGGCGAGCTCACAGAGTCGCTGCAGCTTCTGCGCTCGCTCCTGCCCCAGCTTGATGCCAACCCCTCCCTGCTCTTGCAGCACTTCCGCTTTGTGAAGGTAGATCCCTACATCAAGTATTCGGGCTATTATGAGCCGGTGATTCATGCCAGCAGGACCAGGACTGCCAGATACACGCAGCCTATTTACGCCCTGCCGCCTGACATGGCCTCCTACCGCAGAAAGCACGGCAGGTACTATTCCAGGGAAGACATAGACGGTCCCCGCAAGGTGCTGGCAGGCAAAGGCCTGGAACTGGCCTGGGCAGATCCTGTCGATGTCTACTTTTTGCAGATACAGGGTTCAGGCAGGCTGCTCTTTGACGACAATACCTCGGCCTACCTCAACTACGCAGGCCAGAACGGCCACAAATACCGTGCCTCCGGCCGCATCATCGTTTCCCAGGGCTACAAGCTTGAGCGCGGCGACATCCTTGAACAGAGGGAATGGTTCAAGCGTTATCCGGAACGCATGAACAGGGTTTTCTTTGCCAATCCTTCGTATGTCTTCTTCAAGTTCTCTACCAGAGGATCTGTCGGCGCAATGGGACAGCCCCTGGACGACTGGGTCTCTCTGGCCACAGACAGAAACTTCCTGCCCCTGGGCGGCATTGTGGCCTATGGCGTCAATATCCCTGACAGGACCTATGGCACGACAGGCCTGAGGGGCCTGGGGCTGGCCCAGGACACTGGCGGCGCCATCAAGCGCAACCGCATTGACATTTACTGCGGCGGCGGCGACAAGGGCATCTATGTTTCTGCCAAGCTGGATGCCAAAGGCCCTGCCTGGCTTTTGCTGAAGAAATAGCTCCTGGGCACGTCGTTATTTATCAGACAGCAGCCTTAAAAGGCAGGAAAAGGTGACACATGGATACGATTAGGAAATTCCGCATTGAATACACCCGTGACCCCAAACTGAAGCCGCTTGTTGTTCACGGGGTCTATGGCGGCGTTTGTGACAATGAGTCTCTTGAGCTTGAGTTTTTTACAGAATCCGAAGCAAAGCCCACGGAAAATGATGTCGTGTTTGACACAGAGACCGGCATGCCCCTGTACGAATCCTCCGGCGACAAGGATGAGATTACGGTGCTGGAACGCAAAATCCATACAAGGCTCATGATGAACCGCAATATGGCAAAGTACCTCATCTACTGGCTGGAACGTGCTATTGAACCACTGGATGCCAAGGAAAATGAGCAGGACCCGGACGAGGAAAACATCGCCAAGGAATAGCTGCGCCGCAAAAGACGTCTGTTGCGCCCTTGTCCCCTAAAGTGGGGATGACGGCGCTTTTTTTTGAGCTGTGCCGGGTTTTAGGCACATGATTCAGTTCGCAGAGTTTCCAGGGGCTGCCCGCAGGGCCCGGATCTTTATGATAGCGCAATGCGCATGACGTCAGGGGCTTTTGCGCAGAGATAGTCTGCCTTGTCCAGCTCTCCTGGGGCTGCATAGCCGTAGAGCACGCCGCAGGATGCAACCTTAAGGAGCCTTGCAGCGTCAATGTCATCGCTCCTGTCGCCGACCATGAGGACAGAAGCCCTGTCGCAGCCAAGGCTCTTTAGATTGTCGGCCAGGACATCCTGCTTTGAATGCAGGGGGCCGTCCAGATCAGCACCGCCCAGAAGATGGAAGTGCCTGCTTAAATCAAAATGATCCAGGATGCGCCTGGCATAGACCAGGGGCTTGGCCGTGGTCAGCACGTTTTTGATGCCGGCCTCCGCAATGCCGGCAAGCGTTTCCGGTATGCCGGGGTAGACGCTGTTTTCAAAGAGCCCTGTCCTTGAAAAGTACTCCCTGTAGAGGGCTGTCGCCTCGCGCCCTTTTTCCATGCTGCCAAGGATATGTGCAAAGGATTCCAGAAGGGGCGGCCCTATAAAGGTATAGAGTTCCTTCCTTGGCACAAGGACGCCCATCTTTTTTAAGGCATATTCGCATGAATTGAGAATGCCCGGTGCCGAGTCGGTCAGGGTTCCGTCCAGGTCCCAGAAAACGTACTGAAGCCTCTGCCCCATGCCTGCCCCTTTGCTACTTTGCAAGGCCAAGCGCAGATGCCTCTGCACTCATGGCTTCAATGGCCAGTCCCAGAAACTCTTCCAGACTGAGCCCCATGTCAGGGGATGATTTCACGATGTCCCTGTTTACGCCGGCGGCAAAAGCCTTGTCCTTGAGCTTCTTCTTGAGGCTTTTGACTTCCATGCCGGCTATGCCGGTGGGGCGCACCAGGGCCGCTGCCGTGACAAGGCCGGTGACGGTTTCGCCACAGCGCAGGGCAATATCAAATCTCGTTTCGACCGGTGTCCCGTTGAGCTCTCCGTTATGGGCACGGATGGCATGCAGCGCTTCCTCTGGCAGGTCCCCTTCCAGTATGTTTGCAGCCTCCATGCCGTGCTTTTCAGGACAGGATTCAGTCTTTGGATAGTCCAGATCATGCAGAAGGCCGGTTATGCCCCAGAGTGCCTCATCCTCGCCAAAGTGCTGTGCCAGTTTTTTCATCACAGCCTCGCTGGCAAGGGAATGCTGCAAAAGGTGATCTTTGACGCCATGGAGGCTCAGAAGCTCAAGTGCTTTTTCACGGGTAAGCATAGAGATTTCTCCAGCGGGATTGGAAGTTTTAGAAGGATTCACGCAGCTCCGAGAGCGTGCTCAGAAGGTCCTCAATGGTTACAACGGCATTTTCAAGGTCATCGGCCATGTCGCCCGCTTCTTCGGTGTCATCGTCGGGACTGAGATCTTCCCCGTCCAGCAGGGCCTCGGACAGCTCTGCAAAGGCAGCGCGTGCATCTTCCAGGTGGTTCAGAGCATCCAGAAACTGCTCTTTCTGCTCATTGGTCATACGTCCTCCATGTCATACATACCAAAATCAGCGCAAAATCATGTAGTCCCAAAAAAAGATCCTTCACAATCTTGTCATGCAAAGGACATGCTTTTGACACAATTGAGGCCTGTGCAAAAACCTTTGCTATCTTTGCCAATTTTGAAAAAAGGTCAACACCTATTTGCCACTTCTTCTGCCTTTTTTGCCGCAAGGTGAATAAGTGTGCCGTACCACAGAAAAAGGGAGCTGCAAAAAAGGCAATAGAGCGTGACAGGGAAGCGTATGGAAAAGGAGTTTTCAGCCGGGCGCCTGTCCTTGCGTTACAGGCAGGAAATGAAGCCCGGGCAAGCCCTGGCGATGTGCCAGGGCCCGTCCTTGGGCTTTAGGCTGCCTGTCCTTTCTTCTTTGCCTGCCTGGCTTTCTTCCTGCGCTTTCTGGCATCGTATACTGCCTGGATGTGCTGCCTCCTGCTGTCTGGTGTTTCATTGCCGTCCATAGCACGGGAGACAGACTGTTCCAGAAAGCCGCAGTCAGGTCCGGGCATGTCATCAAAGTCCGGGCATTCTGGGGCCGCACAGCTTTCCTCGTCGCTGGCAGGGCATATGGCATCAGCCAGGATGCAGTCTTCAGCCGTGCAGGCAGGATCTGCCTGGCCTGTACCTGCAATGACCAGCTCAGCGGGAGCAGCCGGTTCAGCTTCAGCGGGTTCCGGTTCGGGCGATTCGGCCGATTCAGCAGATTCAGCTGATTCAATGATGAGCTGCCTTATCCTGCTGTAGCCGGTGCGCCCTTCCCTTGCATCCTTTCTGGCCCTTGCAAGATAGTCTTGCAGCGTGCGTTCTGAAACAGGACACCCGTTACTGGCAAAAAGGCGTGCGATATCGGCATAGGAGCAATTGTGGCTCTGCATAAGGGACTCAATTTCTTCCAGCACCAGATGGACAACGCCGTTCACTGAAAACCGTTCGTCATCCATGTCCATCTTTGCGGACTTAAGGGCATTCATGATGCGCAGGACCTCGTTGCCTGAATATCTTTTCCTGCCCCCGGAAGCCTGGGAACCGGCTTTGTCAGAGGCTGTCTCAACGGGTGTTGCCATGGGCTGGCTGGTAACTGTGGTCTGTGTGTATTCTTTCATAATGAGAACTCCTTATAATAGCATGATGCCTGACTGTGCACAGGTTTGGAACAGGCATGGGTGTGTGTGAAAAGGAAGATAAGTATTTTAGTTTTGTCTGTCAATAAATTTTTCAAAAAAGTTTTGGCGGACCCTATAAGAGGAAGGATCATCCCCGCCGGCTGAAACGGAGCTGCAGAAACTGCCTTGCAGGGTATTCGGGCTTCAAGGACCGGGCGGATGGAGCAGAAAAAAGAGCCATCTCGCAGGGGAGTATGGTGTTTTTGCTGTATTTCTATGGTGTTATAACGCCTGGGGCAAGATGCGGCCTTACAGGCAGGATAGCTACTGGTTTTCTTTTAAACTGTTTTTAGTTTATGTGTCAATATAGTGTGAAAGAAATTTTTTAGGGAAAACACTGAAAACCTGCCTGATTGTTTTACATTGTGCAACATTAAGAGGCCGTTTTCCCTGGATGCGCTGCCTCTATGCTCCTGGCAGAAAGCCTGTAAGAAGAATGAAAAAGGGATGGAGCCTGCCCTGCCCGGCCGGAGCAAGAAAAAGGCATGTGGAGAAAATCGCACATGCCTTAAAATTTCAGGATGCAAAGCCTTCACAGACTGACGTGGCTGTCTTCCCGTGTGTACAGTGGCCAAAACCTTGCCGGAAAGCAGTGAACTGCCTACTTGAGGTAGAAGACAAGGTCTTCTGTGTCTGCGCCGTATGCCTTAAATAACTTGCGCAATATGGATATCTTGGTAGCAGTGCTTGTGTTCTGCTCAACATAGATATTGTCATCGATCTTCATGGCATGGCGCAAATTTCCAGGAGAATTGCTCACCCAGGCACTGAGTTCATTGGACGCATCCTGGCTGTATGCCAGTTTGAACAGCACAGACTTGTCCTCCGTATGCAGGATTTTCAGCACAGCCTCCATCATGTCAATCCATGTTGATACGGGCTGTTCTATATTCTTGTATGCAAAGCGAATGATAGTGCGCCCTTTCAGGTCTGTATCGTCTTCCAGTGTGCAGGAATCAAGCTGCTTTTGTGCCGGTTTGTAGTCAGTGCTTGGCAGGGGCCAGGTTTTCAGGGCCGTCTGCATCAGCAGCTGGTTGCGCTGTTCCAGCTCGCTCAGGCCCCAGTGCTCCTGCTGGCCAATCCATGTATTCAGGCGCAGGCCGCTTTGCTTAAAACCGTTTTCCATATCACGCTTTTCCGCAAAGGAACTGTTGCTGTATTTGGAGTTATATCCGGTCAGAGTCAGGTTGGCTATGCGATGCAGCCATGTTTCGTGGATCTGCTCATAATCATCGCCTAATTCGTTGATCCAGGCCTGTGTCAGCTGCTGGGGCATGATATGCTCAATTGAACATTTATCCTGCTCGAAATGCTTGTATATGTTCTTATCCTCGACTGTGTTGTTATTTTCCAGACGTTCAAGCAGGTAGATTTTGTTCTTGCCTTTCATCTTTGTATAGACCTGGCGAACAGAGAGAGCTTCTGTAAATTCCGTGTCATCAGGGAAGCGTCGTACTTCTGTCTTTGAAAGCAGGGCATACTTGAATTTGGCCACATAATTATCTTCCGTGCCGTCATAGCGCATGATTTCATGGTGCAGCATCAGAAAGGTCTTATTCAGCGAATTAGTGGGTATGCTGCAGACCGAGCGGCGGAAGAGATAGTTTTCTGTATACTGGAAAATCTCCGTAACTTCAGCAGGTGTAAGTTTCCCTTCGCTCTGCAGACGCAGCACCTCCAGGAAAAACGGCCTTGTGACAGTTGTTTCCAGCAGGTTCAGCCGGTAGATGCAGTTATCCAGCGCATCCTGTCTGGCAGTACCTTTAAGGAGTATTTCGTACCACTTTGCATAGCGGAGCAGTTCCTGCAGCAGGCTCTCCATATCTGCATCAAGGTATTCCACATACGCCTTAAAAGTGAAGTACACCTTGCTGATAGACGGGATGGACAGCTGCTTTACGCTCAGATAGTCACGCACAAAGGCGCTCACATCGTAGTCTGTGCATTGTTCAATGGGATTCCAGTAGCTGGTATAAAACTTTTCCTGCTGATTTGCAGGCAGGCCCATCAGGATGAAATTACGTATTTTGTCACCCTCGCTCAGGGCCAGGCCGGTTGAGTTAAGGCTTTCAAAAATCAGCTGAGGGTCATCCTCCTGCTTGAGCGTAATATTGATAATAACCAGCTTGCAGATTGCTTCATACAGCTTATCAATGGTGATTTCCTGCTTCTGGATGCGATCATAGAAATATTCAAAATTGATCGTCATGTTTGAATCAGGGATATATTCCGACTCATCCCTGAAAAGCCGCTTATAGGCTTCCTGATCGTTTTTTACAGGGCAAAGCTTGCAGGGTTTTTCTTCTTCATCATGATATTTATCTATCAGAAAGGTTTCCATAATCTTGTCTGTAAGCGATTTGTTATCGGGCGTCAGCACGCCGTTTTTCATCAGCTTGCACATTGCAAGGGAAAGAAGAGAAATAGTGGTAAGGCGTTGCTGGCCATCAATCACAAGATGCTGGCTGAATCCTCCATCCTTGACTACAGAAACAATACTGCCGAAGAAGTGGCTGTTGCGTTTCATTGTGATAACTCTGACCAGATCATCGTACAGTTGCTTGCAATTTTCTATTTTCCAGTCGTAGTTGCGCTGATACACGGGGATGACAAACCGCTTGTCTGAGCCCTCCATGTAGGAAATGATATTAGCTTCTGAACCAGTCACGGTGTCTTCCTCCCCAATAGCGTGGCAAGTACGGCAGGTATTTCAAAGACCAGGGATATGGCTTTCCGGCTGTTGACACAGCCTTCTGGCCCATAATTCTGTCAGAGAAAATATTGCATCCTTTCAGTGCTTTGACAACGTTTTATCCAGCAAATTCTGTATCAGCCCGGAGGGTGTGGCTTACCCTCTTTTCACGCCTGCCCCCTGACTAGCGGCAGGCAGGCTTCGTCCACGGCTGACCTGTCTTACTGTAAAAATGCCCGTGTTTCTTCTTCAGACAGTTCGTAAACCTCTTTAATTTTACCACCCCGTGTCACTGTCCGCCATGCATTATATGGCCTGCAATTATCAGAAGCATCAAAGGGTATTGTAATAATGTCAAAGTTAAGGATGTGCAGTTCCTTTAGCCTGTCCTGTGCGCTTATCTCTATCATGTTGGTAACTCCCCTAGCCATATCTGGTCGCACATAGGCATCAAAAAAGACTGCAATGAGGTATAGGTTGCTGTCTGATGCAGTAGTAAGAACTTTAATCCTGATTATCCTGGCGCCTTCTATGCCCCCGCTGTTGATCAGGGCCATATTTGTTTGCAGCTCTTTCTCTACATATTGTGTGACGGATGTTTCTCTGGCGCAGGCAGGTATTGTGTGCCATGCAAGCAGCAACAACAGAATACACAGTATTTTCCTGACCATTTATATACCTCCTCCTGCTTTGCGATGGCGCAAAACGATTGTTTCATGTAAGGGGTAATATATCATTTTGAGGCTGGCTGTGTATACCGTTAAATGGGGTTGTATCTGCTCAGGGGATTTTTGAGAGATAAATGCAGTGGCAGTCTAGACAATAGCAAACTCTTTCATAAGCTGCATACGGTATTCCTTGCTTTCAGAAGCCTTTTGAGCATCTTCAATACGCTTCT
>CAVLCT010000062.1:4752-12059 GCA_963661665.1 Bulleidia sp. | reverse complement strand
CATTTGAACAGTATCTTTTACTATAATATAGTAAATGGAGACAAAATACATGACTGCTCAAAATTTTGACGCACTATCTAATTTATTGAATGACCTCAATGAATTAGCAGATGATGAATGTCAGACAAGCACAAATAGCAGCAATGTTGATATGGAAAAGCTCATAGTTGAGCATTTCACACCATACTACAATAGAGATGATGCAAACGGTATCTATTTAAAAGGCAGAGTCGGCAAGATCGGAAGAGATACCATCCAAAAAGCAATTAATGCTTTTGCATACGGAATATCTGTTGAAGATGTAGTTTTATTAATTGATAAAACATTCTTTAAGGCTGATGAAGGCATGATCATCACATGCAATAAAATTTATTACAAAAACGATGATAAGAAAGAAAAAGGTGTGATAGACATCATGGAGCTTGACAGAGTCTACGCCGAAAGAAAATTCTGGGGCAACATTTTTGAGCTCAGAGATACCAGTGGAAGGACATATCAGCTTGGCCAGCTTGCTGCCTTAGAAAAGCCATTGTATAAACTAGAGGACTGCATGAAAAATTTTATCAAGACGATAAAAAAATTACGCAATGGGTAACAGCAAACCCTTTACGTGTTCATGCTGCGGTGCCTGCTGCCAGCAGCTTGATGTATTCGGGAAAGAATACAAGTGGCTGGACAGCGGAAATGGAACCTGCGTATATTTTGATGCAAAGACAAACTTATGCTCTGTATATGAGATACGGCCTTTAATTTGCAGAGTTGACTTCGGATACAGCCTGTATTTTTCTGATATAAGCTATGATGAGTATCTCAGGCTCACTGATATTGCCTGCAAGATGCTTCAAAAACGCCTGGTGGATAAATTAAATGGGCATACGCCAAAATTATCCATTTGATATTTCCTCTCTGTATGCCGATGAACTTTCGGAGCAATACACTGTTCCCAAGGAGAATGGAAAGTACATACTGGGCATAGGGCTTACATCTCGCTGCAATTACAGCTGTCCTATATGCTACTATCATAATGACGATTCTCAAATACATCCTGACAGGGATATTCCCCTGGATGTTTTACGAACAGTCTTCAAGAACTGTGGCTCTCTCCAATGCATCAATTTTGCCCTGGAAGGAGAACCTTTTTGCTATCCCTGGCTCTTTCAGGCTCTTGATTCTGCCATGGAGACAGCGGAAGCCATTACTGTTTCGACAAATGCAAGCCTGCTGACACGTCAGAAGCTGCACGCCCTGTCGGAATATAACATATCCCTGTTGTCGCTCAGCATTGATGCAGCTGATGAAGAAGGATACGCCCGCTTCCGGCATGGCGGACAGCTTGCGGCCTTTATCTCCAATGCAGGGATGGCAGCAGAGCTTTTGGGAGATGCCGTCATCTTTAATACTGTCATCTTTCAGCAAAATCTGCATTCAGTTCTGGAATTGCCGAAGCTCGCTCACATGACAGGCGTTTCTGCGATAGCGCTTATGCCATTACGGCCTCATTCAGGGTCACGCTCAAATGGTATCAGCACGGCAAAAGTTGAAGATTTGCAGCAGTGCCTGGCCGATATGCTTGAGAAAGCTGCACAGTATAATATTACCCTCAATCTCGACGGCTTCAGGGGGGACAGGAAAATCATGGACTGGCTGGCCCGGTACAGCCCTGACATGACAAAGGAAGCTGTCAAAAAGAAGTGTATCGTACCCTGGCAGTACACTTCGATTTTGTCCTCTGGGGAATTGTTTCCCTGTTGTGGTGATTTTCAGCCTGCAAAAATCAATACCTATGATTTTGACGGCATATACAACCATCCGTATCTTCGCCTGCTAAGGGCCAATATATCCCGGAACAGGCTTATTCCTGCATGCAAGGCATGCGCCTACATGTAGCTGTTCGTTTCTTTTCTACTTGGAGGTACTTATGCCATTTCCAGCTGTTCTACTTTGGGGTGCCGCTGCAGTTGCCGCCGGCGTAGGCGTTAAAAAAGGTTTTGATGCCAAAGAAGACTTTGGTTATGCAAAACGGATTGGAGAGCGGGCAGAAACAAAATACAAGGAAGCTGAAAAGAGCCTTGAAAAGGCACGCAAGAGCACACAGAACGCACTTCAAACTCTGGGCAAAATGAAGGTGCTTGTCTTTTCAAACCAGATAAAACACCTGGTCGATGTTCTCAGACAGCTTAAGGACGCAAGCAGCTCTCTCAAGGACTATGATGAAAAGGTTTTCGTTGAAAATTTACAGGACATAGAAGCCCTTGTTCAGAAGTCCCTTGAAGTAGAAAAGGGACTGGGCTCTGCGGCCATAAGCGGAACCCTGGCAGCTCTTGGCGCATATGGTTCTGTCGGCATGCTTGCTACAGCGTCAACGGGTACGGCAATTGGCACGCTTTCCGGCGCAGCTGCTACAAATGCCACCCTTGCCTGGCTTGGCGGCGGTTCTCTTGCAGCCGGCGGATTTGGTGTTGCTGGCGGCATGGTTGCCCTTGGCGGTATCGCCCTGGCTCCCGTGCTTGCTGTCGGCGGATTCTGGATGGCCAGCAAAGCCGAAGAGGCCAAGACAAAAGCCTATGAATACGAATCCCAGGTTGCCCAGGCCGTCGAAAAAATGGCAACTGTTGAGACAATGCTTAAGGGCATTCGTACTGCCTGTGCTGAACAGGCAGGTGTCATCAAGGAGCTTGTCACCAGGTTTGAACAGGTAAAAGTATCATCTGCTGAAGACAGAACTGCGCTGAACCGTATGGTTACTGTTGGCAAGGCCTTAAAAGAAGTGCTGATGATTCCGGTATTGCAGGATGACGGCACTGCCAATCCCAACATACGCAAGCAGTGTTCCGGCTATCTCAAGGTATAGCTGCATTGCGCAGCTCCTTTTAGGACAAAGGTAAGGTGGCGTACTCACAAACGGCCTTGCCAGAGAGAGAAAACATGTTGCCAGCAAATACAATCCCAACAGTCATTACAACAAGCGAAGCACGTGGTGCTTTCAGCCAGCTCATTGAGGCCTATAAGAGTGTAAAAACTATTCATGAAACTGAAGCAACAAAACGGGAGGCTATCAGGGCAAACCGTGATATTGCTTTAGCCAGCCTCCAAAATCAGCGGGAGATTCTGGAACTATATCTTACGAAGATATTCGAGGAACGTAAGACGGTTATTGCAGGCTTTTTCAGGGAACTGGATGCTGGAATTGCCTCTGGCAACGACAAGGCAATCACTGTAGCAATGCAGGGGATTGTTGCCACAGTTCAGACTTCTCCCTTGCAGGGAGTAAGCGAAATAATGAGACAGATTGATGATCCTGACGTGAAGTCTATTGAAATATAGCCATCACATACAAAATCTACTTATTTAAGGAGGAGCCATGATGAAACCTGCACAATACATCAGAGTACTGTTGCTGACTGTCCTCTCATGCTGTCTTGCTGCCAATATTGCTTTTGCATCGAAAGATCCTCTTGCCATAATTACCTTCAATAAAACAGGGAAGGAAGTTACAACTGAAGAACTTGTGTATTATCCGAAGCAGCAAATATGGAGCTTTATTGCAGAAGGATCATCTCAGGAACAATTGGTCCGGAGCACGGATGTAAGTGTCAATACACCAGCTGGTATTCTGTGTCCTGAAAAAGATGGCACATTGTTCATCAATACGGGAGATGGTTCCACTCCCGTTGTACTGGATTATTCTGAATTACAATGGACTATCAGAGAGGGAGAGCCCCAGGGAATAGATGACCCCCTTGCCGTTGTTCAAATGATCAAGTCGAAGAAAACTTTCAAATGCGAAATTGAGATGCGTTTTGATGTCCAGTCGCAGTTATGGTCTTTTAACTGTGAAGAAGGAGACACAGCTACCAGGCATTGCAGCCCTGATGACATAATTGTAAATACACCTGCCGGAGTAATGGCAATGTCTGATGAAAGTCTCTGGTTGTATTGGACGGACTGGCGACAATACAAGACTCCTATGAACATTACTCCAAACAAGGACGGAAGCTGGACCATAGGGCATGGCGCAATGCATTTTTAACCACAAAAGCACAGGGCAGCCTGCAGCACAGCTATCTGCCCATCATGAATTCACAACAACTGGCAATTCCCCTCTCTTATGAAATAAGTAAGGCTGTTGCCACTGTGGACTACAGCCTGTCGCAATATAGTTACCAGATACTATACAGAAGGAGTCGTGATGAAAATCGTACAACGTCTCAGCGTGATACTGCTGGCTGCTTTTATCTGCTGCCTTTCTGCCAGCACTTCTTTCGCATCAGATTATCTCGCCCTGATAACCATCAATTCTACATTGAAGCAAATAAAAGCTGAAAACATTATGTATTATCCGAAGCAAAAAACATGGGGTGTCTATACGGAAGATTCAGATAAACTACTGAAGTTTAAGGATGAGGAAATAAGTGTCAAAACACCGGCTGGCATTTTATTCCCCGGAGAAAACGGTTCTTTGTGCATCTATGCATCGGATAAGATCAGTCCCATCAGCCTGGCGTCGTCTGATGGCAGCTGGACTGTCAAAGTGACTGAAGCCAGCGATGAATATGAGCCTCTGGCTTTCGTGGAGGATCGCCATGCGGCCCAAACATTTGAAGTTCCCTGCATGATGAGCTTCAATGTACAAGATCATACGTGGGCTTTTTGTGAAGATGGCACCAAGGTTACCAGAACCCTGGACGATTCCGACGTTATTATAACAACTCCTGCCGGAGAAATGCTGGTTTATGAAGGACACCTCTGGATATCCTGGGGCAAGGATGACCCGAGAAAAGACAACCTTCCCATGCAGTTTCTGGTAAACGAGGAAGGCTGGGAGATACGGCACGGGCTAATCGGGCAATAGAGTTTTGTTCTGCACGCCAGACTGCCAGTACGCTGCAAGGAGGCCGGTTCGTCCGGCCTCCTTTTTTCTTGCAAACTGCACTTTATCGGGGGCTGTCATCACTCACTCTGGCTGTCAGAACGTTATTTCACAGCTGCCATTACTCCGGCATCAAGGCAGGCTCTAAGTCCTTCACGATGTCTTGGCCTGCCGCAACAGGCCTTAGCCTTAATCTCAGCAATTCTGTTGACTTATGCCTGTCAGGCCACATTTTACTATCCAGGGAAGCCCCTTCTCTCCCCTTCCCCGGAGGTACGGCCAGGTTCTGCCGTCCGGCACGGCCCAAAGCTGCCCAAAAGATGCTTCCGGCATCTTCCAGTACAGCATATGCACCTCTTACCCCTTGAAATTCTGTACATTACTACTTTTGGCTCGTTGACGGCAAAGAAGACAGGATCTATATTCTGTATTTACAGTATTTCACTTTTATTTCGCTTTTTAGATGACGTTCTGCACACAGGTGCCTGCACGGAGGTCCGGATACCTTGAACCAGTTATCACGCAATATAATCGTATGGGTCCTCATCATCACCGGTACGATGATGCTGTTTAACCTGTTTCAACAGCCGAATCAGAATCGGCAGGCTATTCCCTACAGCGAATTTCTCAGCCGTGTGGACAACGGGCAGATTGCTTCCGTAACCATACAGGGACAGTCGGCCAAAGCCACCGCTACAGATGGCTCCCAGGTATTTTCCTATATACCCAAGGATGACAATCTTGTCCCCAAGCTTCTCGCCAAAAAGGTCAATGTAAAGGCTGAAGCCCCTGAGGAAGATCCCTGGTACATCTCCCTGATGATCTCAGTCTTCCCCATTCTGGTCCTGCTGGCATTCTGGGTCTACTATATGCGCAGGATACAGGGCGGGGGCGGAGGCAGCGGCTTCCCCTTCTCCCACGGAAAGATAAAGCTTTCTGACCAGAGCGGCAAAAAACGCATCACCTTCGCCGACGTTGCCGGCGTGGACGAAGCCAAGGACGAGCTGCAGGAAGTCGTTGAGTTTCTGTCCAATCCCAAGAAATTTACCCGTCTTGGCGGCCGCATTCCCAAGGGATGCCTGCTTGTAGGCCCTCCAGGAACAGGCAAGACACTGCTTGCACGTGCAGTGGCCGGAGAAGCCGGCGTTCCCTTCTTCTCCATATCCGGCTCTGACTTTGTGGAAATGTTTGTCGGCGTCGGCGCCTCCCGCGTCCGCGACCTCTTTGAGCAGGGCAAGAAGAATGCTCCCTGCATCATCTTTATCGACGAAATCGACGCAGTGGGACGCAAAAGAGGTGCCGGCCTTGGCACAGGCAACGACGAAAGGGAACAGACCCTGAACCAGCTGCTGGTGGAAATGGACGGCTTTGAGGCCAATGAAGGCGTCATCATCATTGCCGCCACCAACCGTCCCGACGTGCTGGATCCGGCCCTGCTCCGCCCCGGCCGCTTTGACAGGCAGGTAGTTGTCGCAGCAGCCGACAGAAAGGGCCGCAAGGAAATCCTCACCATACACAGCAGGAAAACGCCGCTCGCAAAGGACGTTGACCTTGGCATCATCGCCGCAGGCACGCCGGGCTTCTCAGGGGCAGACCTTGAGAACCTTGTCAACGAGGCCGCCCTGCAGGCTGCCAGGGACAACAGGGACCTTGTGGAAATGCGCGACTTTGAATACGCCAAGGACAAAATCATCATGGGGCGCGAGCGCAGATCCCTTATCCTTTCAGACAAGGACAAGCGCATCACTGCCTACCATGAAGGCGGCCACGCACTCTGTGCCAGGCTTCTGCCGGATACGGATCCCGTCCACAAGGTAAGCATCATCCCCCGCGGCCAGGCTCTGGGCGTCACCATGCAGCTTCCCGAGGAAGACAGGCACGGCTACAGCAAGGAATACCTTGAGAATTCCCTTGTGGTCATGCTTGGCGGCCGCGTTGCCGAGGAACTTGTCTTTGACGATGTCACCACCGGTGCCTCCAACGACATTGAGCGCGCCACAAACACAGCCCGCAGGATGGTCTGCGAATGGGGCATGAGCGACGCTATAGGCACCATCACCATCGGCGAAACCGGGCAGGAAGTCTTCATCGGGCGCGAATGGGTCCAGGACAAGAACTACAGCGAAGAGACTGCCGAGATTGTCGATCAGGAAGTGCACGGCATCATTAACAAGGCCCATGACAGGTGCCGCAAGCTTCTCAGCGACAACAGGTCCATACTGGACGCCATTGCAGAAGCGCTTATCAGCCGCGAGTCCATTGACGGCAAGGAACTGGATCTCCTTGTGGAGGGAAAGGAACTGCCGCCTGTGGAAGATCAAGACAAAAAGGCTGAGCCGGCAGACGATACAGCGCAAGGCGCTGCACAGTCTTCCGCCCAGACTTCCACGCAGTCTTCTGCACAGGAACCAGATGCTTCCGGCAGCGGGGAATTCAC
>CAVLCT010000062.1:0-4716 GCA_963661665.1 Bulleidia sp. | reverse complement strand
ATCAGGCAAAGGGGAAGGCAGCAAGGAAGATTCTGCAGACACAGGCCGCTAAGCCAGCAGCCGCTAAGCCGGCAGCCAGGATGCGCCCTGCCTAAGGTACCTTCCGAAGGCGATCCCAAGGAGACCGGCGTGGAAAAAGATACTTTTCTCTGGAACAGTGCCCGCGGTCCAGTTTCTTTTGCCCGCTATGCGGGCATCATGGGCATAATCAACATCACCAGCGATTCCTTCTACGCCAAAAGCCGTGAAACTGACACGGACAAGGCTGTGGAAAAGGCGCTTGAGATGGCGGCAGAGGGGGCTGACCTTATCGATCTGGGGGCTGAGTCCTCAAGGCCTGGTTCACAGCCTGTTTCAGCTGAAACTGAAACGGCAAGGCTTCTCCCTGTGCTGGATGCCCTGGCCGGCCACAAGGAGTGCTGTCCCATATCCGTGGATACCTACCACGCCAGTACCGCCGCGGCAGTTCTTGAGCATGGCGCCACAGTCATCAACGACATTTCTGCCTGCTCCTTTGACCCTGAGCTCACAGACGTCCTGGTCCAGTACAAGCCTGCCTACGTGCTCATGCACTGCCAGGGAACGCCAGCCACCATGCAGGACTGCCCGCACTATGACAATGTCATAGACGAGGTTGCAGCCTTTTTTGCAAGGCACATAGAGAGGCTGGTTGCTGCGGGGCTTCCGGAGGAGAACATTATTCTTGACCCGGGCATAGGCTTCGGAAAAAAATGCGGGCACAACCTGGCCCTCATGGCTCACCCGGAAGCCTGGGCATCGCTCGGGCGCCCTTCCCTCATGGCCCTTTCCATGAAGTCGGTATTTCAGGATCTCCTGGGACTGCCGGTGGAAAAACGCGGCCAGGCAACACAGGTGGCCACAGCCCTGACGTATGGCAGGGGCTACCTCTGGCATCGTCTCCATGATGTCGCATCAGCCAGGCAGACGCTGGATCTTTGCGGCGCCATGCAGGGCATTTCTTCCCTATGAAGAGTCTTCTATGGAAACATTTCTGCTTGACCGTATCTATATAGACTGGCGGGACATAGGCGACATTGCCCTGGTGAGCTTCCTGCTCTACCAGGTCATACAGCATTTGCGCGGTTCCAGGGCCCTGGCTGTCCTCACCGGACTGTTTATTCTGGCAGTCATGTTTGCTGCCAGCAAAATTCTGGGCTTCTATACGCTGTCCTGGCTGCTGGACCATGTCTTCTCCTCTCTCTTTCTGGTCATTGTCATTATCTTCCAGCAGGATATCCGCCATGCCCTGGGAGAAATCGGCGCCTCAAGCTTCTTCAAGAAAAAATCCGTCAAGGCCAGCGGCATGGAAGAGATTGTCGTTGCCAGCGAGGACATGGCCAAGGCCCATATAGGTGCCCTTATCGTCATTGAAGGCAATATGCGCCTGGACGACATGATAAAGCGCGAAGGCGTCTCCGTAGATGCCAAGCTGACAAGGCAGCTGCTCAAAAACATTTTCTACCCCAAGGCCCCGCTCCATGACGGCGCTGTCATCATCAGCAGATCACGCATCTGGGCTGCTGCCTGCATCCTGCCGCTTGCAGAGGCAAAGGGCCAGGCCTTCGGAACACGTCACAGGGCAGCCCTGGGCATTACCGAGGAAACCGATGCCACTGTTGTTGTTGTCAGCGAGGAACGCGGTGAAATCAGCCTTGCCAGCAAGGGCGTACTGATACGCAACCTGACCCCGTCCAAATTGAGGAGTGCCCTCAATGAGCTTGTCTAATACCAAAAAGAAGGCCCTGGTCCTGCATCTTCTCTCCATTATGCTGTCCGTCGTCATAGCGACGGCCCTGTGGTACATGGTCAGCGTCAGGGACAGAATAGAGATGCAGATAGATGTCAGCATAGACTATATCGGCATTCCCAAGAACCTGATCGTCACCGACGGCCTGATTAGGACAATAACAGTACGCCTGCGCGGCCCTGAGGCCCTGCTCCGCGGTACGACGACCTCGCACCCGCGCCAGCAGATTGACCTTTCCCATATCAAGAAAGGCATAACCGTGGTTCCCTTTACGGCAGAAAAGCTGTCCGGCTATTACAGGGCCTTTGACGTTCTTGACGTGCAGCCGCCGCGCATCGTGGTCAAGGCAGATCATGTGCTTGAGAGGACCATGCCTGTCCAGCCTGAACTCATTTCCAACCTTCGCAAAGGGGCAGTCACGGTTACCAATATCAAGATTTCGCCCTCTACTGTCACCGTAAAGGGCCCGGAAAGCATTGTTGGCGAGCTGTCCAGCATACGCCTGCCCCTGGAAATTGATACCAGGAAGACAGGAACAGTCACACAGCAGGCCCTGTCCCTTGATGCGCCAGGACTGGTTACGGTGACGCCCAGCAATGTCCAGGCAAGCTACACCATCACCAGCAAGCGCGTGGTGGTTGAACAGAAATACAAGGTCGAGATTGCCTCTGAAACACCGGAAAATTACAAAATTATCCCTGAGGAAGCTGCCCTCAAGATAGAAGTTCCGGAGGCCCTTGCCAAAAGCAGGTCCTACCTTAACCTGCTCAAGCTGACCGTGATACCGCCTGCTGACATGGATGAGAATGAGACCAGGGAACTTCCTGTGCATCTGCGCATACCTGACGGCATGACAGTCATGCAGCCGCATTTGGAACAGGTCAGCATTACCTACAGCAAGGACAATAATGCAGGCAGTGGCAGTGACACGGCCGAAGACTAGGCATTAAAAAGTGCCGTTGTTTTTCCACTTTTACACAACACAAAAGCCTTGCAGCATCTGCGCCCAAAGCCTTTCCGGACACAGCATTTTTGCAGTGCCGATCAGGGCGAACCCTAGCTAATACGTTTTATTGCTTGACTTTTTTTTGAAATAAGACAAAATCACTAGAGTTAGGAAACAGCGCATATCAAGGAGGACTGCTGGTGACTACGAAGGTTAGGCGCAAACCTGCCACGATCAGGACAGGTCGCACATTAGTTAAGGCTGACATCGTTGACAATGTCAGGGAAGCCACGGGACTCACTGTAGATAATGCCAGGAAATGCGTAGAGAGCCTTATCGGCCTTATCAAGAAAGGCCTTGTGGAAGACCAGGCTGTCCTGATTTCAAGCTTTGGCAAATTCGAGGCAAAGCTCAAGCAGCCCCGTCCGGGACGCAACCCTAAGACAGGGGAAAAGATGGTCCTGACAGAGCGTGTTGTGGCAACCTTCAAGCTTTCACGCAAGTTACGGTCCCGCATCAACGAAAAACGAGACGACAATACAGGCAACGAATAGCCTGATTATTTCAGCATAAAGAAGAGCCCCGCAGCGTACAGCTTGCGGGGCTCTTTTCTGTCTTATGCCGCAGCCCTTTTGCCGGCTCCGGCCCCAGTCTGCCGCCCGGCAGATTCTGGACAGCAAAAAGGAGGGGTGCACTACACACCCCTCCTTGTCATAACCAGTTGAGGGAAAGTCCGGAGACTAGAAGCTGTATGCGAAGATCAGCTGAGCCTTCCAGGCATCGCGGTTTTCGTAGGTGTCGCCGTTCCTGCCGCCATTGGACTTCTTCCAGGTGTCGTGGTCAAAGAAGTTGACCATGTAGCCCAGCTCGAAGTTGACCTCAAAGTTCTCGTACATCTGGTACTTGTTGATGAGGTTGAATTCCAGCAGGCTGTCCATGGTGGTCAGATACAGGCTGTCAGAAGTGGAATCGTCAAGCTGGTTGTTCCAGGAAATGGGAGAGGAAGCGTACTTGGCCATGCTGGGAGAGTTGGTACCAGCCCAGTAGGCAACGCGGAAGGTGTGGGACAGGTTTTCGAGGAAGGACATGTCCTTGATCTGGAGGCCGACGCCCCAGGTGCCGGCGTAGTTCAGGGTCATGTCGTACCAGGAACCGTTGGAGCCCCAGCCGTAGTTGTCATCGCCCATCATGGAAGTGAAGTTGCCCTTGGCTTCCACGGAAGGCAGGCGCTCGGAACCGTTCTTCGGATTGTCGTCATCACCAGTGCCGTACCAGCCGAAGATGCCGGGGGTGCCCCAGTCCATCTTGTACTCAACCAGGGCCTTGGCCAGGAAGCCTTCGCGCTTGAGATCAGCACGCTTTTCAATGCCGTCGGAACGAGTTACATCGTAGTTGCCCATGCCCTCGACATAGCCGTAGTTCAGGTCAAGCTCGATATTCAGGGGATCCCACAGGGTCAGGGCTGTGGCAATGCCGCCCCAGAAGGCGCTACCATAACCCTTTGTCACATGCAGGTCGTTCTCGGCAAGAGCTGTGGGATCGTTGACAGCAAAGAGGTCGGAAGGTCCGACATATTCATCGTCGCTATTCATGGCTTTAAGGGCGTTCTGGCCAATCATGCCGTACATGATCCAGGGGGTCACATTGACGCCGTCAAAGGTCAGCGGGACAGACAGGGCAATGAGGTCAACATTGTCCATGTAGTACTTGTCGTTCCTGGTTGAGGAACCGGCGTAGTTGTCATTGTAGGGACGGCCCCAGAACAGGGTGGCGCCAACGTTTTCGTTGAACTGGTAGTTCACGGTCACAGCGGCCAGGGCATCGGTATTCAGGATGGAGGAGCCACCGGCAACGTTGGGCAGTTCCACAGGCTGGATGCCCATGCGAACCTTAAGGTCTGTATCCGGAACAGCCCAGTCGATGTAGGCGTTCAGGACACCGATGCCAGTATCGTCAGCACCAAGGGCGCCGCTGTTTTCAGCCTTGCCCCAGGTTGTTTCGA
>CAVLCT010000061.1:0-12305 GCA_963661665.1 Bulleidia sp. | reverse complement strand
CGGCAAAGAAGAGGAAAAGGAAGACAAGGCCGGTACACAGGAGAAGGCAGGGGAAAAGCCACAGGACAAGCCTTCAGCTGCCGCACCAAAAGCAAAGGACAAGTCCGAGCTCTACCAGCAGCTGATGGTACGCCTGCGCGAAGCCGACAGCCGTCTTTCCGTATGGCTGGACATCGTCCTTGACGGCATAACCGAGGCAGGACCTGAGCTCAACGACCGCATAAGCTTCCTTTTGCGCTCCCTTGAGGCCCCGGCAGACGAAGTGGAAGCCTTTGTCAAGGATTTTGACTCATGGCTTGCCCGCATGGACTACCGCTACCTTGACGAGTTCAGGTCCGAACTGCAGTACAGGCTCTCCCTTGCCCTGGACCTGGAAGACGAGGAAGACGAGCGCAGCCGCCTCTTTATCCAGCTCTCTGACAGCCTGGCCAAGACCAGGGCCCACTTTGCCAGGAAGCTTGATTCACTTATTTCCAGCCACGGCGAGCTGGACGACGCTTTCTGGGAAGAGCTGGAAGAGCTCTTTATCATGGCAGACTTAGGCGTCGAGGCCGCCATGGAGCTCACCAGCCGCCTTAAAGAGAAAGCCCTGGCAGAAAAAGCCACCACAGCAGAGGCCACCAGGGAGCTCCTGCGCCAGGAAATCCGCAATATCTTTGTCCGTCCGAAACGCATTGTGGGCGTTAATCCCCCTGAAGTTGTGCTCATGATCGGCGTCAACGGTGCCGGCAAGACCACGACCATTGCAAAGCTTGCCTACCGCGACCGTATGCAGGGCAAGAAGGTCATGATTGCCGCAGCCGACACCTTCCGTGCCGCTGCCATTGACCAGATGCGCGTCTGGGCAGAAAGGGTAGGAACCCTGTTCCACGCCAAGCAGCCAGGATCCGATCCTGCCTCCGTGGCCTTTGAGGCCATGGACAGGGCCCTGGCAGAAGGTGTCGATGTCTTGTACGTGGATACGGCAGGCCGCCTGCAGACCAAGGTCAACCTCATGGACGAACTCTCCAAGATACGTGCCGTGCTGGCCCGCAAGCATCCCGGTTCCCCGCATCGCACTGTCCTGGTCCTTGATGCCACCACAGGGCAGAATGCCCTCTCGCAGGCAAAGCTCTTCAAGGAGGCTGCCGGCGTGGACGAGCTCATCCTGACCAAGCTTGACGGCACTGCCAAGGGCGGCGTCGCCATTGCCGTGGCCATGCAGTACAGCCTGCCCATTAGCTATGTCGGCATGGGCGAAAAGGTGGAAGACTTAAGGCCCTTTAACGGCGATGACTATGCCGACGCCCTGTTTACGGGTTCGATGCAGGGCTAGACAGAGCTTTCAAAAAACCGGGCAGGGAAGGGGACAGCCTCTTTCCTGCCTTTATATTTTAGGAGAGCGTCATATCCCTGTACGGAAACAGGACAGAAAAAACAGCGACCATGCCAGGACACTCTTGTCTGTCCTTAAAACAAGCTGATTTTCTTGAAAAAACTGCTTGACAGCCTCTCCCTATATGTCTATAAACACCCTTGCCCCATGAAATATGGGGACTCCCTGTACGGCAGGGAAGGGTGAGCACAGGCTCACCCTGCAGTACCGAGCGGAGCAATCCGCCGGATTGACAAGTGCAGGCGTTGCCAAATGCCGACTTGATCGAGCCGTACCAGCCCGTCTAAGGATCCCACGCCATTGTCTGCGTGCCCTGGGCTGTAAAGGTTTTCGGGGAACTTTATCCCCACTTTGGTAACCCTGCGGGATCATACCCTGCGCGGTGCACTCAGGTGCACGGCAAGGGCGTGGAGAACGTCGGGAGCGTCACGGAAGTTGTGCGGACTGCCAGGCGTAGTACTCACGCCCATCACTCTTGCAAGCAGTTCACATAAACCAAAAGTGACTAAGCGCATTATGCGCTGCTCCCTAAATTCAGTCCCTCTGGGTTAAACCAGCAAGGGTCTTTTTTTTTGTACGGCCCGAGCGCGAGGAACCCGCGCCTGACCCCACCGGCACGGGCGATTTATTATGGAGCAGGTATAATACAATGACGACAGTAAGCAGCGAATGCATTCGGATAAAGCTCAAGGCTTACGACTTTCGCATCTTGGACAAAGCTGTAGCGGAAATTGTGGACACTGCCAGGAATACGGGAGCCGGAATTGCCGGACCCATTCCTCTGCCCACCAAGTTCCGTAAATTTACGGTTCAGCGTTCTGTGCATGTTGACAAGAAGTCTCGTGAGCAGTTCGAGTTGCGCATTCATAAAAGGCTCATGGACATCCTGGAGCCTACGCAGCAGACCGTTGACGCCCTGGGCAAGCTTTCCTTGCCTGCCGGCGTAGACGTTGAAATTAAGATCTAGTGAGAGGCAGTCATGGCTGATAAAATCGGAATATTGGGCCGCAAGCTTGGCATGACCCGCATCTTTAACGAAGATGGTGTCGCTGTGCCCGTGACGGTCATCGAAGTCGGTCCTTGCCCCATCACTCAGGTGAAAACGACAGAGACCGACGGCTATAATGCCCTGCAGATCGCTTTTAACGAAACGAACGAAAAGCACTCCAACAAACCCATGCAGGGTCACTTTGCCAAGGCTGGTACAGCTCTGTACCGCAATCTCAAGGAAATCCGCCTTGAGAAGGCGCCCGAGCAGAAGCTGGGCGACACCCTGACTGTGGATCTCTTCGCAGTCGGTGAGGTTGTCAAAGTTACTGGCAAGAGCATCGGTAAAGGCTACCAGGGCCGTATGCGTCGCTGGAACTTCCACGGCTGCAAAGACAGCCACGGTTGTGAAAAGGTTCATCGCAACAACGGTTCCATCGGTAACAACACCTTCCCCGGTCATGTTATCAAAGGCCGCAAGATGGCCGGTCACTGGGGCAACGAAACTGTAACCCAGCCCAGTGCCCTCATCATAGCAGTCCGCCCCGACGACAATGTTATTCTTGTCAAGGGTGCTGTGCCCGGACCCAAGAACGGCCTTGTGTTCGTTCGCAAGCAGTAACAGGTGGAAAACATGCCTACCATTAAAGTCTATGATCAGGAAAAGAAGGAAGTCGGTACAGTTGAATTGTCCGCCGATGTGTTCGGCGTGGACGTCCGTCCCGAAATCCTGAACCTGGTGGTGCGTGCCCAGCAGGCTGCAAAGCGTGCCGGTACACATATGGCCAAAACCAGAGCCTATGTCTCTGGCGGCGGTGTGAAGCCCTGGAAGCAGAAGGGCTCCGGCCGCGCCCGTGCAGGCTCCCGCCGTTCTCCCATCTGGCGTGGCGGTGCGGTTATCTTCGGACCCCAGCCCCGCGACTATGGCTTCAAGGTCAACGCCAAGGTGCGTGCCCTTGCCATGCGCATGGCCCTGTCCTCCCGCCTGGCCAACGAGAACCTGATGGTTGTCAACACAATCAGCGTTCCCGACGGCAAGACCAAGTCCTTTGCCAAGATTGCCAAGGACCTCGGTCTCGACAAGGCCCTCCTTGTCTGCCAGAGCGTTTCCGAGTCCCTGGACCGCAGTGCCAGGAACCTGCCCGGCATTACCATCACCACCCCTTCCAATCTGAGCGTGTACGAAATCCTGAACAACAAGCAGCTTGTCCTGCTTCAGGACGCTGTCAGCGACGTGCATGCACGTTTTGAGAACAAGGGAGAGTAACATGGAACTGACTCAAGTTCTCATCAAACCCCTGGTGACGGAAAAAGCCAGTGAACTGCGCGAGACGGTTCAGGAACGTCTGAGCTTCCTGGTTCATCCCGACGCCAACAAGATTGAAATCAAGCGTGCCGTTGAGTCCATCTTCAACGTCACCGTTGTCAAGGTCAACGTTGTGCGCATGAAGCCCCGTGACTATCTGCGCCAGGGCCGTCAGCTCCGTCATGTGAGCGGATTCAAGAAAGCCTACGTGACGCTGGCCAAGGACAACAAGATAGAATACTTCGAGGGAGCGTAAGTTATGGCAGTTCGCAAGCTGAAACCGACCTCCGCAGGTCGTCGCTTCCAGACCGTTTCCGACTTCAAGGAAATTACACGCTCGAAGCCTGAAAAGTCCCTTACAGTGGGTCTTACCAAGAAGGCCGGTCGTAACAACCTGGGGCGCGTTACCAGCCGCCGCCGTGGCGGCGGTGTCAAAAGACTGTACCGCATCATTGACTTCAAGCGTGAGAAGCGTGACATCGTGGCCACTGTTTCCCACATTGAGTACGATCCCAACCGTACAGCCCGCATTGCCCTTCTGACCTATGCCGACGGCGAGAAGCGCTACATTCTCTGCCCCGTAGGCCTGAAGCAGGGCGACAAGGTCCTGGCCGGCGACAAGGCTGATATCAAGCCTGGCAACGCCATGCCCATGGGACGCATTCCTGTCGGCACAGTCGTGCACAACATCGAAATCTACCCCGGCAAGGGCGGCCAGATGTGCCGCGCAGCCGGAACCTATGCCCAGCTCGTGGCCAAGGAAAACAAGTACGCCCTGCTGCGCCTGCCTTCCGGCGAAGTGCGCAAGGTGCTTGCTTCCTGCACGGCAACAGTCGGCCAGGTGGGCAATATATCCCATGAGAACGTGTCTCTCGGCAAAGCCGGCCGCAACCGCTGGCTGAACCGCCGTCCTCAGGTTCGCGGCGTTGCAATGAACCCCATCGACCATCCTCTGGGTGGTGGTGAAGGCAGAAGCTCCGGCGGACGCCATCCCGTGTCCCCCTGGGGCATGCCTGCCAAGGGCTTCAAGACCCGTGACCGCAACAAGCCCTCCAGCCGTCTTATCGTTAAGGCTCGCGGCAAGAAGTAGGAGTAGAGCGACATGCCCAGATCTCTTAAAAAAGGTCCCTTTGTGGACGACAGCCTCATGGCAAAGGTCGAGGCCGCTCAGGCGAACAATGATCGCCGCGTGGTGAAAACCTGGTCTCGCCGCTCCATGATTCTGCCCGAAATGGTCGGCATGACCTTTGCCGTGCACAACGGCAAGAAGTTCGTGCCCGTGTTCGTTACAGAGAACATGGTCGGCCATAAACTTGGTGAATTTTCCCCGACCCGCACCTTCCACGGCCACGCTGCCGAGAAGAAGGCCGGGTCCCGCTAGGCAGGAGAGTAATCAATGGAAGCGAAAGCTATTGCCAAGTTCCAGCGTGTCTCTCCCCGCAAAACACGCCTGGTGGCCCGCAATGTAGTAGGGCTTGGTGTTGAGGACGCAATGAATCTTCTGCGTTTTACTCCCAACAAGCCTGCTGGCATTCTGTACGGTGTTGTGAAGAGCGCATTGGCTAATGCCTCTGACACATCGCTCAATGTGGATGCCATGTTTGTCAAGGAAGTGCTGGTGAACGAAGGTCCTACCTGGAAGCGGTTCATGCCGCGCGCCCAGGGCCGCGCCACACGTGTGCGCAAGCGTACCAGCCACATCACCGTCATTCTCGCCGAGGAGCAGGAATAATGGGTCAGAAAGTACATCCGTATGGCATCCGGGTGGGATACAACAAGAACTGGCTCAGCCGCTGGTTCTCCGCCAAGGAATATCCTGCCTTCGTTCTTGAAGACAGCAAAATCCGCAGCTATGTGAAGAAGCATTACACAGCTGATGCCGGAATTGCCCGTGTAGAAATTGAAAGAGCTGGTGGCAAGGTCCGCCTGATTCTCTCCACCTCCCGTCCCGGCGTGGTCATCGGCCGCAAGGGCGTGGAAATCGAGAAGCTGCGCAACGACCTCCACAAGACCTTTGGTCGCGAGTTCTCCATCGAGGTCAGCGAAATCCGCCGTCCCGAAGTGGAAGCCCAGCTTGTTGCCGAGAGCATCGCCCAGCAGCTGGAACGCCGTGTGGCCTTCCGCCGCGCCATGAAGCAGACCGTGAGCCGCTGCCGCAAGTTCGGCGGCGAAGGCATCAAGGTTTCCTGCGCAGGCCGCCTGGCCGGTGCCGAAATCGCCCGTAACGAATGGTACCGCGATGGCCGCGTGCCGCTGCAGACCCTGCGTGCGGACATAGACTACGGCTTCGCCGAGGCCAGGACCACCTATGGTATCATTGGTATCAAGGTGTGGATCTACAAGGGTGAAATCCTCGACAAAGAGGGGGAACAGCATGTTAGCGCCTAAGAAGGTTAAATACCGCAAATGGCAGAAAGGCCGCCTGCGCGGCCTGGCATACCGTGGCTCCACCCTTTCCTTTGGTGAAATCGGCCTTAAGGCTACGGAGCACGGCCAGCTTTCCAGCCAGCAGATTGAAGCTGCCCGTATTGCCATGATGCGTCACATCCGCCGTGGCGGCAAAGTCTGGATTCGTATCTTCCCTGACCGTCCGGTTACCGCAAAGCCTCTGGAAACCCGTCAGGGCTCCGGTAAGGGTGCACCGGTTGGCTGGTGCGCTCCTGTGAAGCCCGGCCGCATTCTGTACGAAGTGAAGGGCGTTCCCCTGGATCTCGCCCGCCAGGCTCTGACTCTGGCTTCCTACAAGCTGCCCGTCAGGACCGTTATCGTGACGAGGGAGGGTTTCTAAGATGGCTGACAAAAAAGCCGTTACCCGTGAGAATGCCGAGGAATTGCGCGCTCTTACCGTCGAGCAGCTCAACGAGAAGCTGGCCGAACAGCGCAATGAGCTCCTGCACGCCCGCTTCCAGCATACCAATGCCCAGCTCACCAAGGTGAGCGAGCTCAAGGATATGCGCAGGCAGGTCGCTCGCATCAGCACCATCCTCAAGGAAAAGGCAAGAGAGGATATCCATGCAGGCTCTTGATCATGTAAAGGGCAGAACCCTGACCGGCATCGTTGTCAGCGACAAGAATGACAAGACCATTGTCGTCCGCGTCGAGACCCTGGTCAAACATCCGCTGCTCAAGAAATACATCCGCCGCCGCAAGAAGTTTACGGCTCACGATCCCATGAATGAGTGCGGCATTGGCGATAAAGTGAAAATCGTGGAATTCAGAAGGCTTTCGCACAACAAGCGCTGGCACCTGGTTTCCATCATTGAAAAGGCTGTGTAGGTGAAGCCATGATTCAGGTAGAATCCACTCTTCAGGTAGCCGATAACTCGGGTGCCAAAAAGGTCGCCTGCATCAAGGTCATCGGCGGTTCCCACCGCCGCTATGCCACCGTTGGCGACATCATCATGGTTTCCGTCAAGGAAGCCATCCCCCACAGTAAGGTCAAGAAGGGTGACGTTATGCGTGCCGTTATCGTGCGCACCGCCAAGGAAGTACGTCGCCCCGACGGCAGCTACATCAAATTTGACGGCAATGCGGCCGTTTTGCTTGGCACTAACGGCGAGCCCGTGGGTACCCGTATTTTCGGACCTGTCGCCAGAGAGTTGCGTGCTGCCAACTTTATGAAGATTGTCTCTCTCGCCCCTGAAGTGCTGTAAGGAGTCATACAATGACGAATGTTCGTATACACAAGGGCGACAAGGTCATGATCATAACCGGAAAGGACGCCGGCAAGATCGGCAAGGTCCTCAAGGTTATCCGCAAGCACGACCAGGTGCTGGTGGAAAAGGCTAACGTGGCCAAGAGGCATACCCGCGCCAATCCCTATACCCGTCAGCCCGGCGGCATTGTCGAGAAGGCCATGCCCGTTCACATCTCCAATGTGATGATTGTCTGCTCTGCCTGCGCAGAAGCGACAAAAGTTGGCTACAGGTATGTGGAGTCGGCGGACGGCAAGCAGAAAAAAGTGCGCTTCTGCAAGAAGTGCAACGAAGTCATGGAGTAAGTGGTAGCTATGACCCGCCTCGAAAAAATATATAAGGAAAAGGTTGTCCCGGCCATGCAGAAGGAGTTCAATTACAAGTCTCCCATGCAGATGCCCGGCATAACCAAGATTTCCCTCAACATTGGCCTTGGCGCTGCCACCTCCAACAGCAAGATCATGGAAGAGGCTGTGGCCGAACTGACTGCCATCGCCGGCCAGAAGGCTGTTGTGACCCGTGCGCGCAAGTCCATTGCTAACTTCAAGCTGCGTGAAGGCATGCCCATCGGTGTCCGCGTGACACTGAGAAAGGACCTCATGTGGGACTTCCTTGACAAGTTCATGAATTTCGCACTGCCCCGCGTTCGTGACTTCCGCGGTATCGTGGATCGCGGCTTTGACGGCCGTGGCAACTTTACCGTGGGTATCAAGGAGCACACCATCTTCCCCGAAATGGAAGCTGACCGTGTTGAAAATCCCAAGGGCATGAATATCACCATAGTGACTACGGCAACCACCGACCGTGAGGGCAAGATGCTTCTTGACCAGCTCGGCATGCCGTTCCGCAAGTAAGAGGTTACAATGGCTCGTCTCGCTCTTAAGATTAAAGCTGCCCGCAAGCCCAAGTTCAGCACACGTGCGTACAACCGCTGCCCTATCTGCGGCCGTCCCCGTGCCTTCCTGCGTGAATTTGGCCTGTGCCGTATCTGCTTCAGAAACATGGCACTGCGCGGAGAGCTTCCCGGCGTTCGCAAGTCCAGCTGGTAATCCGGCAGGATAAACAATAAAATCTGAGCCGCAGGTCCGGATGCATACTGCATCAGGGCTTGCGGCTTATTTTTTTTTGTGATAGAAACCTCTGTTCTGTTTACGGAACAAGGCACGTTTGTGCCTCTGATACAATATCACACTTCTGGTTTTAGGAGTATTTCATGGTCACAGATCCTATTGCGGACATGCTGGCGCGTATCCGCAACGCACATTTGGCCCTGCACAAGGAAGTAAATGTGCCGCGCTCGAAGATGAAAGCGTCCTTGGCCAACATCCTCAAGCAGGAAGGCTACGTCGAGGATGTAGCCATCGAAGATGGCGGCATCAAGATCACCCTCAAGTACAAGAATGGCAAGCCCGCCATCACCGGACTGCGCCGCATCTCCACTCCCGGCCGCCGCATCTATGTCGGCGCCACCGAGATTCCGCGCGTCCAGAACGGCCTGGGTATCTGCATTCTCACCACCTCCCGCGGCGTCATGGACGGTATGTCCGCCCATGCCCAGAAAGTTGGTGGCGAACTTCTCTGTGAAATCTGGTAGGCGGTGCAATTATGTCTCGTATTGGTAATCAGCCCGTTGCCGTGCCTGCCAACGTTACTGTCACAATCGGAGCAGACACCATTGAAGTGAAGGGACCCAAGGGCACAGTGAAGACACCTGTGTGCTCCCTGATCAACTATGAACAGAAAGACGGCCACATCGTTCTGACCCGCAAGGATCAGACCCGTCAGTCCAATGCCCAGCACGGCCTGCGCCGCACCCTGCTGCACAACTGCATCCTGGGTGTGACCGAAGGCTTCTCAAAGGACCTCGAAGTTGTCGGCGTGGGCTACCGCGTTGCAGTCAAGGGCCCCGTCATTGAGCTTCAGGTCGGTTTCTCCCACCCCGTGCTGGTCGATGTGCCCGACGGCATCACTGCTTCCGTCGATGGCAATATTCTGAAACTGAGCGGTGCCGACAAGGTCCTGGTAGGCGAATTTGCCGCCCAGATCCGCCGCATCCGCAAGCCCGAACCCTACAAGGGCAAGGGTATCAAGTACACAACCGAGATTATCCGCCGCAAGGTTGGTAAGTCCGGCGGCAAGAAGTAGGGGTTGGTATTATGGCTATCAGCAAAAATGAGTCGCGCCTCAGCCGCAAGGTTCGTATTCGCCGCAAGGTCAATGGAACTGCGGACCGTCCCCGTCTGGTTGTGTTCCGCAGCAATGAGCATATTTATGCCCAGGTCGTGAATGATGAAACAGGTGCTACCATTGCCAGCATCTCTACCCTTTCCATGTCCCGTACTCAGGACGGCGTGCATGGCAACAAGGAAGGTGCTGCCCAGGTAGGACGTGAAATTGCACGTCTGGCAAAGGAAAAGGACGTCACCCGTGTCGTCTTTGACCGCAACGGATACCTGTATCACGGACGCATCAAGGCCGTAGCCGACGGTGCCCGCGAAGGCGGACTGGAGTTCTAATATGCGAGAGAAAGTAGAAGCTCCCGTGAATGAACTGGGAGAAATTGAAAAGGTCGTTGCGCTGAACCGTGTGGCCAAGGTCGTCAAGGGCGGCCGCCGCTTCAGCTTCTCCGCCCTCGTGGTTGTCGGTGACGGCAAGGGCAATGTGGGCTTTGGCCTCGGCAAGGCACAGGAAGTGCCTGAAGCCCTGCGCAAGGCCACCGAGTGTGCCCGCAAGAACCGCGTGCACATCCCCCTGGTGGACGGCACCCTGCCTTATGAGGTTCTGGGCCGCTTCGGTGCAGGCCGCGTCCTGCTCAAGCCCGCCTCCGAAGGTACCGGCATCATCGCCGGCGGCGCCGTGCGTGCCATTATGGAAGCAGTAGGCGTCCGTGACGTCCTTTCCAAGGCCATCGGCACCAACAACCCTCACAACGTTCTTCGTGCAACGCTTGAGGGCCTTAAGTCCCTGCGCAGCGCCGAGGAAGTTTCCGAACTCCGTGGCAAGCAGCTCGAAGCTCCGAGGAAGTAGTTATGGCAGAAACAATCACCATCATGCTCGTCCGCTCCCGCGCCGGCAAGACGCCTGCGCAGAGGAAGTGCCTTGATGCCTTGGGCCTCAAGCGCCGTGAGGTTGCCAGGACCATTTCCGATACACCTGCGGTTCGTGGCATTATCAACAAAATTCCGCACCTTGTGACCATTGTCAGCAAGTAGGCTGACGGTCATTTTTTAGGAGTCTTCAATGCAGTTGCATAACCTTTATCCCTTCCCGGAAGAGCGTAAGACACGCCGTCGTGTAGGACGTGGTGCCGGCTCCGGGCTGGGTTGCACATCTGGCAAAGGCCACAAGGGTCAGAATGCCCGTGCCGGCGGCGGTGTCCGTCCCGGCTTTGAAGGCGGCCAGATGCCCTTACAGCGCCGTCTGCCCAAGCACGGCTTCAAGAACTATCCCTTCAAGGTGACATACGGCGTGGTGCACGTGGGCGATCTCATTGCCCGCTTCCCCGATGCCGACACCATCACCCTGGAGATGATCTACTCCAACGGCCTTTGCAAGCCGACCCTGCCCTGCAAGGTCCTTGCTGACGGCGAGGTCACCAAGGCCGTTACCATTGAAGCCATGTGCTTCTCTGCCGCAGCGGCAGAGAAGATCGCCAAAGCCGGCGGAAAGGCCCTCTCTCTCGAACTGGGAGAAATCGAGTAAACGTACCTGAAGGCGCGCTCCGCAAGCCGGAGCATTAAGCTTTGTTTCTCTGATTTGCGCCTTTGTCCGGGGAATACTCTGGGCAAAGGCGTTTCATTAGGTACGTTGCAGTCTGTTTCGATTGACCACGAAGAAGGTTTTTTCTCATGGCACAACCTCAGAATCTCAATCCAGGGAATGTAAGCCTGGTCAAAAGACTGGGCTGGACGTTTTTCCTTCTCTGTTGCTACCGCGTAGGCGTGCATGTCCCGATTCCGGGCGTGGATGCCCAGGCGATTTCTTCCTTTTTCCAGCAGATGAGCGGAACCATCTTCGCCCTGTTCGATATTTTTTCTGGTGGCGGTCTTTCCAACGTCTCCATCTTTGCTCTGGGTGTGATGCCCTACATCTCCGCTTCGATTATCATGCAGCTTCTGCAGGTTGTCCTGCCTGAAGTCAAACGCATGTACAAGGAAGAGGGGCAGGCAGGGCGCCGCAAGATTACCCAGTACACCCGTTACCTCACGGTCGTCATCACCCTTGTCCAGGGCTTTGGCATCGGGTTTGGCCTGCAGCAGATGAACAGCCCCTCGGGACTGCCTGTTGTCATGCATCCCGGAACCCAGTTCCTGATCACCACCATGCTCACCTTCTGCGCGGGCTCCGTGCTTATCATGTGGCTTGGCGAGCAGATTACCGACAAGGGCGTGGGCAACGGCATCTCCCTTATCATTTTCTGCGGCATTGTCGTGGGCATTCCCCGCGGCATCATCCAGTCCGCTGAGCTGATAAGGACCGGTGACATCAGCGTCTTCCTGGCCATATGCGTAGTCCTGCTTATGGCTGTGGTCGTGGTGTTCATCGTCTTTGTGGAACGGGCCCAGAGGCGTATTCCCATTTCCTATGCCAAGCGCCAGGTGGGCCGCCGCGTCTTTGGCGGGCAGAATACCCATCTGCCGTTGCGTCTCAATACTGCCGGCGTCATTCCGCCCATCTTTGCCTCCTCCCTGCTGATCTTCCCGGCTACCATCGGGCAGTTCACCCAGAACGAGATGGTGAAGAGGGTGACGGACATGTTTGCCCCCATGAGCCTTGTTTACAATGTGCTCTATGTGGCCCTCATCTTCTTCTTCTGCTACTTCTACACCGCCATTATCTTTGATCCCAAGGATATGAGCGAGAACCTGAAGAAGAACGGCGGCTTTATCCCCGGCATCCGTCCTGGCGAAAAGACGCAGATGTACATTGATACCGTCCTGAC
>CAVLCT010000060.1:4713-12379 GCA_963661665.1 Bulleidia sp. | reverse complement strand
GTATTTCACCCTTGCCGAGGACAGGCAGGCCGTTTTTGGTGCAGAGCATGGAGAGCCCTGCCGTCAGGAAGAGACAGACGAAAAGGTCCTGCTTTGTGCCTGGCTCATGAAAGAGGATGATCAGCAGCACAGGCGTCAGGGCGCAGCTCAGGGACTTGAGAAAGACAACGGTCGATACATCTGTCAGCTGTACTGCCATGTTGCAGGCCACGGTAGAGGCAGCCATGCAGGCACAGGGCAGAAGGTAATGGCGCACGGAAATTTTTTTCAGATCATCCCAGATGCTCCTGTGCCACAGAAGCAGGAAAATCAGGACAGCCAGGACAAATCGGACTGAAAGAAAAAAGGAGACCGGCATATCCCTGTAAACCAGTTTAAGCAGGGCATCCATTAAGCCGTAGAGGACGCTTTGCAGAAGAATCAGAAAACCGTAATGGGTGAGCATAAGTACTTTCTCCGGTCAGAAAACGGATAAGAGGACACATGGCTCAGTATAGTGGATAAAATCGCCTTATTTGTAAAATTGAATGTTTTAATCTATAGGTTCACAAATTTCGATTAATTGCCCCAAGGCCGGTTTTCCTGCTGCAGCAGTACCGGCACGGCAGTTTTTCTGGCAGTCATCTGGTCTGCAAGTGCCTTGTATACGGAGGACGGTATGGAACTACGCACGCTGCACACCTTTGTGCGCATTGCAGAGGAAAAGAGCTTTACCAGGGCTGCCGTGACGCTCAATTACGCACAGTCAACAGTGACGGCCCAGATAAAGCAGCTTGAAGAAGAGCTGGGCGTGCGCCTTTTTGACCGCGTGGGCAGGCAGATTTATGTCACGGACGCAGGGCACAAGCTTCTGGCAATGGCCTATGACATGCTGCGCCTGGAAGAAAGTGCACAAAAGATTGGCAAGTCGCAAAAGATGCTTGAGGGAACGCTCAGGATAGGGCTTATACAGTCACTGCAAAACCATATCCTTCTGCCGCATATCCTTGAGTTTAGGAAAAGGCATCCTGCTGTCAGGGTTGTCGTGGAGGAAGCCAACGGCCAGAAACTGGCCGGCATGCTGTATCGCAACGAAATAGATCTGGCGTATTTCTTTCAGACAAAGCTCACGGACGAAAATCTTGTCGTCGTGGACGTGCAGGAGGAGCGCATGTACTTTGCGGCTCCGCACAATCATCCTCTCACCCAAAAGACCGATCCCTGTCTGGAAGAGATTCTTTCTCTTCCCTTTCTGACAGTGGAACAGGACCAGTGCAATGCCATGCTCTTGCGCCACTGCCTGGCTGAGCGCGGCCTGCAGTACCACTCAACGTTCCAGGTGGGCAATCCCGATATCATACTGCGCATGATACGGGCAGGCGAGGGCATATCCTGGCTTCCGCACTACGTTATTGCAGATGCCTGGGAGGCCGGCGAAATCAGCGTCTTTGACTACCAGTTCCCCGAGGTGCACGTATACAGGCAGGTTGCCCACCACAGGGATAAATGGATGTCTGACTGCATGAGGGCCTGGCTTGCCATAGGAACAGCCAATCAGATGTAGGGCACAGGAAAGGGTGTTCTTCTCCGCCTTTTCACCGGCAGGCTACTTAGCCGGAGGCCAGAAGTCGCGGGCGCTTGCAGGCGCAAAGCCGGCCATAAAGGCATCCATGAGCGTGCCGAAATAGACTCTCAGGCGGGGCTTGATCTGCTGGCTGCGTATGTCGCTGCCAGAGTAGAAGAGGAAGGTTGCCTTGTTGCCTGTGTATGGCTGCCTGGCAGCCTCAAGGCTGAAAAGCATGTCCCAGAAGCCGCGTTTTTCGGCAATGGCCTTGTTTTGCAGCGCCACAAGGGCGTCTGTATATTCCCTGGGATAGGACGGGTTTATGACAACGTAGGCCAGGCCGTTTGCGACCAGGTATGAGCTCAGTGACGTTCCGTCCCTGAGAATGACATCAGCTATAAGGCGTCCCTGCGGATCCTTTTCTCTTTTGGGTGCTGCCAGGCGCACAGGCTGCTTCAGTGCCTTTTTTTTGAGTTCCTTGTAGGCATCATAGGCATACTTGTATTCCATGCCCCGGAAGGCTTTCTTCTCGATATGGACAGAGCCCCTGGCCGGCTGGAAATTGTCTTCCCTGAGCCCCTGGTTGGCATGGTACATGGGGCTTGAAAAGGATCTGTCCGGTGCGTCAATGCAGGCCAGGCGTATGGTGCGCCTGTCTGCCAGGCGCAGGGTGTCGCCGTCAAGCACCATGACAACCCTGCCTTCCGGCTGCCTGTCCAGCAATGGCAATGTCGTGTTATGAAGGACACTGTCTTCTTCACCGGCAGCAGGAGAGGCTGTTTCTGGCACGTCCTCAGAAGAAGACGCACAAAGTGTGCTCTTTGCCGGAACAAAGAGCACACTCAGCAAAAGACAGGGGAGAAGACATGCCCGCAAAGCCCGCAAGGACGGGAGACGCACAGCAGGACTCCTAATTATCGTAATAGGATTTCAGGGACGAGGCACGGTTGGGGTGGCGCAGCTTGCGCAGGGCCTTTGCCTCAATCTGGCGGATACGTTCGCGCGTCACATTGAAGAGCTTGCCCACCTCTTCCAGGGTGTGATCGCTCTTTTCAGCAATGCCGAAGCGCTTGCGCAGGACCTGTTCCTCCCTGGGCGTCAGATCCGAGAGCACGAGGTTCAGCTGCTCTGAGAGCTTGGTATTGATCACTTCCTCTGAGGGAGCCAGTGCCTTCTTGTCTTCAATGAAATCGCCCAGGCTTGAGTCTTCCTCATCGCCAATGGGTGTTTCCAGGGAAATGGGTTCCTTGGCTATCTTGAGGACCTTTTTCACCTTGTCCACAGGATAGTCCATCTTTTCGGCAATTTCCTCAGGCGTGGGATCCCTGCCAAGCTCCTGCACCAGGTAGCGGGAGGTGCGGATGAGCTTGTTGATGGTCTCGACTATATGCACGGGGATACGGATGGTGCGGGCCTGGTCGGCAATGGCACGGGTGATGGCCTGGCGTATCCACCAGGTGGCATAGGTGGAGAACTTGTATCCGCGCTGATACTCGAACTTATCGACAGCCTTCATGAGGCCTATGTTGCCTTCCTGGATGAGATCCAGGAACTGCAGGCCCCTGTTGGTGTATTTCTTGGCAATGGAGACCACAAGGCGCAGGTTGGAACGGATAAGTTCCTGCTTGGCTTTCATGGCCATGGTATTGCCATGATTGATGCGCCACAGCACTTCCTCAAGGTCGTTGACATTCTGACAGCACTGTTCCTGCAAATGCCTGAGCGTATCCTGCTTGCTCTGGATTGTTTCCTTGAAGGAAAACACCTCGTCCACGGTCTTGTGCAGCGTCTTGGCTACTTCCATGGGCGGAATAGCGTGCTGATCCAGCTTGTCGAAGAGGTCAAAGATGACTTCCTGCTTCAGATCTGTCGTCAGGATATAGGCTGTCAGATCCCTCTGGCAGTTGTGCATCTGGCGCACGTAGTCGTTGACAGTCTCAATGACGTGGTCAATGAGGGTCTTTTCCAGCTTGATGTCAGCAAGGAGGGAAACAATCTCTTCCTTAAAGGCCAGAAATTCCTGTTGTACGGCCAGGGCCTTCTTGCCACTGCTGCTGACACAGTCGTCCAGCCTCTTGTACAGCTTCTTCTTTTTCTTGAACGTTTCCTTGACTGCGTTCAGGAGTCCTATGACTCGTTCGCGCTGTGTCGTCTCCTCGTCTGTCGGGTCATCTTCCTCATTGATCTTGACCACGTCCTTCAGCTTGATGCGACCGTTGCTGAGCTCGTCGCCTACCCTGATAAACTCTTCAATAGCAATGGGAACCTCGGCCAGGGCATAGAGGACATCCATTTCGCCCTGCTCGATTTTTTTGGCTATGACAACTTCGCCTTCCCTGTCCAGGAGGGGAACGGCTCCCATTTCGCGCAGGTACATGCGCACGGGATCGGTGCTGCGGGAGGAATACTCTGTCGTATCCTCTTCCTCTGTGAAGGTGAGCTTGTCAGTTTCTTCCTCGTTTCCGGCATGTGAAGCAAGCTTCTTGCCTTCCATTTCGGAATCAACGATCTGGATCTCCATCTGCTCGAAGTAGCCGATGATTTCATCGAAGCGCATGTGCATTTCGGGCACGGCGCCGGCAACTTCGTCATAGGTGAGGAAGCCGTCCTTCTTGCCCTTGTCTATGAGGGCCTTGATTTTTTCCTGGTCGGCTATGCTGTTGTGCTGCTCTGAGCCTTTGGCCTCATCATGGTCTTCCTGACTCTCCCTGTCTTCTTGCTCTTGAGCTGTTTTGGCAAAAGGAATGATTTCTACCTCTGGATTTTCAAAGAGCCTAAGCATTTCCTTTGGGATTTTTCCCCCTTCGGGAGAATCAGCTTCAGTTTCAGCATCACTTAAGGCAACTTCCATTGCTTCGTCAGGGCTTGCCGCAAAGCCTGCTTCTTCTATCAGTCTGTCTGCGGCAGTATTACCGCTGCCAGCTGCACTTTCGGACGCAGGGGCATCCTTCCCCAGATTTTCAATGGAACCGGATTCAACGTCAGGTAAGAAATCGTTCTGTCTGCCCCTGGCTATGAGTGAGTTACGCTGTTTTGCTTCACGTTGTTCACTTCGGAGATTATAAATTTCCGCTCTGAGCTCATGGAGCTGCATTTCGTACTCTTCACGCAGACCCACGATCTGCCTTTTGCTTTCTAACTGCTCCCGTAAGACACAAGCCTTGAGAGACTCTATGGCTTTGACTGCAGCCAGAGGCCATTGAGCCATTATCTCCTTGTCTGGGAGTTTGGCTAATATGTCATCGACCTTATTTTCCATAAGACTCCTATATCAGGATGTAGCCTTACTTGTAAAGGATTTTGGCAATGGCCTCCGCAATAGACCTGACCTCTTCATCTGTGTTGTCCTTCCCCAGGGATATACGTATGGTTCCTTCTGCATAGTCATCAGGTACTGAGATGGCCTTGATGACATGAGAGACCTGCGTATGTACAGAATCGCAGGCTGAGCCTGTAGAGACAGAAATCCCTTTTAAGTCCAGTCTGTGCAGCAGCATTTCGCCGCTAATGCCGCGGATAGAGATGCTGATGTTCCCGGGGACATGGTGTTCCGCACCATTACGGATAAAATCAACGCCGGCATTACGCAGCGTCTCAAGGAACTGTTCCTCCATTTTGATAAGACGGCTGCCGGTTGTGAGCATCTCGTCACAGTTCTTTCTCAATGCAGCAGCCATCCCGACGATAGAGGCAATGTTTTCGGTCCCAGCCCGCATACCAAATTCCTGTGCGCCGCCGTCAGCAAAAGGATGGAGCAGGGTTCCCTTTCTGATATAGAGGAAGCCAATTCCCTTAGGTCCGTTGAATTTGTGGGCTGAGGCAGAAAGCATATCTCCCCCCAGTTCATTGACATCTACAGGGATATGCCCGACTGCCTGGACTGCATCTGTATGAAACAGTGCTCCGTGTTCATGGGCGATGGCGGCAAGTTCCCGGACCGGTTCAATAGTGCCGATTTCATTGTTGACCAGCATCACCGACACCAGCCTGGTAGCTTCCGTGACAGCTCCTGAAAGGTCTTCCGGCCGGACAGTGCCGCGGGAATCAACAGGCAGATAGGTGACAGGATAGCCGAAGCGTTCAAGGGCACGGCAGGTATTGAGAACAGCATGATGCTCTATCTGGGACGTAATGGTCAGATGCTTTGTATGAGGTTCTACAACACCTTTAATAGCCCAGTTGTCGCTCTCCGTGCCGCCTGAGGTAAAGAAGATTTCCTCAGGGGCAGCACCAATACAGGAGGCAATAGTGGCCCTGGCTGATGCCAGCGCCTTTTTAGGTTTGCGTGCGAAGGAATATGGCTGTGAAGCATTGCCATAGTCTTCAAGCAAAAACGGTTTCATCGCCTCAAAGGCATCAATATCTAGTTTTGTTGTTGCTGCATTGTCGGCATAGATATAGTGCTTCAAGATAATGCCTCAATAGTTATACTGAATATCAGGTATTTTGTTTTTCCCTGGAACATTAAATTCCTTAGGATCTATGATGCAAAGCTGTTTTTTGATAACTGCGCGCATCTCTTTTGCCGGTTCAAGACAATAGTCAATGAACTCTTGCGGATCTATATCATCCTTAGATTTTGCATGAGGATACAGAAGCTTTACGAAAGCAGTGCAAAGACGCTTAATCGCAGTCAAATCTCGTTGATCAGACGCCTTAGGAATAACAAGACATTCATCAACAATAGCACTTTGAGACAGGTCATCTCTGAGTGCGTGCATTACCTCCGCAAAATACTCTGTATTAATTGCCCAGCCGTTTGCAATCATGGATGAATTCATTCTGGGAATTTCCCAGCCTGGTATAAATCCGTGAAATCTGTCGAGAGTAGCAGACTCACCGAAAACACTGCTGATATGCTCTACCATATTGCAATTGATATTGAATCGTTCTGCATTGATATTGCCAAGAACAATAACCCCGGCGTCTGCAGGAGTCTGAGAATCAAAGCCCTTGATTTCACCGAATTCCATATAATGCTTTAAGGCTTGCTGAATTTGCCCTGGCTGCTCGAAGGTTATGGACTGTACTTCATCAAAGCCTACATAATCAAAACGTGTCAGCAGCCCGCCGGTTTTCCTGGCATTATCGTAGATCAGAGAAGCCCTGGAAACGGTGCCACCGCTGATAAGCCAGCCCCGTTTGCTAAGTTTCTCGAACACATAGCTTTTACCTGTTCCCTTGGGAGCCAGTTCAATCAGATTTACGCGCTTTTCAACGAATGGCAGTAAGCGACGCAGAAAGAACAGTTTCTTTTTTTCGCTCACTTCACCGTTTTCATCGGTATAACCGTTGGGATTATAGTCAATAGCCGTCAGGACTACATCAATCCATTCATGAATATTGAATTCGGCTCTGTATTCCTTAAAGTCATCCAAATCGATCTCATAAGGGCAAAATGGCTTATATTCAACCATTGCAATAAAACCCTTAGTTTTCGACCTGGTCACCTCTACCTGCCATGATAACGTAATTATCCCCCAGTTTTCGCTTTCCCTGAGCAATGTATCCTGCCATTTTTCAGCAACATCATTATTTACAATGCCACCAGCACCTCCACGATTTCCGCCAAAGTCAGGCAGCTCGAATTGTGTTTTACCTGTCTTTATATCAACAGTTACACGCACTCGTGCCAAAAACTGGACATTTTCTCCATTTACCATTCTGAACTTAAATTGTTCATAGTCTTCTCTTGAAGGAATATACTTGTTGATGTAGCGTTTTACACCATCATAATTAATTGCTCCTTCTTCATCTGAAAACCGCATAACAAGCCAGTCACGCATATAAGATGGGATACTGAGCTTTGAGAAATATTCGCTTCTTTTTAAGTCTTTGAGAACTACCATATCTGCAAAGACTTCCTTAATTTTGTTTTCTAACATCTCAAACATCCTTAAAAAAACAAAGAGCATCCTTGTTCTTTGAATTCACTGATTTTTACTTTCAGATCTTCTATTTCACACCCAAGATATTCAGCAAAACAAGCAAGGCAGTAGAACTCATCTGTATCAGCATCAGTAAGTTTCCTTGTAAGTGCAACCTCGTCTTTCGTTAAAACTTTTCCGCACTCGCAGCAGTTTTTTTTTCTTACCATTACCAATCTCCTCCGCTGCCTAACGC
>CAVLCT010000060.1:2137-4703 GCA_963661665.1 Bulleidia sp. | reverse complement strand
CCTAACGCCGGTATCACGGTAAGAGGCTTGTCAATATTCACAAGCTTTCCATCAGCCACGATACCAAGGTTATACTCGCCAAGAGAGATCTTCTCAAAGGAAATGTTCCATGTTTTCCCATCGCCAGTGTCACTGACTGCTGCTTCAAATGTACCGGCCTTTACTTCAAGCTTTTTTATTTCCTTGCTGAACTCAAGTACAGCATTTACTACTTTTCTTTTTAATTTTATCTCACAATTATCCTCGTACCATTTCACTGTTAATGGCAAACTTATTTTGCTGTCGAAAACTACTACAGGAACGATCATTTCCTCAGGCGTAGCACCTCCATGCAATTCGCCAAAAATCACTTTATCTTCATCTTTCCCTGTGGCAAATCCACCTACAGGAAAATGATCATAGGATGTGACTACAAGATAATGCTTCCCTGACTTATCTGTAACCTCTTTCAAGTCGTCTTCATCAACTACATCCGGCTTAGATGTAATGCGGCAGTACCTGCCGTGGCTGCATGGTGTTGCATCTTTAATTGCCGGCAGGGCTTTTCGAGCATGAAAGAATCTGGCAGCCAGTCGGCTGGATCCATGATCCCCCGTAATAATTACACGCTCAAATTTTTTCAGAAGCTCGTCCACTTTATCCGATACAGTATCAAAGAAAGCAAGCTGCTCCTTGATGCAAGTATAATAACTCGGGTCATCCACTACGCCTTTATGGGCAAGCTTATCCAGTTTGTTGAGCTTTTCAGATGGCGTTTCCATCTGCTTCCATTGTTCGTTGAACTCAGTTTCAGTAGGAAATGAAGCTTGTGCCAATTTACAGGAAACAATTCTTCCATCTTTGCTCTGAGCAAGCTTGTCCAGAAGCAACGACAGATACTCAAAGCCAAGACCGTCAATCCAGAGCATTATTGTGCTGTTTGTAATATACGGCTTAATTACTGCATAACGGAACGGCAAAGCGTCCGGTTTAATTCCCCTGAAGAAGATTTTGTCCGATTCAGGAAGCGTATTGGAAAGCTTATGAACCTTGTACTCGGAAATATATTCGTTGTAGACCTCCCCCAATTCGCTGGGCATTGGGCTCAAATAAGCGTGCAACAGAGGATACCGCAATTTTAGTGCTTCAGATGTATATACCTGTGTAGCATCCTGTTTGAGCCACTTGCCAACCATCTGAATAATATAAGCAAGTTCTTTGTCTGTAGAACCGGTGAGAAAGTTCAGTCTCTCCTCGTAGGTTGGGATGGAATCCAATTTTGCAAAATAGGTATCATCCTTTTCGAGATGTAGTACCTGAAGCAGCTGTTTGTATTCCTCGACCCACTCGCTATGAAACTGCATCACATCAAATATATCCAGCAGAAGATACTCTTCAATATCTTTCAGAGCATTGTTTTCAAAGCAATGACACAAATAACTATTGTCCGGATTCAGCTGATACCACAGCTTCAGCAACTGTTTCTCGCCATTGGAAAAACTGGACCACTTTGCCATAAGAGCGATGCCGTCAAATTTGAGAAGATTAAACCGATGCAGTATAGCCTCCCGAACTGGTGAATTCTTGAGAGATTCCTCAAAAAGCTCCTTGAGCACTTCTTCAGAGCATTCTTCTTCCCTTAATTCACCGCCGTCCTGCAGATTTTCACGGACAAACTCATATAGGGTTTTGACTGGCTGTATCGTTATATTTCCCACAGCCGGGGATACAGCCCTGGCCTGTTTTGTAAGAAGGCAATAATCAGCCGGAAGCTGTGTCTCATTAAGCAGACGCTCGTACCATTCGCGCAAACCGAAAAGCACCGTGTATTTCCCTTTCAGCTGACTGATGTATTCTTCAAAGACAGAAGAGAACACCGTTACATTCATTTGCTCAGAAGGTGCATCACAATCCGAAACGGAGTACACGAAATCCTTTTGACGTTCATCATTTGTCAGTCCAAGAGATGAATCATACCAAAGAGAATCACACTTCCACAACGGAATGAGAATTCTGCCTGTACTGGAAGCGTCAACCATCGTATGCCACAGTTTTGCAAACCGTTCACTACGCTGCTCGCTTTTATAGAACAGCCGCAGGTATTCACTAACGCCAGGAAGCAAGATCCACTCCCCCGGCTCTCTTGTTTCTAGCAGCTTGTCGTACTGGGGCATAACATCTGCGCCGGTAAACAGCTCATCCAGAGACACAGTTCTGTCGCACAATGATTTAAGGCTTGAAACAGCGTTGCAGTAATCCTCCCTGCTGTGAAGCAAGAGAACACGGCATGGGAATCGGGAGCAGGTTTTATTTACTTTTTCTGCTTTGAGCTTGTCTATGCTTTCTTGCAGTTTCATAGCAAGTCTTTCTCCTTAATCATTAAAAGCATCACAGAACTCTGGGTGGGCACTTAAAAATGCAGACACCTTGTCCTTCAGTACATCTTCACTCATGTGTTTGACATGATTCTGGGTGCTTTGCAGTTTTTCACTTCTGGCTTTTTCTGCCTGGTATCTTTTCAAGGTAGCCTGAACTTTTGTCAGATCAGAAACATCCCAGGAACTCACATCATTGCCAAGTTTTTGCT
>CAVLCT010000060.1:1069-2085 GCA_963661665.1 Bulleidia sp. | reverse complement strand
GTTTTTGCTTAAGTTCAGCAACAATCGCAGCTCTTTTCTCCTCGAATATATCCCAGTAACTGGTACCGATGGCATCCATAAATGCCTGCTCTGCAGCCATCTTGTCCGTCAGTAACGTATGATCCATCGTATCCAGCACATTGATTGCAGCAATGACATCCTGATCCAGCGCACGCTCATTATTTTGCACCGCAATCAGTGTACGGATTGCCTTGGATGTATTCTTGGGAACAACCCAGAGAAGAGGTATGCCAAGTGCATTACTCCATGCCTTTACGGTCTCAGTACTGCTGAGTGTCTTCCAGCGTTCCAGCAGATTGGAGCGGTTCCTTTTCTGGCTGATGTTGCCGGTTTGCACCTTCAAATCCTTTTCAAACTGATTAACACTCGCATCGCAGGAAACATCTTTGAGACCTGCATAAACTGTATCGAATTCTTCAGAAGAACACTCAATCTGCATCTGTTCCAAAATATTGGAAAGAACAGGCTTGACATTTTTGATGCACTCCCAGGCCTGGGTACCGTATGTTCGCAAAATATCTATGTCGTTTTCCCGCTCTTCGCATGTCATCTGGGAGATACCCTCTTGCGACACACGGCGCAGTATGAGCAAAGCATCGTAGCAAGGCAGGTTCAGAGGCTCGATGGCTAAGATTGCAACACGCATATGATTAAAAGCGTTTTCGAGATCTTTTTTCGCATCCTCACTGCTACTGTATGTATTGCGCATTGTGGCATTAAGGACATCCAAGTATCTGTATTCCGATACAATGCCCTCAAGCTTTTCCTGGACTTGCTCTTCTGTCCAGGTATATACAGCGTCCTGCATTACAGAGAAAACCATATCCCGAAGGCTTTCTGGCTGTACGGACAGCTTTTCTGTGATTTCTTTCAGCTCTGATGAAGACTCAAACAGGAAGGTGTTGAAAGCCTTTGACATAACAGACTTATCCTGAAATGCCTTTTCCAGACGCTCGCGAAGCTTGCCACGCCCTTCGATGAGCTGGGGCATGTTG
>CAVLCT010000060.1:0-1059 GCA_963661665.1 Bulleidia sp. | reverse complement strand
TCGTCTTTATTGCCTTCCTGTGAAATAAACACCTGCATATTTTCAATGATCTTGCAGGCAACTTTTTTCATTTCCCCGCCGCCAAGCTCTTCTTCTGACAGGTACTTTAGGCACCAGAAAGGTGCTCCGGCCTTAATAATGCATTCGCGGACTGAGCGCACACCTTCGGGCTCATTTGCAGTCTGCCCATCATCCAGCTTGAAGATTTTCTTGATATAATCACGGAATTTCTGCCAGGTAACAGAACCTGCAGACAAATAGTCAGTTGTTGTGCTCCCCTTGCAGGTATTGAGCACAAGAGTTTTCAAACTGTTTTCTTCGAGTGTGTGGGTACCTTGAGAGCTGTCTGTCCAGCTGTATTGGCTGTCTTTATAAAAGCTGAATACAAAGCCAAGAAGGATGCCACAGGCGATGGTGTTATAGAAGCCAAAGGGGGGCTGATGCAATTCTTCCCATATCTCACTCAAAACGACCTTGCTTCCTGATTCCATCTTTTCACGCAAAAATTTAGCCAAAGCACTGAGGGTGCTGGCCGCCTTGCTTCCGCTGATACCTTCGACTTCCTCAATCTTCTTTGCATCAATAATGCCCAACTGCTTAATACAAGACAAGACACTATGAAGCTGGGAATTCTTAGTCTCACGCTGTATGCCGGCAAGAGGTGCGCTGTCATTGCAACTCTTGTATGCAGTATTTGTAATTACAATGCTTTCAGGCGCATAAGGGAAAATTACATCCAGGACGGCAGTTTGAATCGTCTTGCGGAGATGGGCAACGCCGAACAAATTATTCCACTGTTTATGACCGCTCCATGCAAGCATTTTGCCACCACTGGTAGCAGAAGACACCCAGCGCGTAACAATGGCAGCAGTTTCAGCATCATACCGGTTTGCATCGGCAGTATGACCGCTTTCACGAGCCATCTCCGCTTTTGTAAGGGAGGTAAGCCACTGCTTGCGTATCTCATCGGTGAGTGGGGTGCGCACCAGGGCGATAATCAGACGGCCATTGTCGAATTGCTGTGCACGGGTCTCCAAATCATGCTGGATAGAAATGGCT
>CAVLCT010000059.1:0-12625 GCA_963661665.1 Bulleidia sp. | reverse complement strand
CCGGACATGTAAATAAGGCCATTGTATTGTTCTCCTGCCGCAAAGGGCTTGTGCTTGGCAGGGCACCGGCCGGCGCCTGAAGATACTGCTGGCAGCAGGGCGGGTGTACATGCTGTCAGACAGTGAACTCTGTGCCGGCATATCTATCACGGACTAAAGCGGACGGCAAACCGTCCTGTACGGTTCAGTGATGCCCTGCCGGAAAGTGTGGGAAAGAATCAGGAGCATCAGTCGTTTGTCCCTGCGCCCACTCCTGAAAGATGCGGAAGCGTCCTGGAAACGGATTCTGCCCCACTGTAGTCTTCCTGCATTCCCTGCCTCTTCCCTTTGCAGAGTGAGAGCGTGACAGGCATGGCCTGCTTCTTTGTATCAGCCTGTAGCGTGCCTGGAAATGCTTCCTGAAGCATTTTCTGAAGTATTACCAGCCTCGCCCTTTGAGAAGAAAAGGGTGCCCTGCATAACCTCTGGGCAGGGCCTTGGGGCATAACAGGCAGCCTGCTTTCAAATCTGCCTTACAACCTGTTCCTTCCCTGAGAAGGTACTGGCTCTTCGGGGGGATTTGCGGGCAGGCACTGAGCCTTCCATATCACCACCATACTGATATCTGTGGCTATCGTACTGTATTTTGCTGTTCCTCAAATCAGTTAGATCAGATTTTTTCAGTACTGTCATAGGGATAGTCTGGTGTGATTGTAAATTTTACCCCGGCAGAGTGCATTTCTGCAATATGCTTTTGAATACCTGCCGCCAATGCAGAAAATGCGGCCTAATGTAGGAATATTTTCTGCTTCGGGAGGGAGAAGTAGGTGAATGTCATCAGTTACCCACACAAATACAACAGAAGAGCCAGGAAACTTTCCTAATGCCGTGAAAATGCTTGTATTTTCTTGTCTTTCGCGTAGAGTAAAAATGTCTTTCCAGATATTCAGCCTGGATGCCTTTTCCGTTTGTGTCATGGCCAGAAAATGCCCTTTTCTGGCCCTTTGGGAAAAGCCTTCAGGGCTGCCGTCCCAGGCTTTCCTGAAAACAGCAACTGCCCCATTGCAGGATGGCTGGTATTGCTCCTGCATGCCAGCTGCTTTTTGACGGAGAGGACATAAGAATACTCGTGGCTTGATCTAATGAGTTAAACGCCTTTGCATGACAGATCTGTCGAGATGGCCAGACTTGCCGTCAGACAAGGGTGAACCGGAAGGAGAGCGATATGTCGTTTAGGAAAACAGCCTGCCTTGCCTCATTGCTTTTGTCTTTTCCCCTGGTTGCCCCGACGCTGTCTGTGGCGGGTGACTATGACCCGCATCGGGATATAAAAGCAACGGGGACGGCTGCAAGTTCAGGCACAAGCAAAGACAATCCCCGTACAGAAACACCTGATGCCGGAACATATGAGAAAATCTATATCGGCCATGCTGAAAGGCTGGGAATAACTGCGGGCAAGGCCGAAGCCAGCTATAATACAGGCATACTTGGCAGCGGTGTCACGGCAACACAGTACATCTATGGCGGCAGCGCCACTACCAACTCTGAGCTCTGTAATGGCATAGCCCTTGAAGCAAGGGGCAATACCATCATCATGGAGGATGGCAGCAGCGTAGAGGGAGGCGGCAGTTTTCTTCCGGCCATTTATGGCGGCTATGCCGTGAGCAAAACAATAATTACGGCTACAGCCGATGCCAGTGAGAACGTTGTTACTATTAAGCAGGGAGCCAGCTTAACAGCGGATGATTCTTATTCAAATGAGATATATGGCGGCTATGCCAAGCTAGGCTTTGCACACGGGTCCTCCTCTGCTACTGCCCTAGGCAACAGTGTGACAATTGAAGAGGGAGTCTCCCTCCCCAAATTTGAAATCTATGCAGGCTGGGCAGGAGGTACTGTCGAGGTTACTGCGAACGGCAATACAGCCACTCTCACCAGCATGGACAGTGAGGAGCAGAAGACATTTGCTGCAGGCGGCTATGCACAAGGTTTTGATAACCTTCCTTCCGAAGACAGTACTGCCAGGGTGCATGCCAATAAGAACACTGTCACCATAGCCAGCAGCATTATGTACGATGTAAGAGGCGGCTGTGCCCTGTATGGTGCCTATGCCGAATCAAACGAAAATACACTGACTATGACGGGCGGAAAGGCCTATGCAGTATTTGCGGGCGAGGCCTCTATTAAGAATTATGGAGAGGCTGACAGCCAGAAAATAACGTATGCCTGGAAGAATACGCTCTCATTACAGGATACAGCGTCCACTATTGCCTTTGGCGGGTATGCTTATGCTGAAAACGATGCTGAAGGCGCAGATACAACCGTCAGCCAAAAGGAGGCCTATGCCACAGAAAATACGCTGATTGTGAACGGGGGCTCCTATCGTGACGCCGGTGCAGGCGGTGCTGTAAGCGACAATATTGCTGAAGCCACTGGCAACTGTCTGTATCTGAATTACGATCCGCAACAGGGAAAAAGTCTGGAAACAGAGACTAAAATATCCGGTGTCCTGTATGGCGGCTATGCGGCTGGCAAAACTGCAAAAGCCTCAGGCAACAGGGGAAAAGTTGTAAACGCAGTTTTTTCAGAAGGGGACCACTCTGAAGGGGACTACTTTATAGGCGGCTATGCGTATTCCTCTGCTGCTGGCGGAAGTGCCGAGGCCTCAGGCAACATCTTTGAAGCAGAAGGCGGAACGTATAACAGCATGCGTGGCGGCTGTGCGTATTCCTCTGCTGCTGGCGGAAGTGCCGAGGGCAAGAGCAATACCACTGCGAACAAGAATGAGCTGACCATAAGTAATGCCTCAGTCCAGACAGCGATCGATGGCGGAGAGGACGTCGGCGGCGAAGTCTATGGCGGCTATGCCAAGAGCGGAGGCGGCGATGCAGCGGCTGACTCGAACAAGCTTACAATATCAGGCGGAACATACAGCGCCACCATCATTGGCGGCCTTGTTGAAAACTCAGGCGGTGATGCAACGGCAAACAACAATACCGTCAGGCTGTATGGCGGAACATACGATGGCAACATCTGTGGCGGCATTGCCTATACTGAATCTGCCAGCAGTACGGCTGAGTCAGGAGGCAACACAATTGAGATCCATGCGCTGAACGGGGTGTTGCCTTCATTTTCTGCAAGCACAGTCATCTGGGGCGGCCGTGCCTTCCAGGGCGGTGAAGACGCAGAGATTGCAAGCCGCGGCAATACCCTTGTATTCCATGAAGTACAGGGGCTTTCTGCTGCCAATATCAAGAACTTTGACAACCTTGTCTTTATTTTGCCTGACATGGAAGCAGGACAGACGGTTATGGCTTTGGCAGGTTCAGATGAAACGAACATCGACGGTGCCAATATCAGCGTGGATGTCAATAAGCTGAGCGACATTGACAGCCTTGTCGGCAGCAGAATTACGCTTCTCAGCAGCGCTGCCAGCCTGTCTGCCGAGGATATTACCAGCGAGATTACCTACACCAAGGGGTCTACCCTGTACTGGGATGATTTTGAGCTCCTGACAGATGACAAAAGCCTGTACCTTACCCGTACCGGTGAGGAGGCCAAGGTGGCTCCCGGCACCAAGGCCATTGCCGAGGGTGCTGCCGCAGGCCTTGCCCTGGTGAATGAGTCTGCCAATACAGCTATTGATTTTGTCCGCAGCTTCTCTCCTGCTTCGTCAGCAGTAACGCCCTTTATGCATATACAGGGATCCTCTGCTACTCATGAGACCGGATCCCATGTCAGCCTGAGCAGTCTTTCCCTTATGGCCGGCTTGGGAACAGGTATTGATACCGGAGCCGGAATCTTAAGCGCCGGAGCCTTCTTTGAGTATGGCACAGGCTCCTATACAACGAGCAATACCTTTGACAATGCCCCTGATGTCAATGGCGACGGCAAGTCCTGGTACATGGGCGGCGGCATCCTGGCCAAGATGGAATTTCTTGCCACTGGTCCCGGCCACTTTTATGCAGAAGGATCAGCCCACATGGGATCGCTGCACAACGAATACGACAGCAGCGATCTGCGTGACAAGTACGGCCGATCAGCCGGCTTTGACATGGACAGCCCCTACTACAGCCTGCATGGCGGCATAGGCTATGTCTGGAACATCACAGAAGACCATGATCTCGACATCTTTGGCAAGTACATCTGGACAAGGGTGCAGGGCGATGACGAGACCCTGACCACTGGCGACAAGTTTGAATTTGATGACATGGATTCCTCCCGTGTCCGCTTTGGGGCCAGATACACATACAAGGGCAGTGAGCGCATCAAGCCCTATGTAGGCGTTGCCTATGAGCATGAGTTTGCCGGATCCTGCGATTCCAGGACCTTCGGACATGCTGTGGCTGCCCCGAGCTTTGAGGGCGACACAGGCATAGGCGAGCTTGGCCTTGCCATGACTCCCTCTGAATCCCTGCCTCTTTCCATCAACCTGGGCGTCCAGGGCTATGTTGGCAAGAAGCGCGGCATCTCCGGCAACTGCATGGTGAAGTACGAGTTCTAACGGATAACATAAAGCCCCGTGCCCTGAACCGGAACGGGACAGACAACAGAAGGCCTCCTTTCCTTTGTGCGGCATGGGACAACCATGCAGGGCACAGGGGAAAGGAGGCCTTGTTTTTGCTTTTTGGGGAGGTGTTTTTAGGCCTTAAGGCAGTGCCAGGTTCTGTACGACATGTCATGTCGGACTTTGCCCTCCGTCCCTGTGCTGGCAGTCTTAGTCCGTTGAGCAGTCCTTTCCTGCCGTATGTGGTTTATTGATCAGCACAAGCGCATGTGACGTATTGTCTGTAGGCTTATAGTATTCGCGGTATATAATGAATAACGATGTTTTTACTGAGGTGATAATGTGGATTTAATTCATTACTTTGCAACCAATCTTCGTACATATCGTATGGATCGCGGCTACTCTCAAGAATACCTAGCTGAATTAGCCGGATTACATCGAACTTATATAAGCGCAATCGAGCGAGAGCGAAGAAATATATCCATCGAAAACATCGAAAAGATTGCAGAAGCCTTAAATATTGATGCTTATCTGTTACTCATGCCCAAGTTGCAAAACAATAACTGATAATAAGGTATAACTACTATGTTAAACAAATCATTTCTGAGAGATGTTCCTTTGCCTGAAGATTTAACTAACGAAGAAATTCTGACTGCCCTGAGAGAAACTCAGGATTTCTTCAAGCTAATTCGAGTAAACACCGGAATTGTTCTCAGTTCAATCATCCAAGCTAATAATTTTAGCGGTGTTGTCTCAAATGTCTTTACTAAAATGCTCAGCGACGCTAGTAGTGCCTATAAGTCTTACCACGATCAGCGATATCCTGACCTTATGCACGAAGCCAAGTCAATTGGTCTTGAAGTCAAAGCCTCTAATAAACCACTTAAAGGAGGCGAGGGGCATAACGGACATAGTGGCTGGCATATCGTCGTATGTTACCAAATTCTTGATAATGGTGATATTGAATTCGTTCATGTTGAAATAGCTGATTTAATTGGCTATGAGCTTCCTAATGCCGATTGGAAGTATCAAGGAAGCAAACGAAATAAAAATAATTCGCAACGAACCGAAACATATATAACCACAAATATTGGAACAGCAAAATTACGTGACGGTACAGTATATTTGAATCCTGAGTATGTAAGAATAACTCAAGCCCTAAAGAGAAAGAGGGAATCCATTGTGGATGAACTTCCTATTCCATTTTTTTCTCCCTTTAGATAAGCCTTAGTTGTACAGGATACAATACTGCAAGCTTGGGTATTGCTGCTTGCGCTAAATGATAATACTCAAGATCTTTTTCTATGCCAATGCTTTTATAACCAATATGTACTGCCGCAGCAAGTGTAGAGCCGCTTCCCGCAAAAGGATCTAAGATTATACCTTTTCCTGTAGGCAGGGCTGCATAAACTATTTTCCTCATGAATGATTGAGGTTTTAAACTTGGATGGGGAGCAATATCGCGTTCTATACTAGGTGTTTTTTTGCACTCTATCAAATCGCTAAACGGCGAGTCGATTGCTTCCCTTCTTAACGCTCCTGCGTTCCATTTACGAATGTTTGCAGCTACCGTCTTCTCCGTTATCGGCTTGCGATACAGTCCCCATGGTTCCCAGAGACCTCTTGGAATAACAGACATGTCCGCAAATTCCTTTTCAGCGCCCTTAGGCCTATCACCACCACGCAAGGTTGATACGGTTCTGATAATCTCCCCTCTGCGTTCAAATCCAGCATCTCTCATTGCCCTTCCTAAAATATCAGAAAGCAGCGGTGTTGATGCTATAAAGACATGCCCTCCTGGCACTAACAAACGCAAAGCATCCTTTCCCCAAAGATAGAAAAAATTGTATACATTTTCTCTTTCTTGTGGATCGTCATTAATCACAGAAAATCGTGGGACCGCTTGTCGCACATGTCCGTCAAACGAGGGTGGGATTCTCCATATACCGCCTTTACCAGAACGTTGTTTTGCAAGTTCTTCCTCAGTGTACTCCCTGACTCCATAAGGAGGATCTGTAACAATTGCTGTGATACTATTCTCTTTCTGTTGACCCATCCATTCAAAGCAGTCACTATTGACAAGCGTAAATTGCATACTTGTTTTCCTCCAAACATATATCATTTAGCACGTTAAAAAAAACTTTTTGTACACAGTATCATTTTTTTGAATTCGAGGAGTAGCTTGGGTACAAACGTAGAATACCCTTTTGAACAGTACAGTTATACACCTTTGTTCTCCTTCCAAACGCTTTCTATCTTTTTACTGTCAATATTTAGCGATTTGCAATACGCTACAAGTCGCTTCATTGTCTGATAATTAGGGAGTGATTTAGCGTTTTCCCATCTGTTTACAGTTGAAAATGCAACACCTAATTCGTCAGCAAACGCCTGTTGACTCAAGTAGCACTCTTGTCTTATCGACTTAATTTCTTCTGAAAAGTCCATTTCGTTCTCCTCTCAAACTCATAGCATTATTATAGCGTTTGTATTGCGTTCATTCAAGCATTTTATTCGGCTTTGTTAAGGGTTGAATTGGGTGCGTTGACAAAGTCATGGGGGCTCTAATGGGCATTCGGGCTATTTTTGCCAGAGACGGAAACAGCCTTTATCTGACGCACACAGACAGCGATCCTGAGCCGGATACATGTACCACTCTGCATGAACAAAAAAGGTAAGGCATATGAGCATGACCAGAGACGGACAACTGCTTCTTCTCCCTTTTGATGAGGGAATATCTACTGCAGAAACGGCAACACATACATATTCAAAAATATCTTTTAATTTTAAAGATTTGTTTTCTTCTCCGATACATGAAGAATTTATGTGTAGCTGTAATTCTATGGCTATTTGTGGTGATAGCCTTTCTGTATTGACTAATATAAAGAATAACTCTGTTCAGCTCATCTTTGCCGATGCACCGTACAACATAGGCAAGAATTTTGGCAACAACAGTGATAAATGGACAAACAAGAATGATTATATAGAGTGGTGCAAAAAATGGATTGATGAATGCATGCGTGTTTTGTCTGATACGGGGACAATGTATTTTATGACAGCAACGCAGCATATGCCTTATCTCGATGTGTATGTGTCAGAGCATTATAATGTCCTCTGCCGGATAGTCTGGGCGTATGACAGTTCAGGAGTTCAGTCCAAGAAGATGTATGGCTCCCTGTATGAACCAATTCTGATGGTTAATAAAAATAAAAATGCATCTTATACGTTTAATAACGATGCCATTCTTGTCGAGGCAAAGACAGGGGCAAAACGCAAGCTTATTGACTACAGGAAAAATCCGCCAGAGCCTTACAACTCTGTAAAGGTTCCAGGTAACGTCTGGAATTTCAGCCGTGTCAGGTACAGGATGGCTGAATATGAAAATCATCCCACCCAGAAGCCGGAAGCCCTGCTTGAGCGTATCATCAGGGCCTCTTCAAATCCTGGCGATGTTGTCCTTGATCCCTTTTCCGGCACATTTACAACAGCTGCGACGGCAGTGAGGCTGGGCAGGATTGGTATAGGCATTGAGCTGAATGAAGACTATTACGAAATAGGCCTGAGACGTACCGGCATCGCAAGGGAAAGAAACGGAAAAAGCCTGGAAAAGGCAAAAGAACGCAAAAAGCCCTCATGCAGGACATAACGGGCTTGCAGACAAGCCACAGGGCACAGGCTGTGTCTCCTTATGCCGGATGGGCTTTTTGAAAAGGGCCTGGCTGTCCTTTTGCCTTGTGCTGTACCCCGTATTTGTTGTCCTGGGTACTGCCTGTTACCGCCTGGCAGAAGGTCCTTGCTCCCTGGTGAAGCGGCATCTTCCGCTTTTGCCTTGCAGCGCAAGGCTGACTGTCAGGGAAGATAGGTATATAGAGCATCAGGCGGGACGTATGGACAGGTTGCATGCATAGGCTGCCGGCCCCGTGCCAGTACCATGCCCATGGCAGGAAGCATAGCATCCTGAGTCTGTTGCTTCCCCTTTAAGACCGCTTCCTTGCAATGCACTTTCCCCAGGGAGACTCCCATGTATCTCAGCACCACCGTCAGCATTCCGGATGTAAAGGGCAAAATCTTCACCAAGAAAAAGGGCTCCTCAGCCTACATCCTCTACCAGTACGGCAGCGTGTACAAGCCGGATAAGAAATACACCGTTCCCCAGCGCACCATTATCGGCAAAGTATGCCCCGATGATCCTGGGCGCATGTATCCCAACGAGAACTTTGAGACCTATTTTCCTGACAGCGTTCCCCGGGAAAATATCCTGTCCTCCGATCGCAGCTTCTGCCTTAAAATCGGCCTCCATGCCGTTATCAGCCATATTGCGGATGAATACGGCCTGCGCCCCATGCTTGCAAGGTGCTTCGGCGATCAGGATGCAGATCTGATTCTGGATCTTGCGTCCTTTCTCATTGCCGGGAACGGGCATACAGACGGAAACCTGGAAGGGTACGCCTTTGACCATACCCTCTTTTCCGGAAAGGTGCCGGCAGCAGAGGACGATGACTTAAGCTGCGATGACGTAAGCCTGGGCGTTTCTTTTGGGCAAAATGCCGTTGAGTTCCTGCAGGCCATTGTAAGGGGTGAGTGCACGATCTTTCTGTCTGAATGGGTTAAAAGCTGCGGAAACTATGGCCGTATCTGCATCACCCAGGACCTGGCAGACAAAAGCCTTGAAGCAGGCAATGCGTATATCGCGGATTTTGGCAGGGCCGGGAGCGGAAGGGAGTGCCTTGTGCATAACGTGGCCGTTGCCATGGATGCGGCCAACCGCGTGCCACTCTTTTATGCAGAGTACCCCGGATCTGCCTGTGATGTGTCCCAGTTTTCCTTTATGGCAGAGGAAGCCGAAAAATTCGGCCTGGAAAAGCCCCTGTTCATCATTGACAGGGGGCCGTTCTGCCGCGAGCACATACGCTGGATTGACGAAAAGGGCTTCTCCTTTGCCATCGTGTGCAGGGGAAATGCGCCCTTTGCTGCCCCTGTTATCGAACAAGGCAGGAATGCCTTGGAGGCAGATGACTCCTGGATTCCTTCCTGCGGGGTGTTTGGCACAACCGTCAGGGCACGGCTCTTTGAGGACGATGCAGAGGAGCGGTATTTCCACATATACTATGACTACGGAAGGATGCTCGAAGACTCTGCGCTGTTCGATGACAGGATTGGCCAGGACAGGAGATTTTTTGGAAGACATACGGAAGAGAGCATACAGTTCGGGGAGCGCTTCGGGCAGTATTTTGATCGTGAGTACAGCAACGGCGTCTTTACGGGAGCCAGGAAGCGGGGCAGAGCTATAGCCCAGGATATGTCACTCTGCGGCTGTTTCTGCATCATCACTTCGGAGAAGATGACGGCAGAGGAAGCCCTTGTGCTGTACAGGAGCAGGGAGGCAAATCCTTTGTCGGAGCAGCTCTTTGGTTCTGACAAAAGCTTCAGGAAAGGGCCGTTGGGCTCAGCCTGGTGGACAGCCTCTTTGCTGGAGGCGACCAGGGGTGATCTCATGCATGTGCTGTGGGGTAAGCCGGAGGGTATGCCGTCAGGCCTGCGGCTCATTGAGTTTGTGGCCCTGATTGTCAGCAGCAGGATGTCCTGCCTGCTTGAACGGCAGAAAGCCATGGCAGAACCGGAGGCAGAATCTGAGGCTGACTCGGGGCAGGAGTGCATGACGTATGCAGGGGCCATGTGCGAGCTTGAAAGGATAGAGGTGTGCCGCCAGAAAGGCGGAAGCTATAAGCTGGCGCATGAGCTCACAAAGGCCCAGGAGAAAGTCTTACGTGCTTTCAGGCTTGATGCAGGGAGCATCAGGAATAAGGCGAAGGAGCTGGCCTAGCAGCCTGCCTGAAGAGCGCCAGTGGCAGTGAGCTGCCATGGGGACTGTCGTGAGGGGCTACAACGCCTTGCAGGCATGACTTGTCATGCAGGGATTGCCATGGTCGCAAAGACATACAGGAGCACGCCCGTACCCGGGGCCTGGCTGGGGCTTAAGAGATATGAGAGAGTCCGCTGTCATTTGAACAACGGGCGCCCGCGTTATGTTGTTGTGTGGAAAGTTCTTGATTGGGAAATTCAGATAATGGAAATACGGTATGTTGGACCGCATGGCAGTGCGGACTATAGCCGCTTCAAATAGGGGAATTGTTATGCAGACTGAAATGCAAATCCATACTGCAGATGTTGGTGCGCAGGCTATAATTTCGCTCTCCGTTCCCGTTGCCAAGGCGAATATGGTGGCCGATGCCATCAGAAGTATGCTGACACTGGCCGGACATAAGGTGCACCGGGTCAATTCAGAGGGAGAAGAAATCGTCAGCGCAGAGGAAGTTTTCCCTGATGCCTCGCCTGCTATGGCTCTTCGGGGTTTTCGTGGGAAGATGGAATGGACGCAGCAGGAGCTGGCGGAAAAACTCGGTACCACACAGAACTGTATTTCGGCTATGGAAAGCGGGAAGCGCCATATTTCTGCGAATATGGCCAAGCGATTAGAAAAGGTATTTAATATCCCGTATAAGGTTTTCCTGTAGCAGGGACTAGATGCCAGATAATTGCCGTTCAGCGAACCCGTCGTGCTGGCTCTCGCCGAAAAATACGGCAGGTCCCCTGCACAGATTCTGCTCCGCTTCCTGACGCAGAAAGGCATTGCCGTTATCCCAAGAAGCACCAGGCCGGAGCATATCAGGGAGAATTTTGACCTGTTCGGTTTTACGCTGTCAGCCGGTGAAATGGCCCGGCTTTTAGGACTGGACAAAAAAAGAGACGCTCATCGGAAGACCAGAAGCGCCGGAGTTTGTTGAGCTTTCCCTGACGTGGTAAGGGAGTCGGCGTAATGAAGAATGTTTTGTTGCTGGGTGCCAATGTATCAAGGCCTGTGTGGGCCAGCCTACGAGCACGAATTTAACGGCTCCTGCTACTCAAGGGCCTTTGGCTATGATGTCAATTCCCCGGGCTACGAAGGTGATACCGGCATAGGCGAGCCTCGCATTGCCATGACACCCACTAATACGCTTCCGCTCTCGCTCAACCTGGGCGTGCAGGGCTCTGTTGGCAAGAAGCGCAGCGTCTCCGGAACCTGCAATATCATGTATGAGTTCTAACGGATAACAATAAGCCCTGTTCCCCTTAACGGGAACAGGACAATCAGCATAAGGCCTCCTTTCCCCTTGTGCTACATGAGCAACCATGCAGACAGGTGGGAAGAGAGGCCTTTTATGCCCATCAGGGTTATGCCCTCTGTCATAGAGTGATGCCTGATACCGCCGCATCAGACATCCCGCAAATCTTTATGCTGTTGCCACAGCGGACAGCCTCTGCCCCGCTGTACTAAGCGACAGGTGGAGCATCAGTACTTTTCCGGCTGTGGATTATGATACTCCTCTGCCTTAGCTGCGCAGAACTTTTTCCAGAAGGATATGCCCCAGAACATGATTTCCTCATAGTGTCCTTCAAAGTTTGTGACATATTTGTTCACTTCGATCTGGCGGAGGGCATCCTCTGCATCCTGAGGCATTTTTTCTTCTGTCTTGGAGTGCTTGACTTCGATAATGGCTGCTCTTGAGCTGTCGGGATCCTTTATGACAATATCCAGCCTTCCCAGGCCACTTTCGTCATTGGAGTCTCCATCCCAGCCTGCCCCGATAAAAATTCCGGTGAGCACGGCATGATAGAAGTTTTCGTGATAGTCGTGATAGCTGATTGTTTTAAGCAGAATACGGGAAAGCATTTTCTGAAAGCTTTCGCTGTCCCCGTTCCAGAAGGCGTCAAAGAGCGGTTTTCTGTCCATACGCTTCATGGTGTCATCAAACCATGATATGATGGTCTGAATGAATATGGTCCGTATTTCCCTGTTGGGAATAATAAGCGTCTCCTCTCCCGGTGCAGTGGAAATATGGTTTTTTGTCATATATTCTGCACCAGCCTTTGTTAGATAGCCGGACAGGTAGAGCAGAGTCCAGAAGTTTGCCTCTGACGCATACAGGGTATCGTAGGTAAGAGTCTTGATGACAGTGCTTGTCACATGTCCGCCATCCAGCAGTTTTTCAATCTTGTCCCTGGCATTAATGCCAGTACGTTCGATAAAGTCGCGAATGACATTGTTTCCGCTTGTATTTTCCCAGTATGCTTCCGGCATTGCATTGGGATTTTTTTTCAAAG
>CAVLCT010000058.1:0-12972 GCA_963661665.1 Bulleidia sp. | reverse complement strand
TGCCCAATGCCATGTTTGTGGTAGAACTCACCAACAACCACAAGGTACTCGCCCACATTTCCGGCAAAATGCGCAAGTTTTACATCCGCATCCTTCCTGGCGACCGCGTCAAAGTGGAGCTTTCTCCGTATGATCTCACCAGGGGACGCATCACCTACCGCATGAAGTAGACGGCATTTGCGGCTGTACCTTCCGCTTACAGCAGGGACGCCTTAAGAAGCCCCAGGTATTTGCCCAAAAGCAGGACAAGCATTGTCATCACGCCGCCTACGACATCGTCTATCATGACGCCCCAGCCGTCAGGCAGCCAGTTCTCAGAGGCATGAATGGGCCAGGGCTTCAGGATATCGAAGAACCTGAAGAGCACAAAGGCTGCGCAGAGCAGGACAAGGCTTCCGCCCTGGAACGGCAGGATGGCTATCCAGGCACCGGCCAGTTCGTCAATGACGACTTCGCCGGGGTCCTTTTTTCCAAGGAGCGTTTCGGCCCTGGTGGCGGCAAGGGATCCTGTGACAAAGACGGCCAGGAGGACAACGATCCTCCATTTGAGGTCAAGCGGCTGAAAAAGCCATGGTGCTGCAAGCAGAGCCAGAAAGGTGCCGCATGTTCCTGGTGCCCATTTTGACAGTCCGGCTATGCCGAGGTGGCAGTATCCAAGAATAAATTTGTCAAGTACGTCCATTGCCGTATTGCTCCGTATACAAGGATGAGAGCGGGGAAATCAGCCTGACGGCAAAAAAATACTCGCTCTTTCATTAAATTAGGAATAAAATATATTCTGTGCCGCAGTGGTGGAACCGGTAGACACAGGAGACTTAAAATCTCCCGGCCTATGGCTGTGCCAGTTCAAGTCTGGCCTGCGGTACCAAAAGAGACATCAAAATGGGCCAGCTCCTTCATATATATGATGAAAGCTGACTTTCATCACTAAAGAAGAGCAACAGTTTCTCTTTTAAGCCCCGCTTTCAGCGGGGCTTTTTTTGTGCCTGTCCTGAGCACTGGCTTCAAGAGAAACGCCCTGCCTTTCTGAGCGGATAATACGCCAGACAGTCGATTTGACAATTTTGCGAAGCTCAGGGTAGCCCGCTTCCTCGCAATGAGACCGTATATAGCCTGCCAGCGACTCCATAGACCATTCAGGCGTAGACATGATGCCAGGTTCAGAGGAGCATTTCCGGGCAAGGGAGCATACCCATTCTGCGCCTGCGGCTGTAATTCTGGCGGGATGCCGGCAAAGCGGCATAGCCTCTACAGTCTCAGGAAGCCCCATAAGAGGAGCCCTGCGCACAAGGCTGGCAGCAAAGCTCTGCGAAACACCGGTCCTGGCTGCTATTTCAGCTGTAGTCAGCCCGTCCAGGGCATACAGAAGAATTTGTGCGCCAAGCCTCTTCCGGGGATGCATGCCAGGATCCTGGCAGATATGCTCAAGAGCCTGCCTTTCATGAGCCGAAGCCTCAAGCCTGTTCTTTCTTGGCCTTCCTGACACAGAATCTCCCTTTGCCGTCTTGCGGCAGGACAAGGTCGTAACAACCAAGGCCGGGTAACAAAAAGGGGAGACATGCGTCTCCCCCTTACTATATCCAGGCGGAAACAGGCAGAGCCATTCCGCTTATGTCCTGTATGTTGCCTTATTCGGCAGGAGCTTCCTCGGCAGTGAGCTCGATGCGGGCAAAGGTGACAACCTTCAGGGTGTCGCCCACAGCCTTGGCTGTCTCGGCAACAAGCTGGGTGATGGTCTTCTTGTCATCACGGATGTAGGCCTGGTCCATCAGGCACACTTCCTTGCAGAACTTGACCACGGCGCCTTCGGCAATCTTCTCGATGATCTGCTCGGGCTTGCCGTCGTTCCTTGCCTTTTCGCGGTACACGTTGCGCTCGCGCTCGATAGCTTCAGGATCCAGGCTGTCACGGTCAAGGGCCATGGGACGCATGGCAGCGGCCTGCATGGCAATTTCCTTAGCCAGTTCCTTCACCTTTTCGTTGGCAGCCGTTTCAGCCTTGCCGCACTCAACGACAACCACGACGCCGAGCTTGCCGGAGGTCACATGCATGTAGGTGCCGGCCACTTCATTGGCGGCACAGTCATGGAAGAAGAACTTGCCAAGGCGCATGTTCTCGCCGGTCTTGGCGATGAGGTTCTTGAGGTCCTCGCCAAGCAGGGCGTCCAGGGCGGCTGCATCGGCAGGCTTCTTTTCCAGCACGGTTGCGGCAACCTTGGCAGCAAAATTCTTGAAATCGTCGCCGCGGGACACGAAGTCTGTCTCGCACTGCACGGAACCAAGGGCAACGTTCTTTTCGTCAGCGGAAGCAGCCAGGGTCACAAGGCCTTCGCTGGTGGCACGGCCGGCCTTCTTGGCAGCCTTGGCCATGCCCTTCTCACGCAGGAAGTCGATGGCCTTTTCCATGTCGCCGTCAACTTCGGAGAGGGCTTTCTTGCAATCCATCATGCCTGCGCCGGTTCTTTCGCGCAGTTCTTTTACCATTGCGGCTGTAATCGCCATTGTGGTCTCCTTACCTTATGGTACTAAAGGGCAGCATCACCGTTTTGAAACGACGACGCTGCCCGCAGACAGTCAGATTTTGGTTACGGCCTACTGGGCGTCGGCTTCAGCTTCAGCAGCCTTCTCTTCCATGACTTGCTCAGCATTGTCCTTGTCAGTAGCAGCAGCCTCGCCCTCGATGCAGGCTTCGGCAAAAGCACCGACAAACAGCTTGATGGCGCGGATGGCGTCATCGTTGCCGGGGATAATGTAGTCGATGAGGTCAGGATCGCAGTTTGTATCGGTCACGGCCACAATCGGAATACCGAGCTTGCGGCATTCCTTGACGGCGATGTCTTCACGGTTGGGGTCAATAATGAAGGCCAGCTGGGGCAGCTGATCCATATTCTTGATGCCGCCGAGGTTCTGTTCCAGCTTTTCAAGCTCGCGCTGGCGCAGAAGCTTTTCCTTCTTCTGGTAGCGGTTGATGGAACCGTCGGCAAACATGGCTTCCAGCTTCTTCAGGCGCTCGACGCTCTTCTGAATGGTCACGAAGTTGGTCAGCGTGCCGCCCATCCAGCGGTTGCTGACATAGTACTGGTTGGCACGGCTGGCTTCGGAGGAAATGGATTCCTGAGCCTGGCGCTTTGTGCCGATGAAGAGCACCTTGCCGCCATTGGCAACGGTATCGACAACCTTGTCGTAGGCCTGGCGGAACAGCTTCACTGTCTGCTGCAGGTCAATGATATGGATGCCGTTGCGGGCGCCAAAGATGAAAGGACGCATCTTGGGATTCCAGCGACGAGTCTGATGACCAAAGTGGACGCCGGTTTCCAGCATCTGCTTCATGGTAACGTAAGCCATGATAAAAAACCTCCAGGGTTCAACTTCCATCAGAACCCACACCCTTCTTCCCTCAGAAATCCGGTGCATACCGGTCCGGGGCACCCCGGGCAGCTGTTCTGATGTGCTTAATAAATGGACAAGACAGGGTTCTTATATCATTCCGGCCTGCAATGCAATACATGCATCCCCGCAGGATCGGTTTCCCGGCCAGTCAGCCTGCCTGCGGGAACAAAGCATAACCCATTGGATATACTGTACTATTTTGCCAGCATTTCCTGCACGCTTGACATCCGCTTTATATACGGCTACGAAGAAAACAGAGCCATTGCGAACCTCCTATTGGTTATGGAAAAGGGTATAGTTAGTCATAATTAAGCAATGGCTCTATTTTATTGTGCGAGGGCAAATGCTGCCGGCAAAAACCTGCCCCCTGAACAGCCGGCATTTTATGGAGGATGCGCGGTCCATGCGGTTCAGACCGCAGGCATGCCCGCATAATTTCTGATGAAGCAATGCATGGATCAGGCAAACCTGCACCGCCGTCTCAACAAAATCATAGGACAGGTCCAGGCCATAGACCGCATGGTTGACCAGGATATACCCTGCGAGGACATCCTCTCCCAGATTAACGCTGCCAAGTCGGCCCTGCACAGGGTTGGCCAGGTCGTACTGGAAGGCCATATCCGCCACTGCGTCCGCGACGGTATCGAACATGGCGATGCAGAAGACACTATTGCCAGGTTCACCAAGGCTGTCGAGCGCTTTGCCAACATCTAACACAGCTGCCTGCCTTGTGTTCCTGTCCGGGCAAATTTCTGCCATGGCATTGACAGCATCTGGCCGCCCCTGATACATATACCCCTATGGGTATCTAAATCCGCATTGCGGATATTTTTTTTGACATTGTTACATATACCTATACGGGTATATGTATTTATCGGGGGACCTCTTATATGCTGGATACGATTGCAAAAATCCTGGGACTTGGCGGAACAAGGAAGGACATAGCAGTCCTTGTGATTTCCGGCCTTGCACTTGTCGTCAGCGGTTTTGAACTCCTTGAACTGCCTTTTGACGCAGCCTGGATCGCCATAGTCCTGTGCGGTGTGCCTATTGTCTTTGAAGCCGTGCACGGACTTGTCACCGAATTTGACGTTACTGCAGACGTGCTGGTTGCCATGGCGCTTATTGCGGCAGTCTTTGTGGGCGAGGACTTTGCCGCAGGAGAAGTGGCCTTCATCATGGCCCTTGGCGGCATGCTGGAACAGCTGACAGTGGCCAGGACACGTGCCGGCATTGAAAAGCTGGTACGCCTGACGCCGCAGACAGCCCGCATTGCAGAAGAAGGAAAGGAGGAGCGCATCGTCACTGTCGATCAGGTTGCAGCCGGCGACATTCTGCGCATCCTGCCAGGGGAAACTGTGCCTGTTGACGGCAGCATCATCAGGGGAACTACAACAATAAATGAAGCTGTCATGACAGGCGAGCCGCTTCCCGTGGACAAAAGCACCGGGGATCAGGTGTTCTCCGGCACGGTCAACCAGATGGGTGCCTTTGACATGCGTGCCGAAAAAGTCGGCGAGGACAGTTCCCTGCAGCGCATGATCCGCCTGGTGCAGTCAGCCGATGCCGGCAAGTCCAAAGTAGTCAGGACAGTCGATCGCTGGGCTGCATGGATTGTCTTTGCAGCCCTTGCGGCCGCCATTTGCTGCTATTTTGTCACAGGGGAAATCCTGCGTGCAGTCACGGTGCTGGTCGTCTTCTGCCCCTGCTCCCTGGTTCTCTCAACGCCCACAGCCATTGTGGCAGCCATAGGCAATGCTACAAGGCACCGCTTCCTCATCCGCGAAGGAGATGCCATAGAAAGGCTGGCCTCCGTCTCCAAGGTCTGCTTTGACAAGACAGGGACGCTGACGTTCGGAAAGCCTTCTGTGGACGAAGTGGCAAGCTTTGATCCAGCCTTCAGCAGGGACGACATCTTTGCCCTGGCTGCCTGCGCAGAGCAGCTCTCGGAGCATCCCCTGGGAAAGGCAGTTGCCGAAAGCTACAGGAAACGTTTCGGGCCCCTGCCGCACAGTGCGGAAAATTTCAGCATGCTTCCGGGACGCGGCGTCACTGCCAGAGTAGGCGGACATACAACGGGAGCAGGCAACAGGGAACTGCTGCATCATCTGGGCATAGAGCCGGGAGCTTCGGCCCTTGCCATGGCGGATGCAAGCCTCGCCAAAGGAGACTCTGTCATCTTTGTCACTGCTGACGGCAGGCTTGCCGGCCTGATTTCCATGTCGGACACCATGCGCCCCGACGCCTCCGGCACCATTGCAGATCTTAAGAAATGCGGCGTGCGCCCTGTCCTTCTTACCGGCGATCACGCCGCCCCGGCACAGGCCATAGCCTCCGCGGCCGGGATTGAGGAAGTGCATCCAGACTGCCTGCCGGAAGACAAGCTGAACTACATTGAAGAAAACGAATACTGCTTTGAGCACGTCTGCATGGTCGGCGACGGCATCAATGACTCGCCCGCACTGAAAAGGGCCTCTGTCGGCATTGCCATGGGCGGCATTGGCAGCGATATTGCCATAGATGCTGCCGACATCGTCCTTGTCAATGACGACATCCACATGTTCCCACATCTTTTCAGGCTCGCCAGGCGGACCATGAACACCATCAGGGCAAACATCACCTTCTCCATGGGGCTCAACTTCCTGGCTGTAGGCCTGGCTGTGACAGGCATTCTCAACCCTGTTACAGGCGCCCTTGTGCACAATGCAGGCTCCGTCCTCGTTGTTGTCAATTCCATCTTCCTTCTGGCCTGGAACAGCAGCAAGCCTGAAGAATCCTCTGCCGCAGTTCCCGTTTCCTGTGCCGGACCTGCCGGGGCTTAGGCCCTGACAACCGGCTGCCAAAGGCTTTCCGCCATACAGGGAGGGCACACAGAGCCCTCCCGCTCCCTAAAATCGTTCCCTGGCAGGGGGACGATTTTTTTTTGCCATAAAGCCCCCGATGATAACTGTATGGCAGGTTTTGCAACAGGGTACTGTATGGTGCCCGGCATCGGCCTGCACAGCGGATAACCTCTTGCTTTTTCCTTGCTAAATACGGTAAGTTTGCTATTGACTGTATGAAAGTCACAGCTTTTGCTGCATATGTTTCGGGGTACATGTTGCATGTGCGCCTTGTAGTATGTGCAAAACTGAAGTTTTCCCCCAAAACCGTCCGGTCCCGGTCAGGTTCTTTTTCCCGCCTGACGGCTGCACTGAAGTAATACCATGCTTCTTATGCCGGCTTTTGCTCCTGTTGTTTGCGGAGTGTCCTGTTTTATGCATTTCAAGGCAGTCTTTTCCTTTTTTGCATCCTTCCTGCTGACAGCCCTTTTTCTTTCAAATGATGCCTGTTTTGCGAAAGGACTGACCTGCGATTTTTATGACATTTCAGACATCCCGGAAGGCTGGACTGTAACAGTCCCGCCAGGATTTAATGAGCGCAAGTCTTCACTGGGTCACTATGCCAATGAAGAGAAAAACACATCGCTCATGATCCAGATTGCAGAAAACAAGGACGGCTCCGATCTGGAAGAAGTAACAAGGCAGACTTTGGAGAGCCTGCGCAGCAACGGCTGCACCCTGCTGAAAGAGCCTGTCCGGCAGGGCGATCTCATGCGTCTTGAAGTAACCGGCACCGGAATCCCTGCCATAATGTGGCTTGGCACAGACGGTGATGTCACGTCCGTTACGGTTCTTTGCGGTGACATGGAGGAAGGAAGGCACTTTCTCACTTTCTTCCACGCAGACAGCAAGCTTATTCCCTCGGCCAATCTGGTTTTTCAGCCATGAACAGAAGAATATTGTTTTACGGGGATTCCAACACCTGGGGCTACCGCCCTGGCGGGGATCGTCTTCCGGCAAACCGCCGCTATACAACCATGGTCACCAGGCAGGCTCCTGACGTCATACCCGTTGTTGACGGCTTAAACGGCCGCAGCACTGCATTTGAAAGTGATCTTGCAGCCCCTGAGCTTCTGGGCGGGGCCACCTTTGCCGCATCGCTGCGCAAGGCGGACAATCCTGACGGCGTTGTCATCATGCTGGGCACTAATGACGTCATGCCTCCGATCAGCCTCTCTGGCGAGGCAGTCGCCGGCAATATGCGCCGCATTATCAGGACAGCAAAAGAGATCTGCCCTGACATGCAAACTGTCATCATCGTCAGCCCGCCGCCCCTGCACCCCACAGCAGTCAGCGCCATGCAGGAAGGGATGCATGCGGATGCAGAGCTTCTTGGCACTGATCTGGCCCCGTATTTACGAAAGGCAGCTGAAGACGAGGGAGCCTACTTTTTAAGCGGCTCATCCATCATACCCTGCATGGATGCACCAGACGGCTTCCACTTAAGCGATATCGGGCATTTACGCATCGGTCTTGCCATAGGAAGCCTTCTCCGCAGCCTGGCCATAACGCATTAGGACACGTTTCACAGCCTGTATTTTTCGCAAGAGCCGTCATTCCTGTTTGCAAGACCAGGAGGGACGGCTCCCTGCTTTCTTACTCTGGCACGGACTTCAGAAGATCGCTCAGCTTTTCAAGCAGCAGGCTTACGGCATGCCCCCTGTGGCTGCGGGCCATCTTCTGTTCCCTGGTCATTTCGGCGGCAGAAATGCCCAGATCATCGTCAAAAAAAACGGGGTCATAGCCAAAACCGTTTGTCCCGCGGGGTGATTTCAGGATGCGCCCTTCCCAGGTGCCGTGCACAATAAGGGCCTTGTCAATGGCAGTGCAGCCGGGGACGGCATAGGCCATGCTGCACACAAACCTGGCCGTTCTCTTTTCATTTGGCACGGACTCAAGCTCCCTAAGCAGCTTGCGGATGTTGCGCCCGTCCTTTGTCTCCCCTTCAAGCAGGGGCATGTCATCTGCATATCGCGCAGAATAGACGCCGGGGCGGCCGGACAGGGCATCCACTTCCAGACCGGAGTCATCAGATATGGCTGGAAGGCCGGTCATATTTGCCACGGCCTGTGCCTTGATAAAGGCGTTCTCGGCAAAGGTTGCGCCGTTTTCCTCTATATCGCCTGTCTCAGGGAAGGCGCCAAGTCCTAAGACCTCCACGCCAAGCGCCTGCAATGGCTGTGCAAGCTCGCGGATTTTGCCTTCATTTTTTGTCGCCAGAACGAACTGCCTCATGCCTCATACCTCCTCTGCAAAGCCATACAGCTTCTTTTTACAAACCTTGCCTGCACCATAAAAAAGAACGCCGGCACTGTCCATTAAGCTGAAATGCCGGCATAGGATTCTTCCGGGTGTGTTTTGCAAAAAAAATGACAAAACCCTTCGAAAAGCCACTTTTTCCTGTTTTTACGGATATACCGCTGACTGCCGGCCGCCGGGTCTTATCCCCATCTGCCCTGAAATCCTTTCCCTCAAAAAAGCTGTCTCCTTGCTCCATTCTTACCCAAATTCATGGTGCAGAATCTCCAAGCGGACATGTCGGCTCAGTACCACTGCTGTCTGTATCTTGCGTGGGACGTCCGGCATTTCCCCGGTCTTGAGACAGCGTACTCTTTCCAGTATAAGACAGATACAGCGGACAAAGCAGAACTTTCATGTCTTTATTCCAGGCTTATTCTCCGCTCTGTGTCCCTCTTCACGCATGCCTGCTATCTCCGCGCCTGCACCGGGCTGTTCCTATGAAAAAAATCTCTGACTATATCACGCCGTCCGCACCTGAAGAATGTATACCCATGCCCTACGTCATTGCCGAGGCAGGCGTGAATCATGAGGGGAAGATGGAACTTGCCAAACGGCTTGTCTGCGAGGCAGCCGAGGCGGGTGCCGATGCCATCAAGTTTCAGACATACAGGGCCGGCACCCTGGCTTCAAAAAACAGCCCTGCCTACTGGGACCTGACCAAGGAACCGACGACAAGCCAGTACGAGCTCTTTTCCAGGCATGACAGCTTCTGGAAGAAGGAATTCGAGGAACTGAAAAGGATCTGCGATGATGAGGGAATAGCCTTTCTCTCGACTCCTTTTGACACAGAAAGCGCAGATTTTCTGGCGCCGCTCATGGACGCCGTCAAGATTTCCTCATCGGATATCACCAACAAGCCGTTCATCCAGTATCTGACCCGCTTCCAAAAGCCGGTCCTGCTCTCCACCGGAGCCTCATATCTTCATGAGGTTGCAGAAGCAGTGCAGTGGATCACAGACGCAGGATGCCCGCTGGCCCTCATGCACTGTGTCCTTAACTATCCGACGGCCGATGAAAATGCCGCACTGGGGATGATTACGGGCTTAAAGCAACATTTTCCGCATCTGACTACAGGCTATTCAGACCATACCCTGCCACATGACATGCAGAACCTGGTAACAGCCGTCCTGCTTGGCGCCCGCATCCTGGAAAAGCATTTCACCTTTGACAAGACGCTGCCCGGCAATGATCACTACCATGCCATGGACAAGGAAGACCTTTCCTCCTTTTTGCAAAAGATGGAGCGTATCCTGAAAAGTATAGGCGGATTCAGCGTCCGCTCCCTGCCGGAAGAAGATCCGGCCAGGAAAAACGCCAGGCGATCGCTTGTAGCGGCAAGGGACATTGCCAAGGGGATGCCTGTCACCATGGAAGATCTTACCTGGAAACGTCCTGCCTGTGGCATCTCGCCCCGATGCATTGACGAAGTGCTGGGCATGAAGGCCAGGGAAGATATCGCAGAAGACACCGTCCTCACCTGGTCTCATCTGGAAAACATCTGACGAGGCTGCCCTACAGGCGGCAGGATTTCCACATGGCGCAAGACAGAGACACAAAAAAACTGATCACGGGCTATATGCCGTTCGGATCCGATCCGGACACAACCATAGCCGCTGGTCCCTGGTGTTTTGCGGGTCGTGAGGATTTCTTTCCTGACTTTGAGACAAAGTTTTCCTTTGCCCCGGAGCCCTTTGCCGACAGGGAATTCCAGGCTCTTGCCATATGCGAGGCAGAAGCCCTTGCCGCGGATCTCATCCCCCGCCTGCAGGAGAGGCTTGCGCCAGGCTCAAAGCTCCCCGAAGCCTACTGGGAAACCCTGCTTGCGCCGTTTGCCATCAACAGTGCCAGGCTCATTGTCGAGGTGTGGCACCGCATACATGCCATAATTGAAGCATACGGGAACCAGGAACTGGCTGTCCCCCTTGCGCCTGAAAAGTGCCCTGTTGTTATGGTCGCCGACAGGGATATCGTCCTCAAAGGAGCGCTGAACCCTGTCCTGTTACACTGGCTATTCTCCCGCCTTCTCCGGCCTGTTCTGCCTGACATGTGGCATGCAGCCACTCTGCCGCAGGATGCAGCAGAAGGCCTGGCAGAAAATGATGTGCCTGCATCCCCAGATGCCTGGAATGCCTCTGATGGAAGAGAAGGAAGGCTTAAAAAGTGGCTCAGGGATCTCTGCCTCTCGCTTCCTGTGCCGCCCTTGCAGGGTATCTCCCTGCGCCAGAGTCTGAGCTTGTCTTGTGCCCTCATGCACAAAAGCAGGATTCCTGACGGCTCCCTGAGCCTTGCCGCAAGCTTTGCAAGTCCTGCTGCAAAAACAGCGCTTAACCTGCCATTTGATCCTATGGATCTTGTGCTTGAGCTTCTGCCCCGGACGCTTGTGCACATGAAGCATCCGCAAAGTGTGCGGCGCATGCAGCAGCCAAAAGTCCGCATGGCCATCATCTCCATGTACGAGGATGCAGGCTACAGGCAGAAACTTGCCATATGGAGGGCAAGAGGCGGACGGCTCATCTCCATGCAGCATGGCGGCAACTACGGCATGATGGCCCTTACCTGCGCTGCTGAATTTGTGGAATACAGCCAGCACGCCTTTGTTACCTGGGGCTGGACCGGATACCAGAGCGTCCATTCAGGCCTGCCGGAAAGACGGCACTTTATTCCCCTGCCGGCCCCCAAGCTGGCACGCATAAGCAATGCCTGGAAAAAAGGCGGATCCTCCGTTCTTTTTGTGGGCACGGAAATAGCTTCCTATTCCTATCAGCTGGACTCGCATCCTACCCCTCTTGAAAACCTGGCCTACAGGGCAGACAAGGACCGCTTCCTGAGCAGGCTGGACAGGGCGATACGCAGCTGCATTCTCTACAGACCGTACTTTCCGACTCCCGGGGCACTGGACGACGCAGCCTGGATCCTGGCCCGCTATCCCCATATGCACCTCTTGTCAGGAGATCTTCTGCCCAGGTTGCTGAGCTGCCGCCTTCTTATCCTGGATCACCACGGAACAGTGCTTCTGGAAGCCATGGCTGCCAATGTCCCTACTGTCTGCTTCTGGAACCAGGGCCACTGGCCCCTTTCCTGTGCGTTCAATGACGTGCTTCCAGTCCTTAAGGATGCCGGAATCTGGCACGCTGACACAGACTCCGCAGCAGCGCATATACAGAATATCTGGCCGTCCCCTGAAAAATGGTGGTTTTCAGACAAGGTGCAGCAGGCCAGATCTTCCTTTCTCAGCGCTTTTGCTCTATGTAATGCCAATGATTTGAACAAGCGCTGGACAGAGGCCCTGCGCTCTCTGTAACGTCTTTTTGCCTGCCGGGCCGCAAAGCCGGCCTGTTCCAAGCCTGTCCCTAGAGGAGCATTACGTATACCATGTCCAAGCAAGGTTTTAACGCTCTGCGCACCGGTCTTTTGCACCTGGTCCTGCCGCTGCTGATTTTGTGCCTTTTTCCTGGCCAGCATCTGATGGCCGCCCCTGACGGCAAAGAAGCCACCGAGGCAGCCCAGCAGGGACCGCTGGTCCAAGGAACGGCAGACAGGGAACTGGACTCTGCTGACGCAGAAATTCTGAAGCGTGCAGACAAGGCACTTGCTAAAAAAGACTATCGCAGCGTCGTAGACATGCTGACCCCTCTGGCCAACAAGAAAAACGGCGAGGCAGCCTTTATCCTGGGACGTCTGACGCAGACAGGCATGGGCACAAAGCAAAGCAACACCAGGGCAGCCCAGTACTTCAAGATAGCAGCCGACCAGGGCGACATCCGCGGACAGAATGCCTACGGCCTGGCCCTGGCCATGGGCGAAGGAGTACGCCGCAATTTCTGGGAAGCAAGCCAGTGGTTTGCCAAGGCTGCCGAACAGGGGCATGCCGAGGCACAGTACAATCTGGGCTATCTCTATTCCCAGGGCAGGGGCGTCAAGAAAAGCGAGGAAAAGGCCATTGACTGGTACACCAGGGCTGCCAACCAGGGCATGGCCGAGGCCCAGTATTCCCTGGGTTCAATCTATATGTATTCAAAGGACGGCCATCAGGACGACACAAAAGCCGTTCACTGGCTGGAAAAAGCTGCCGAGCAGGATCATGTAAAGGCGCAGAACAATCTTGGCTTCATGTATGCGCAGGGCAGAGGTCATGCCCTGGACTATACAAAGGCCATGCAGTGGTACCAGAAAGCAGCTGACCAGAACTACGGTCCTGCCCAGTACAATATAGGCTATATGTACGAGCAGGGAGCAGGCGTCACCCAGGAATACAGCAAGGCTGTCGAGTGGTACCGCAAGGCTGCTGAAAACAACGAGCCGGCTGCCCAGTACAGCCTGGGACTAATGTACGAGCAGGGTACAGGCGTCCCAGTCAGCCTGACCGATGCAAAAAAATGGTATGAGCTGGCTGCCAGGAA
>CAVLCT010000057.1:0-12998 GCA_963661665.1 Bulleidia sp. | reverse complement strand
GAGCTGTCTCACATGGAAAACGCAGTTCGTGAAGGCTATACAGAGAAGTAAAGCCCGCAATCCAGCAGTCATTGTCCTGCTTACTGCCGATTAGCCACCTGCTGTTTAGCCATTGCTCAGCGAGGCATCAAAGTATTTTCCCACGCCGTACTCGCTGCGCCTGAAGAAGCTGGACGGATCCGGCCCCAGAATCTGCATCTCCCTGTTCTGCTTCTGCATGTCCAGGGCAATGCCCATTTCCTTGGTACAGCCTGTTGAATAGGTGGCATCCTTGCCTATCCAGCACTCGGGCGTCGGCTCGTCCAGGAGGCGGAAGCCTTCTTCTATGTCTTCTGATGTCTGGAAATACCAGATATTGATAAGGCCGCTTCTCTGGACCTGTTCCCACATATACATCAGATCATCGGCATCCATGCCCTCCACAAAGTGCGTGGCCGGATTGATAATGAAGGCCGTGGGCCTCTGCTTGCGCATATTGCCGACAATAGCATTGGCAAGCCTTAAGGCAGTCTGTGTCTCGCCAGGTATGGAACCTATGATGCAGGAATAGAATATGACAGGACGGCCCTGGCTCCTGGCCTCGCGCATCTGCTTGATAATGGCGTCGGCATAGCCTTGCAGGTCGATATCGGAAAACTTGCGCACGCCGGCCGAATGGGGACGGAAGCGGACAGAAAGTGCGCCAGTCTGCCGGTCCACGTCCCAGACCAGGATGTCCCGCGTGAATTCATGGCTGGTTTCCGCCAGGATTTCCGTAATTTCGCGGCCATGCCCCAGGATAAGGTCAGCTTCCTTCCAGGCCCTGGCAAACGTCACGGACACGCGCAGAAGATTGAGGGGCTCGCGGGTTCCGTCGTTAATCACCATGAGCCGCCATTCCCGCAAACGCTGTAGCAGGGCATTTTTTGAAAGAGAGGAGTCCTGGCACACATAGAACGACGGCAGGACCTGCGCGAGGGTCGGATCCTGCTGCAAATCGCTCATGGTGGGAGCGTCATAACAGAAGCCGTCCTTGACAGCATAGATGACCCTCTGTCCGCGGCGCAGGAAAAACGCAGTTATGAGCAGGTCATAGGCCATGTTTTCCACTGAATCGCACAAGATCATCACTGTCCCGTGCTTGCCGCCATTCAGGATAAAATTCTTGTCCCAGATATCAGCCATGGCCTTTTCGGCTTCTGCAAAGGACCTTCTCACGTCATCACTTTCAGGGACTTCCCCTTTCCACTGTGAGGCATACGCAGAAAGGCAGATCAGACGGACAAACTTGGTCTTATTCAAAACATGGCGCGCAGCCCGTATCCCCTTCACGCCTTCCATGGACGGCATTTCGTCAACAAGGGTCTTCATCCTCTCGCTTTGCACCACGCTGGTCTGCCTGGCAATAATGGTAGCCTTTCTGGCCTGCCAGGGGTCCAGGTTGCTGGAAATGGAGTTGATAAGATACGTTGTCAGGCGCTTTAAGAGCCTGGACGGAATGATGTCATGAAAAAGAGCCACCCTGTTGAGGCGCATCCTGCAAAAATCATGCAGAAGCTTCCTTTTTTCCTTGTCCAGGGAGAGGGTGGCAAGCACGCGCATGGTCCTGCGCCATACCCTGCGGTACTCGCCCTTTACAAAAGGCGTGTACTCCGGCTCCATGAGCTCAAAAAACACCTTGTCCGAGCAGGGCACATAAATCTGGTCGCGATCCATGCTGACCATGAAGCTCAGCTGCTCATAACTGATTACGGCTTCGGGATTGAATGATCGCAGCAGGTTGTTTTCACGAAGAAAGCTGCTGATTTTCACAAAGGATGCACTGTCGCAGGTATTGAGATGGATGTCGCATACCCTTTGATAATCCAGTTTCATATGGCTGTAGGCTCCTGAGTTCCGGGGCAATTTTTCTGTCTGTTTCAGGGTATGCCATTCCTGGGCATCACACAAGCCAGGCCCTGACAGGCCTGCCTATTCTTCCCTGCTGTTACCGTCCTCGTCCTGCGCCTTTGTCTCTGCTACCGCCTTGTCCATCGGGTTTTGCAGTATGAAGCTGCGTGTCCTGATGCGTTCCACCAGGGATATGCCGCGCCCGAGAAAGCGCACGCAGTCAGGGCAGCATTCAACCTCTATGATATCGTTGGTCTGGATGATATGCCCCTCCTGGCCGTCCAGGGTAAGGTAGCTGTCCGTTGTCCCGGGCAGCATGTGGAAGCGGAAAACGGTATGGCAGTCAAATACCATGGGAGGGATGATATTAAGGAAGGGACAAATCGGGACAAAGTTCACCACATTGAGCGAAGTCTGCAAAAGAGGACCTCCTGCAGAGATGCTGTAGCCTGAGCTCCCCATAGGCGTGCCCAGCAAAAAGCCGTCGGCGCGCACGTCGCCCATGCGCTCGCCATTGACAGAGATGTCCACAAAGACAAGGCGCGCCATGCCCGAACGGCCGATAACCAGGTCATTGACGGCCGTCCCTGAATGTATCATGTGCCCGAAGCGGTACAGCTTCCAGCGCAGGCCGGCCAGGGAACGGTATACGTTTCCTTCCTGCAAAATTTTTGTGAGCTGCTCTTCCCAGTTGTCGGGCTCGATATCGGACAAAAAGCCGACCCGTCCGAAATTGATGCTGACAAGGGGTATCTTGCGGTCAAAGACACGCCTGGCCACCCCTAAGATAGTGCCGTCCCCTCCGAGGATGATAACTAAATCAAGCTCGGGATCCTGATACAGGGGCGAGCTCTGCTCTGCCACCACAACGTGCACTGTCTGGCAGTGGTTCAGCATCCAGTGGGACAGGGTCTGCCCAAGCTCCGCAGCCTCAGGCACGCGGGCCTTGGTAACGATGAGGACTGTGCGCAAAGATAGAGGTTCCATACTTATCCTTGTACCCTTAACAGAAAGAGAACAATCAGGGCTGGTTCTGCATACTGCAAAACATGCAATGCATTCACTGACTGTATCTTCTAGCACATTTTACTGTTTCCGTCACCTTGACAGCCATATTTTCTTGTCTGACAGCAGGATTTAACAGAACAGGCACTCTGTGCTATTCACAAGACAACAAGGAACAAGGAGAACTGAGCATGCTTGGCGCTATTATCGGAGATATGGCAGGGAGCCGCTTTGAGTGGCATCCGTTGCCCAAGGATGCCGATCCCTGGCAGTTTCCCCTGCTGACAAAAGAATGCAGGCCTACAGACGACACAGTCATGACGCTGGCCGTTGCCAGGGCCATACGCATCTGCAATGCCTCCCTGGATAATTCCGGAAAAATCCTGACAGAAGCCCTGATAGACTCCATGCATGACCTTGGCAGCCGCTACCCCGATGCCGGCTACGGTGCATCCTTCAAAAAGTGGCTCACATCGCGGTCCAGACTGCCGTACAACAGCTTTGGCAACGGATCTGCCATGCGCGTCTCTCCTGCGGGATGGGCCTGGGACACGCTGGAAGAGACACAAAAAGGTGCTGCCCTGACAGCCTGCGTCACCCATAACCACGTCCATGGCGTTGCCGGAGCCTGTGCCGTTGCCTCTGCCATCTTCCTTGCCCGAACAGGCAGCCCAAAGCAGGAAATCAGGACTGTTCTTGAGCAGACGTACCACTACGATCTGTCCCGCCCCCTGGCTGAAATACAGCCATCGTGCAGCTTTGACGTAAGCTGCCAGGTATCTGTGCCTCAGGCTGTGACGGCGTTTCTGGAAAGCAAATCTTGCGAGGAGGCCATACGCCTGGCCATCTGGCTGGGAGCTGATGCAGACACGCAGGGAGCAATAGCCGGAGGGATTGCCGAGGCCATGTTCGGCATTCCGGAAGAGCTGCAGCATAAGGCGCTGGACATGCTTGATAACCACCGGCAAAAAGAAATCGCTCTCTGGCAGGACTGGCTGGCCGGACGAGGCAGGCAATAGTGGCTTGCAGTCCATACCTTCTGTACTTATAATATGTATGCTGGTGTATAAAAGTTGCCGTTGTATCCGGCATGCACCGTCCGATAATAAAGACAGTGCAGTATAATACCAGGAAAAATATCATCGGGAGAAAACAATGGGTATAAAAAAAGCTTTTGCCGGTCATGAAAATTTTATTACTGTTATTAAAAAAAATTACTACTATGTAGATAAAACAGCTATTATTAAAGATATTGTGAATGAGATGGGCTCATATGTTTCTCTGATTACCCGTCCCAGACGTTTTGGCAAGACTCTGACATTGTCTATGCTCAAGGAGTTTTTCGACATTACGAAGAAAAACGAGGATATATTTTCAAGCCTTGCCATAGGCAAAGATAAGGAAATTTGTGACAACTGGATGAACAAATATCCTGTTATTTTCCTTTCAATGAAAGAAATTAAGGAGGAAACCTTTGAAAATTGCTTTGATGAATTCAGAGAACTTGCCGCTACTATCTGTATGCAGCATGAATATCTGTTAGACAGTCCTAAAGTATCAAAGTTGCTAAGGGATCGTCTGCAAGCCACCTATGACCGCGTTGCCAAAAGATCCGAGCTGATACGTACTTTGCAGACTCTATGTTATGCGCTCCATCAGCATTGGGAAAAACCAGTTATAGTGCTCATTGACGAATACGATGCTCCTTTGTCAAAAATAAAAAAGGGACACGACCATGACAAACTGATAACCTTCATTGGAGATCTGCTAGAAACAGGCCTTAAAACAAACGACGCGCTGGAATTTGCCCTGATGACTGGCTGTCTACGTATTGCCAAAGAAAGCATCTACACAGGATTGAACCACATCAACTGTTATGGTGTTGGCGATGTTCCTTTTGCTGATAAATTTGGTTTTACGCCTGAAGAAGTAGATAAACTGCTTTCTGACATGCAGCTTTCCCATAAGAAAAAAGAAATACAGGAGTGGTATGACGGCTACTGTTTTGGTAAAAATCAAAAAATATACTGCCCATGGGATGTCATGAAGTACATAGAGGATCTGCAGGCCAGCCCTGACAGCGTACCTCAGACCTATTGGCTCAATACCAGCAATAATAATGTTGTCCGGGAATTTATCGGACGTACTGACCTGGATATTGATGAAGAGATTGCTACACTGATTCAAGGTGGCTCCATAAGAGCAAAAATCAATAACTCCCTGACATATGATGCTTTGGATTCATCAATGGAAAATGTCTGGACACTGCTCTATCTGACTGGCTATCTGACCAAAACAGCCGGCATGCAGCCTGGCACAGACAGGACCATTGAGCTTCATATTCCAAACCAGGAAATTAAAGAAATCTTTAATGACTCTATAAATTCATGGATTTCTGATACGTTTAAGAAAATGGACCTCAGTCAGTTCTTTGCATCTTTCTGGAATTGTGATGAAAAAGTACTGACAGATTCTTTATCAAAAATTATTCTGTCAAATACAAGCTGTTTTGATGCATGCAAGGAATATTTCTATCACGCATATCTTGACTGCCTATTTACTACTTATTCATATACAACATTTTCGAATTATGAAAGTGGTCATGGTTTTGCAGATATTATTGTTAAAGATAATAAAAATTATCGTGCTGCTATAATTGAAATAAAACGGACAAAAGATATTAATAAACTTGCATCACTTCCTGACATTGCTCTTAATCAGATAACTACAAACAAGTATGACACTCAATTAGATGATACTGACAACTACAGCACTATTCTCCATTGGGGCATCGCCTTCTGTCAGAAACACTGTCTGGCAAAAGGGAAAATAATCAGGAGAAAGCAGGGCATTATATAGGAAAAGGTATCTGTCAGTACCGCTCTCACAACGTCTTGCATGTGGCCCCCAAGCCAAGAAAGCCATATAAGGAGAAAAAAATGTGCATGAAAACAGCTAGTGCCGGCGAGGAAGATTTCCGTTCACTTATAGAAAATAATATCTATTACATTGATAAAACAGCTTTTATCAAGGAACTTGTGGAAAAAAGGTTAAAGGTATCTCTTATTACTCGTCCCAGACGCTTTGGCAAAACTCTCAATATGTTTATGCTCAAGGAGTTTTTCGACATTACAAAGGAAAGCAATGATATCTTTTCAGGCCTTGAAATATCTAAAGACAAAGAATTTTGTAACAACTGGATGAATAAATATCCTGTTATTCACATTTCAATGAATAAACTTAAGTCAGAAACCTTTGAAGGCTTTCTGAATCGCTTTAATGAGCTTGCTTTACGTCAGATTGAAGAACACAACTATCTGCTGACAAGCCCTAATGTTCTTGACTCTACAAAACAAACATTGGAAGCAATTAAGAACCGGTCATGCAATAAGGCTCAGTTGGAAGATTTTTTACTGACACTTTGCCGTGCGCTCCATCAACATTGGGAGAAAAAAGTTATCGTGCTCATTGACGAATACGATGCGCCTCTGTCCAATATAAAAAAAGGGCACGACCATGACAAACTGATAACATTCATTGGCAATCTGCTGGAAACAGGTCTTAAAGCAAACAGTACACTAAATTTTTCCCTTATGACTGGCTGTCTGCGTATTGCCAAAGAAAGCATCTACACAGGATTGAACCATATCAACTGTTATGGTGTTGGAGATGTCCGTTTTGCTGATAAATTTGGGTTTACGCCTGAAGAAGTAGACAAACTGCTTTCTGACATGCATCTTTCCCATAAGAAAAAAGAAATACAGGAGTGGTATGACGGCTACTGTTTTGGTAAAAATCAAAAGATATACTGCCCATGGGATGTCATGAAGTACATTGAGGATCTGGAGGCCAGCCCTGACAGCGTACCGCAGACCTACTGGCTCAATACCAGTAATAATAATGTTGTCCGGGAATTTATCGGACGTACTGTTCTGAATATTGATGAAGAGGTCACAACTTTACTCCAAGGCGGTTCCATAAAAACAAAAATCATCAACTCTCTGACATATGATGCTGTGGATTCATCAATGGAAAATGTGTGGACACTGCTCTATCTGACCGGCTATCTGACAAAAACAGCCGGCATGCAGCCTGGCACAGACAGGACCATTGAGCTTCATATCCCAAACCAGGAAATTAAAGAAATCTTTAATGACTCTATAAATTCATGGATTTCTGACACGTTTAAGAAAATGGACCTCAGTCAGTTATTTGCATCTTTCTGGAATTGTGACGAAAAAGTACTGACAGATTCTCTATCAAAAATTATTTTGTCAAACACAAGCTGTTTTGATGCATGCAAGGAATATTTTTATCACGCATATCTTGACTGTCTGTTTACTACTTATTCATATACAACATTGTCAAATTATGAAAGTGGTCATGGTTTTGCAGATATTATTGTTAAAGACAATACGAATTATCGTGCTGCTGTAATTGAAATAAAACGTACAAAAAATATTAATGAACTTGCAACACTTCCGGACATTGCTCTTAATCAGATAATTACAAACAAATATGACACTCAATTAGATGATGCTGACAATTACAGCACTATTCTCCATTGGGGCATCGCCTTCTGTCAAAAACACTGTCTGGCAAAAGGCATAAGAGTCAAGTGACATCAGACAGAAATAAACTGGCATATTATTGAAATTGTTCCAACATTAACCAAGAGGGCGCCACTTCCCCCGTTATCTGCATTCTAAGACCGTCAGACACTTTCTCTCGGTTCCCTTATTGGCGCCCGTCCTTTTCCAAGGAGCTCCCTTGCCTCAGTATTACCCCATATTTGCAGATCTGACTTACAGTTCCTGCCTCATCGTCGGATTCGGAGAAGTGGGCCGCCGCAAGGCAGCCATGCTGCTGCCGGCGCATCCTGCCAGAATACTTGTCCTGGACCCCCTGCCCCCTGACAGCACAGGAGAACAGCTTCTGCAGCAGGGAAAGGAACAGGGCATTGACATGGAACTGTCCCATGAACCGTTCAGCCCCGGCATGCTTGATGCGATGACGCTGGTCTTCACCTGCTCCGGAGACCATGCCTTCAATGCCCGCATAGCCGCCCTCTGCCGTGAAAGACATATCTTGTGCAACTGCACAGACGCTCCTGAAGAAGGCAGCTTCCACGTTCCGGTGGTAGTCAGGAAGGATCCCCTTGTTGCCGCCCTCTCCACAGGCAGGGCCAGCCCTGCCCTGGCCAAAAGATGGAAAGAAGAACTGGCTGAATTTCTGGCAGGCAAGGTGCCTGTAACAAAATTAATGGGGCACCTGCGTCCCCTTATCCTTGCAATGGGGGCTCCTTCTTCTGCCAACAGGACAATTTTTCGTGATCTGGCCCGCCCAAATCTGGAAGAAGCAATTGCCAAAGGGGACAAGAAGTCTGTACAAAACCTTCTTGAACAGATTTTACCTGAGCAGCTGCACGCATCCATTCCGGAACTGCTCGCCAATTTACCTTCAGGGGACACTAACCCATGACATCCATTCTTTCTCCTGCTGAGTCAACCCTCATGATCCTGGCTCTCTATGCCTTTGCCGGTGTCTTCGGCATGGTTGGCATGATACTCAAGAAGCCCGGCATCCGCCTGGCGGCAGCCTCAGTGGCAACCGTCGGTTTCATTGTACAGACGGCCATTCTCTTCATGGGCTTTCATGCCCAGACAGCGGGAGGGCTCTCAGTCGGCGCCTACCTGCAGATGCTGGCCTGGTTCATGATGCTGTGCGGCATTGTATTGTGGATTGTCATTCACCAGGAGATACCGCTCCTCTTCGGAGCCCTGCTGTCCCTTCTGCTCTACGGCCTCTCAGCAGGCTCCCTTGAAAGCGTGGTACAGCTGCCTGCCTCCCTGCACGCTCCTTTCTACGCCCTGCACGTGGGTGCGCTCTACACATCGCTGGCCCTCATTGCCATCTCCTTTGTGGCAGGCGTCCTCTTCCTCTACCTGGACGGCCGCATCAAGAAGAAAAAGCCCATCCCTGCCTTTATTGCAGACATCCCTGCTTTGAATATACTGGACCGCATCAACGCCATAGGCACAGTGGCAGGCTTCCCCCTGTTTACCACAGGCATAGTATGCGGCCTCTTTTACGCAGGTCCCGTATACGGCTCCGTTCTCACTGGCGATCCCAAGGAATTTCTCAGCCTCTTCATCTGGGGCCTTTTCGGCTATCTTTTTGCCAGCCGCGTGAGCCGTGGCTGGTACGGACGCAAGCCGGCACGCATTATGGTCTGCATCTTCCTGCTCTGCCTTGCCTCCATTGTTGTCGTCAACTTCTTCATGCAGAGCCATCATGCGTTTGTCAGGATATAACACCATGCATTGCCATATTACCTTAATCGGACTGAATCACCGCACAGCAGCAGTAGACATACGCGAACGCTTTGCACTGGCCCGCCAGACGGATCCGGAAAACTGGGCCCTTCCTGTGGGCGGCGCCGTCCAGGAAGCGCTTATCCTGTCCACCTGCAACCGCGTAGAGCTGCTGGCAATGGGCACTGGCAATGTGGAAGATCAGATGCTGCAGGCCTGGGCCAGGGCCAGGAATGCCAAACCAGAGGATCTGGCTCCCTATATTTACACCTACCATAACGACGATGCAGTACGGCATCTCTTCTCGGTGGCCTCAAGCCTGGACTCCATGGTCCTTGGCGAGCCGCAGATACTGGGCCAGCTGAAGCAGGCCTACCGCAAGGCGGCAGACAGCCACAGCACGGGCATTATCTTAAACCACCTCCTGCACAAGGCCTTTTCCGTTGCCAAAAGGGTGCGCACGGAAACAGCCGTTGCCTCAAGCGCCGTCTCCATCAGCTATGCAGCCGTTGAGCTTGCCAAGCGCATCTTCGGCACCATGAACCAGCACAAGGCCCTGCTCATAGGCGCTGGCGAAATGGCAGAGCTTGCAGCCACGCATCTCATGCAGAACGGCATAGACGAAATCATCGTCTCCAACCGCACCCTGTCCAAGGCGCAGGACCTGGCCAGCTTTTACCAGGGACGCGCTGTTCCCTTCGAGGACTTCCCCAAGGCGCTTGAGGAAGTGGACATTGTCATCACCTCCACAGGCTCTCCTGACGCCATCATCCATGCAAAGGATCTGAAAAACGTCCTTAAGGCACGCCGCAACAGGCCCATGTTCTTTATAGACATTGCCGTGCCGCGCGACGTGGATCCCGATGTCAACGGACTGGACAACATCTATCTCTACGATATTGACGACTTAAGGGAAGTTGTCGAGGAAAACAGGGCCAGCCGCAGGGGCGAGGCCATCAAGGCCGAAGGCATAGTGGAAGAGGAGATGCATGCCTTCCGCGACTGGATAGAAAGGCTGGACGTACAGCCCACCATCAAGCAGCTGGTCCACATGAACCAGGAAGCCATTGCAGACGAAGTCAGCCGTACCATGCACCGCCTTGGCACGGACAGCGAGGAAGTCCGCCAGGCCCTGGAATCCATGGGACAGGCTCTCTCAAAGAAGTTTCTCCACGCACCCTTCACCTATCTCAAGGAAGGCGACCAGGCAGCCCACAGCCGCCGCATACTCACCATCAAGGAAGTCTTCAATCTGGACGGCCACTGCCCCAGCCGCTACGGGGACCAGGCCCGCAAAAAAGAAACGGAACAAGAAGCTTCCTGTCCTTCCTGTACATCTTCTTCAGGCAGCTGTCCTGACGGCACAATGGAGCCCTGCCATGCGTGAATATCTCATTACGGATCTTACGGAAGAACAGACCGGACTGATTGAAAAGGAACTGAATTTAAGAGGCTGGGCCGCATCCCTGGAACACATGTTCTGGCTGCCCCTGCCAAAAACTGCCCTCTCTGACATACAAAAAGCCCATGGTCCGAAATGCAGCCCGCACGTGGTGGCAGTAGAGGTGGAAGCGACTGCCCTGCGCACCGAACTGCTTGTCCGTTCGCAGAACAGCCTGCACTGCGACTGCATAACCTATGCAGAGCCCCATCAGGTTGCCTATATCATGCAGGAACTGCATGCCATGCTGCAAAAGCTTGGCATCAGCTGCTGACCAAAAAAGGCAGGACGCATGCCTTGCCCAAAAGACATGCAGCAGTATGTGACGCCAGGCCCTGTGGATCTGCCTGCTGCCTTTCCTGCGCTTAACAAGGCACCGGCCATGGCGGCAAGGCTGGCCCTTGAGACAGAAAAGAAGCTCAGGAAGCTGGGCATTGCAGAAGGAGCACGCCTGCTTGTCGCTGTCTCTGGCGGAGCCGATTCTACAGCCCTGGCCTGTCTTGCAGCCCTGCTGGCCCCAAAGATGCACCTTGGCCTTTCCATGCTCACCTGCGATCACGGTCTGCGCGAGGAGAGCCCTGCAGAAGCGGTATTTGTGAGGGCGCTTGGCGATCTGTTGGGGATGCCGGTTGTAAGCGTCTCCCTCAGCATAGACAAAGAAGCTGCCGGCATTGAGGAACAGTCAAGGAATGCCAGGTACTCTGCCTATGCAAAAGCCTTGCAGGACACGCAGTCTGACTGGATACTGACAGCCCATCATGCAGGCGATCTCAGGGAAGACATGCTGTTGCGCCTCTTGCGCGGCACAGGCTGGCCAGGCCTTGGAGGCATGACTGCAAAGGATGAGAGACGGCGTCTTTTGCGCCCCCTGCTTGAGACAGAGCCTGAGAGCCTGAGAGCCTTCCTTGCAAGTTTGAATATTCCGCACTGCGAGGATGCGAGCAACCTTGATACACGCTATGCCCGCAACCGCATCCGCCATGAGCTTCTGCCAAGGCTGGAAGAACAAAGCAAAGGGATTAACAGCAGCCTGATGGATCTGGCCAGGCTGGCCTCAGTGGACAGGGACTTCTTTGAAGCGGAAACAGAGAAGGCTTTAGCGCACTGCCGGCTCAGCGAGACAGAGAAGACGTATTTTCTGCCTATAAAGCTACTTGCTTCCCTGCCGCAGGCAATACGCCTGCGCCTCTATATGGCAGCCATAAGGCGCATTGCCATGCTTGCAGGACATGGCCAGGCAAGATCCGCCACGCTCTTCCAGCTTGAAGAGGCACTGCAAATGAAGCACTGGCCCAAAACCTTTCAGCTGCCAGGTGGCCTTGAGCTTAAGCTTTCACGTAAGGGCGTGCTTGTCAGAGCAGGCATGAATTAGCGGATTTCGTTTAGCCCAATTTCTTTTTGGCGAGATTGCTGAGAGCCTGTTTATGCCAGACGCCAGAATAACTCCTCAGAACATCGTCAAACCCGTGCTCACCCCTGCCTTCGCTCTGAAAGACAAACGGAATCCCGTTGCAAGAAGCAGGGCATGTGCCGTTCCTGCCAAACAAACGGCCTTCCAGCCTGACTTCCTGTCCATAGGGAGGCCTGCTACCAGGCTTCTTTGACGTGCCTATCAGGTACGATGTTCCTGATGATGCTGAATGGTACGTGACTGCTTCCTGGCCGTACAATAATCCAAGTTTTATCAGATCTCTTCTCAGGTTGCCTGTTTTATGACGGTCAAAAACAACAAACATGTGTGCTTTTGTCTTACTGACATCCTTTGTTCCGTTATTTTCAATATACAGGCCATTAACAGTCGTTACTGAATATTCTGCACCAACCAAAACTGCCTTTAATTCAGCGCTTCGTACAATCTTACCTTCTTCAGAAAACTCTTTTATGCACGAGATAGCACCTGAATCTGCTCCTGCATACTTTGTGCATAATTCAGCTAATGAGCTTTCATAAAGAAGGCCTTCAATAGCAAACAAATTTCTGAATGATTTCAAGTCGATACTGTCCATGATTGATTTTCCTTTAGGGCGGAAATTATGCGGAATGAAATCCATATGATTGCACTCCATCCTGCAAGAGAATCCTTCGTTGTACTGTACCCTGTATAGAGATAAATCAGTAGGCGGGCAACATTCAGAAGATGATCCTGTGCAAACTCTTTATGACAGATCCTGGATAAAGATGATATTGTATTTCAAAATATCCAAACGACTCCGTTGCCATCTTTTATGCGGCGAGTTCACTCTGAAAGGCGAACCCGCCGCTGAAATACGAGGTTATTTCTGACTTGTCTTATGCTTGCGGTTGCGGATCGGCGCAAAAGCCACGCCCAGAACCTCATCTATATCGTCCTGGCAGGGTGCTGAACACAT
>CAVLCT010000056.1:0-13122 GCA_963661665.1 Bulleidia sp. | reverse complement strand
ACATCACTGCCCTGCTTTCTATAAACCTGCCTGCAATCTGACGTAATTTCAGGGAGTTTTCAGGTGTAAAGCTCTTACGTGCCGGCTGTTTTCTGCTTAAAAAAAAAGACCTCCCTTCCCTTTAAGCTGGTAGCTTAAGGGGAAAAGGAGGTCCTTGCCGTATGCCCTTCACGGGCAGTTCTGTATTTTTCTAGAACAATCCTGTCACAGTGCCTGTTTCCGTGTCTACGTCTATATTACGGTAGGCAGGATGCGAACCAGTTCCTGGCATAAGGCTCATATCGCCTGCCACGGGAATAACCAGGCCGGCACCGCCATGGAAGAGAACGTCGCGCACATGCAGGGTCCAGCCTGTGGGAGCACCGATGCGGTCAGCCTTGTCAGAGAGGGAGTACTGCGTCTTCACCATGCAGACATCCAGGTCCTTTGCATCATCCCTGGCCTGCAGTTCTGCCAGCTTTTTCTGTGCCAGCGGCGCAAAATCAACCCCGTCTGCCCCGTACACGTCCTTTGCGATGTGTTCGATACGTTCGGCAAACGTCTCTGTCTCTGCAAAGAGGCTCCTGAAGCTGTTTTTCTCTCTGGTGGCATCCAGAACGGCATCCGCCAGTTCCAGTGCGCCTTCGCCGCCCTTGGCCCAGTGCTCGGATACGGCAAAGCGGGCGCCAGCCTGTTCGCAGAAACTGCGCACGGCAGCAATTTCGGCTTTGGTATCGCTCACAAAGGAGTTGAGGCAGACCACCACTGGCACGCCGGACTTTTTCACGATGTTTATATGGCGCAGGAGGTTCTGGCATCCGGCCTCGACCATACCGACCTCTTCATGGGTGTAGGGCTCGGGCATAGGACGGCCAGGCATGGGAACAGGAGCTCCGCCATGTCTTTTCAGGGCACGCATGGTGGCCACCAGGACAACGGCATCAGGCACAAGCCCGCTGCGGCGGCACTTGATGTTCCAGAATTTTTCGTAGCCTATCTCGGATCCGAAGCCGGACTCTGTCACATGGTAGTCAGAGACCTTGAGCGCCAGCTTGTCGGCGATAACGGAGCTCTGGCCAAGGGAGATATTGGCAAAGGGACCGGCATGCACAAAGACAGGCTGTCCTTCCAGCGTCTGGATAAGGTTGGGCTTTATTGCCTCTGTCAGCCAGGCCGCCATGGCGCCGGCCACTTTCAGATCCTCACAGGTGACAAGTTTGCCGTGCCTGTCCTGGGCTATGACTATTTTTCCAAGGCGTTTGCGCAGGTCGGCCAGATCCGCAGACAGGCACAAGATGGTCATGATCTCGGAGGCAGCCGTAATAATGAAGCCTGAGCGCATCATAAAGCCGTCGTTGCTGCGGCCGTCGCCCTCTATGCCTATAATAATGTTGCGCAAGGCCTGGGCGCAGAAATCAATGGCCCAGCTCATGCGCACCTTGGTGGGATCAATGTCCAGGCGGGGCTGGCCGGACAATTTTAGCAGCTTTTCGTCATCGTAGTTGCGCTCATGCTGCATGCGGGCAGACAGGGCAACCATGGCCATATTGTGGGCCTGGGTGACGGCGTGCATGTCGCCGGTGAAATTCAGGCTGTAGGGAACAAGGGGAATGCACTGGGCCAGGCCGCCGCCGGCAGCGGATCCCTTCATGCCCATGACAGGACCGGCAGAAGGCTGGCGTATGGCGGCAGTGCTCTTGAGACCGCGCCTGCCAAGCCCCTCCACCAGGCCTATGGTCGTGGTGGACTTGCCCTCGCCAAGAGGAGTGGGCGTTATGGCAGTTACATCTATGTATTTGCCGTTGGGGCGGTCTTTCAGGCGCCTGAGCACGCGGGATGCGTCAATCTTTCCCATATAGGAGCCATATGGCAAAAGTTCATCCCCCTGCAGGCCAAGCTCGCCTGCCAGGGCCTGAACCGTCTTCATATTTTTTTCAGCATCCAGGGCTATCTGCCAGTCCGGCGTCTTTGTGGGATCCATAACCATGCTTTTTCCTCCTGCTCTGCCGCAGTTCCAGGCACCTGGAACGGGTCATGCAAATGGTCCTTTATCTAAACAGTAGCAGTTTAATACCATTTCATGCAGTGCATGTAAAAGGGCAAAAAGAACTTTGCCGCCTCTGATGGCACAGGGAGCCGGCATAAGGCAGCTCCTGAGCCCAATTCCGGTGCTGTGCCTTGGCATTGAGATCAAAAAAGGCAGGCTCATTAAGAACCTGCCTTGCAAATTTATGCTGCCACAAACAGCGCGATATTAACGCTTGCTGTACTGGTAGCGGGCACGTGCGGCACGCAGACCGTACTTTTTGCGTTCCTTCTTGCGGGAATCACGGGTCAGGAAGCCTGCCTTCTTGAGGACGCCGCGCAGTTCGGGATCCAGGAGAAGCAGGGCACGGCTGATGCCGTGACGCACAGCCTCGGCCTGGCCGGCATTGCCGCCGCCGCAGACATTGACGCGCACATCAATCTTGTCTTCGAGATGCACGAGCTTCAGGGGCTGGTTCACAACCATCTGAAGGGTCTTGCGGTTGAAATATTCCTGATAGGGACGGCCGTTGACAACAATGTTGCCGGACCCGGAGTAGAGGCGGGTACGAGCTGTTGCAGTCTTACGACGCCCGGTGCCATAATGGAAAGTGCTCATATGTCACTCCTTTAGTAGGGCAGCGTAAGGGGCTGCGGCTTCTGGGCAGTGTGGGGATGCTCGGGACCTGCGTAAATCTTGAGTTTCTTGAGCAGGTCGCGGCTGAGACGGTTCTTGGGAAGCATGCCGCGCACGGCAGCCATGAGCACGCGCTCGGGCTTGTCGGCCAGCATGTCGCCAAGGCTGGTGGACTTGAGACCGCCTACCCAGCCGGAATGGCGGTAGTAGTTCTTCTTGTCCATCTTGGTGCCGGTCACCCTGATTTTTTCACAGTTGACCACGACGATGAAATCCCCGTTATCCATATGGGGAGCAAATTCGGGCTTATGCTTGCCACGCAGGCGGTGGGCAATCTGGCTGGCCAGACGTCCGAGCACCTGATCCTGGGCATCAACAACGTACCACTGACGGTCAATGTCCTTGGGTGTGGGGCTGAAGGTCTTCATAAAATCTAACTCCGTTGGTGCCGGTATAATGCGGCAGCCACTCGTGTCTGAAAATTTCCTGAATATTTTTTTGCAAGACTACCACCTAACGGGGATGGTGGATTCATCTTGAACGCTGGTACTTATCCCCATTTTCAGGTACTGTCAAGGCACGATCCGTGTTTTCCTGGCCGGAAAGGATTTCTGTCCGGCAGGAGAGGACAGGGAACGCATGGCAGAGGCCGTCGGCCCCTGCAACGGCCCCTGCTCCGGCCACTGCACCGGTCCCTGTCCTGACGCCTACCTGAAAAACAAGAGGAGAACAGCCTTGCACGGCACACAGACACACTCCCAGACCCCATACGACAAAACAGGCGCCCAGATCCGCAAGGCGCTTCTGCGCCGCATTTTTTCCGGCTCCTTCATGCAGCGCTGGAACGACAGGCTGCGCCCGTGCGCCCTCTTTGAGATAGACAAGCAGGCCCACAAGATGATTGTGGCAGCAGAGCTTTTAAGCCGTGCCTGCCAGGGGAAGCCTGAGACAGAGTATTATGCCCTCTCTGAAGCCATTATAGAGGGCGCTCTCTTTGACTACCTCTTCCGCACTGTCACAACCGATATCAAGCCCCAGCTCTTTTACCGCATCCAGGACAACGAAGAGCACTATACAAAGCTTCTTGAATATGTCCTGAAAGAGCTCAATCCCCTGCTGGCCTCCCTGGGGGACGATTTCAGGGAACGCTTTGAAAGCTGGCACAGGGACAGGAACTTTGACTCAAAAGAGCGCCGCCTGCTCAGTGCTGCCCATCTCACGGCGTCCTACTGGGAATTCTGCCTCATCGCCCCCATCAACGGCTTTGACCCTGAGATACCGGAGATCAAGGAAAGCATGAAAGGGCGCCTCATGGCGCTCTGCCCGCATGTAAGCGGTTTGGAGGACATCCTGGACCATGAGACGGCCATGGGACGCTTCACCAGCTTCTGCGGCCAGCTCAGGTTCCAGAAGCGCTGGACGACCATACCGCGCATTCCGGAAACGGACGTGCTGGGACACACCTTCTTTGTGGCGGTTGTCTCCTACCTCTACAGCCGTATCCTGGGCTTCTGCCAGGCAAGGCGCGTCAACAATTTCTTTGGCGGCCTCTTCCATGACCTGCCGGAACTGCTCACCCGCGACATCATAACGCCTGTCAAGCAGTCCTCTCCGGACATAAACCAGCTCATCCATATCTATGAGCAGGAAGAACTTAAGGCACACGTCTTTGCCCCGCTTGAAAAAGCAGGAGAGCATGATTTTGCCAGGCGACTTGGCTACTATCTGGGCCAGGGATGCAGCAGCGAGTTCTGCGAGCGCACAAGCACAAACGGGCAGATACGCATGCTGAACTCCTTTGAAGAGATGCAGCAGGGCCATAATACTGATGAGGACAACGGCCTTGACGGCTGTATCGTCAAGGCCTGCGACAAGCTGTCCGCCTTTCTGGAAGCAGACGAGTCCATCAGGAACGGCATTGCCTCAACCTATCTTTGCAGTGCGCACATGCGTTTGCGCGAGGACCTCACGGCCCGCAGTGACATAATCCCTTCCTGCATGGGCCTGAGTTCCCTCATGGCCGACTTTGACTGATTCTTAAGACTCAGCCGGACTAAAGAGGGCGCTGTCTTAGCAGGCACTGCCTTAGTGGGCACTGCCCCAGTCATGAGCAGCGCCATAGTCAGCCTTGAGCCTGGGCTCAAAGGGAACCCCCTGGGGCGCAACGCTCTCCATGCAAAGAGCCACCCTTGCGGCCGCCTCCTCAGCATATTCCTCAGGCACTTCAAGAAGCAGTTCGTCATGCACCTGCAAAAGCAGGCTGGCACCCATTTTCTTCAGCTCTTCATCCCGCCACACGGACAGCATGGCCAGCTTGATAATGTCAGCAGCCGATCCCTGGATGACAGTATTGACAGCCTGCCTCCTGGCCAGGGCCTGCTCCTGCGCATTGCCTGAATTGATGCCGGGCAGGGGCCTGCGCCGTCCGGCTATGGTAGTGACATAGCCGTCCCTTCTGGCATGCTTCTCTGTACGGGCATAAAAGTCACGGATGCCTGTCAGGTTGGCAAAATAGCGCTCTGTAAACTTTTTGGCTTCGGCCAGCTTTACGCCAATCTCCCTGGCCAGCTTCTGGGCTCCCATGCCGTAAATGAGCCCGAAATTGATGGTCTTGGCATTGCGGCGCTGATCCGGCGTCACCATGGAAGGATCGCAGTCATAGATAAGGGCAGCGGTTCTTGCGTGGATGTCCTCATCATGCGCAAAGGCGGCAAGAAGGGCCTGGTCCTGGCTCATGTGCGCCAGCACGCGCAGTTCCACCTGGCTGTAGTCGCAGGAAACAAGGCTGTATCCTTCCCTGGCCACAAAGCAGGCCCGCATGCGCTTGCCTAAAGCCCCCCGTACCGGGATGTTCTGCAGATTGGGATTGCTTGAGGACAGCCTGCCTGTCGCCGTGCCCTGCTGGTTAAAGGTTGTATGCAGCCGCCCTTCCCCGTCTGTCAGCTTTGGCAGGGGCTCAAGGTAGGTAGAGCGCATCTTTTCCAGCTTGCGGTAGCGCAGTATGGCATCCACCACCTCGTTGCCTGCCAGTCCTTCCAGCGTTTCCTGGCTGGTGGACAGCTGTCCTCCGCCAGTCTTCTTTTTGCATTTCAGGCCCAGCTTTTCATAGAGGACCTGCGCCAGCTGCTGCGAGGATCTGATATTAAATTCCTGCCCGGCCTTGTCATAGATAGTCTGCGTAAGCTCAGCCAGCTCATCGCGCACCTCGTCCAGGAAATGATGGAAGGCTGTCATGTCAACCATGACGCCCTTTGCTTCCATATCTGCCAGCACAGGAACCAGCGGAAGCTCAAGCGTGTCATAAAGATTTTTAAGCCCGTCACGCTCAAGCCTTGCCCTGCCCCAGGCTGCCAGACCCAGGGCTGTTGTGCCAGGGCTTTTCCCGTCTGCAAAGCCTGCCTGCGAGGCCAGCCCCACAACGTACTGCCAGGAATACCTGCCTTCATCGGGATTAAAAAGCCAGGCTGCAAGGCCCAAGTCGTAGATGGTGCCGCCGGCCAGGCGGTCCAGGATGGTCTTCTTCCAGGGGCTCTCTTCCTTAAGCAGGGCCTTGGCCGATGCAACCACAAGGAGCCCTGCCTTTTCCGTCCACAGGGCAAGTTCCTGCTCTTCTCCCTCAAAGAGGCACTCAAAAATATCCCCTGCCCCGTCTGCCTGCTGGACAGCCACAACGCATTTTTTATCGTCTTCGGGCCAGATGACGGCTGCCCTGGCATCCTGGCAGCCAGGCAGGGATGATACGGACAAGACCTTTGGAAGAGATGCAGTCGAGGAACTTCTTGCTATATCCAGCAGGGAAAGCCCCTGGACAAGCTCGCGGGAGCCGGTCTTCCGCAGACCTCCCTCTTTTTGCGCCTTATCAGCCCCGCTGCCAGCAGAACTGCCTGTGGATTCAGGGGATGCGGAGAAAGCAACGGCCCCGGAAGGTGCTGCACTTTCAGTTATTTGGGATGCTTCTGCCCCGCCCTCTCCTGCCGTACAGGCAGAAACTGGGGCAAAGACTGGGGCAGAGACAGGGGCAGCCGTCTCCCTGCCCAGCTGAAAGATGTCGCGCATAATCGCCCTGAGCTCAAATTCCTTGGCAATGGCGACGGCCGCATTGACGTCGAAGGGACGGACTGCGACATCGTCCAGGGAAAGATGCATGCACCGGTCTGTGGCCATGGTGGTGAGCCTGCGCCACAAAAACATCTCTTCCAGATGCCCGTCCAGCTTTTTCTGGTATTTGGGAGAGACAAGGGCAAAATGGTCGCGTATGGCCTCAAGGCCTGGCATTTCCTTCAAAAGCTGCAGGGCACTCTTGGGCCCTATGCCCGGCACACCCGGAATGTTGTCCACCGAATCGCCTGTCAGGGCCTGCAGGTCTGGCCACAGGGAAACAGGTATGCCGTTTTCCTTTTCGACATCCTCTGCCGTCGTGATTTTTGCATCCTTGCTGCCGGGATCCCACATGATCACATTGGGGCCCAGGCACTGCTTTAAGTCCTTGTCTGCAGAGACAATGACCACAGGGCACTGGGAAGAATACCTTTTGGCAAGGGAGGCGATGCAGTCATCGGCCTCGCAGCCGTCTGACTCCTCAAAATGCAGCCCCAGGGCCTCTGTCATGCGCTTTACAGGCTCAAACTGCTGTATCAGCCCCTCAGGGGTGCTTGTGCGGTTGGCCTTGTAGTCGGGATAGAGCTCATGCCGGAAGTTTTTGCCGTGGCCGTCCTTGAAAAAGACAAAACGGGCCGGCTTTTCCGTGCGCAGGATGCGCAAAAGAATCCGTGTCACCACAGTAAGCGCGCCTGTAGGAAAGCCGTCCGAGCGCTGCAGGGAGCTGTTGGCATAGAACCCCCTGTACAGATAGGCAGTGCCGTCCATGAGAAAAAGCGTCTTGCTGTCAGAGGTATATGGCGCAGGCAGTGACATGGCATCTCCATCTGGTGCTGTTTTGCTGTATTGTATCGTTACGTCCGGTGCGTTCCGGCTAGAGGCCTTGCCGAACATAGGCACAAGCCTTGCAGGAAGCACCTGAAACCGCTATAAAACACACCTGTACAAGACAGCGTACTGTCTTTTGCCAGCCGTCCGCCAGCCTTCTGGCAGTCATCCGGACGACGGCTTTGCCGGTCTGTCCTATACGGTTTTTCCCCCGCAACTTTCCACTCCGTGCCTTTTTTTGTCAACCGGTCCGGCAAGTCCGTGCCGTTTTCCCTCTCAATAAAACAGCGAGAACTGCCGTGACTATTTCTTCCTGCACCCTTGGGCCGACTGTCAGCGCACAGAGGACAAATGACAGCCTTCATATTACTGTCGGGGGATCATGGTCTCTGAACGGCACTGTTCCGGAAGAGGACCTTGCCAGGGCAAGGAAGCTGGCACAGGACCAAAGCATACGCACCCTTGTCCTGGATACAAGGGATCTCGGGGAATGGGACGGGCTTCTGCTGGGCTTTGTGACAGACATTGAAAGGCCGGCACGCCTCCGCAAAATTGACATACAGGAAGATCTTCCGGAATCGCTCAAAAAACTCTTGCGCCTGGCTTTTGCCGTCGAGAGCCGCGAGGGCTCGGAAAAGGCAAAAAAGCAGGAAGGCTTTCTGGCCTGGCTTGGCGGATCGGCCATAGCCATTCCCGCCAAAATACACAATTTTCTTGTCTTTCTGGGAGACATAGCCTTTTCAGTCGGGCGCCTTGTGCGTGGCAGGACAGCCATGCGCAGGCAGGACCTTGTTGACGCCCTTTTTGAATGCAGCCTGCGATCCTTCGGCATTGTCGCCATTACCAATCTGCTCTTCGGACTCATCCTGGCCTTTGTGGGCGCAGTGCAGCTGAGCAACTTTGGCGCCCAGATTTATGTGGCAGGCCTTGTGGGCATTGGCATGCTGCGCGTCATGGGCGCAGTCATGGTAGGCATAGTCATGTCCGGCCGCATAGGGGCATCCTATGCCGCCCTCATAGGCACCATGCAGGTGAACGAGGAAGTGGACGCCCTGGAAACCATGGGCATTTCCCCTACGGACTTCCTGGTGCTGCCGCGCATGCTGGCCCTGGTCATCATGGTGCCCCTGCTGACAATTTTTGCTGATCTCATGGGCATGCTGGGCGGTTTCCTGGTGGGCATTACCATCCTGGATCTCTCCCCCTTGCAGTATATACAGTCCACCATTTCCATGGTGCAGTTCAGGCACGGGCTGGCCGGCCTTGTCTATGCGACAGTCTACGGCATCGTCATAGCAGTCTTTGGCTGCTACCACGGCATGCAGTGCAAGCGCAGCGCCCAGGGCGTAGGACAGGCCACCACCACGGCTGTCGTGCACTCCCTTGTGGGCATCATCGTGACAACGGCCATCATCACCGTCATCTTCAATGCCATCAACTTTTAGCACGGATGGCACGGACAAAAGAGCACACAGACATGACGCCTGACATCATCACCGCCAAAGACCTGACTGTCGGCTACGGCAGCTTCATCCTCATGAAGGATGTCTCTTTTTCTGTGCGCCAGGGCGACATCTTCTTCATCATGGGCGGATCCGGCTGCGGCAAGTCAACGCTTTTGCGCGTCCTCATGGGGCTGAAGGAGCCGCAGGACGGGACTGTCACCTTCAAGGGACGCCCGTACTGGCCGGGCACAGAGGACGACAGGGCAAAGGCCAGGCTTGAGACAGGCGTCCTCTTCCAGCAGGGAGCGCTCTGGAGCTCCATGACCCTGGCCGAAAACGTAGCCCTGCCATTGCAGCAGTATACTTCCCTTCCCATGGCGGAAATACGGTCCCTTGCCCGGCTGAAGCTTGCCCTGACAGGGCTTGCCGGCTTTGAGGACTACTACCCTTCAGAAATATCGGGAGGCATGCGCAAGCGTGCCGGCCTTGCCCGCGCCCTTGCCATGGATCCGGCAGTGCTCTTCCTGGACGAGCCCTCGGCAGGCCTTGATCCCGTGAGCTCAAAGCTGCTGGACGATCTTATTGTGGAGCTGCGCGACGTGCTGGGGACAACGTTTGTCATTGTCTCCCATGAGCTTGCCTCCATCTTTTCCATAGCCACAACCTGTATTTTCCTGGACAATGTCTCGCGCCGCATGACAGCCTTCGGCCATCCGAAGGCCCTGCTTGAGAGCCCTGACACGGATCCTGCCACCCTGCGCTTCCTGACCAGGGGCGGAAAAGGCCAGGAAAGCCAGGCTGTCATCATGTAAGACGGCCATGTCTTCTTTTGCCACTGTAAAAGCCGCCTGTCGGCTGAACATACCGGATACTGAACTATGAGCCTTGAAAAACGTAAAGCCAGCGTCGGCGCCTTTATTCTCTGCGCCATCAGCCTGCTTGTCATCGGCATACTCACCCTTGGCGGTGCCAAATATTTCAGCAACGAGACTGAATACCAGCTCTATTTCAGCAATTCTGTGACAGGGCTGAGCGTGGGAGCGCCTGTCCTTGTACGCGGCGTGCCCATGGGAACTGTCACCCATATCGGCCTGCTTGGAATGGACAGCAAGGACGACATGATCACCCTGGTCAGCTTCAGGTTTAACTCAAACGCCTTTATGGAGCCCAGCGGCGAGACACTTCTTGATGAAAACCAGCAGCAGGAGCTTGTCAGGGAAATGGTCAGCAAAGGACTCAGGGCCCAGCTGCAGACGGCAAGCTTTGTCACCGGACAGGCCTGCATCATGCTGGATTTCTTTCCGGAAACAGAAGCCGTCTTTGTGTCCTCCAATGCCCTGACAGAAATTCCCACCATCAAGTCGCCCATACAGACGCTGTCGCAGACATTCCGCAAGGTGCATATCGAGAAAATCGCCAACGACCTGCAGACGTCTGTCGAGCATCTTAACGATCTTTTCGGGTCGGGGCGCATAGAAAACACCCTGCAGTCCATAGAAGATACCTTCACGACCCTGAACACCCTGCTCAAGGGCTTTGAAAAGACGCCTGCGCTTACTGAACGCATCCTGAGCAATATGGACAGGAGCACGGCTGCAGCCCCTGCCATCATGGAAGATTTGCGCAAGTCCATGGAAAAGATAAGCCAGACAATGGACGAGGTGCACAGCCTGGCCGCTTCAGCCAGGTCGTTTGTCGATCCCAATTCGGCAATGGCAACACAGCTTAACAACCTTGTCCGCGACGGAGCTGCGGCAACGCGCGCCCTGCGCCATTTTGCCGATACACTGGACCGCAATCCCGAATCCGTCCTGCTGGGACGCAAAGGAGCCTACTAAATGAGCGCTGTACGCACACTCCTTCTTATTGCCGCCATTATCAGCCTGGGCACGCTCTCTGCGTGCTCAAGCCGCCAGAGCGATTTCTATATGCTTTCAAGCACCGCTCCCGCAGTCCATGCAGACCACATGCCGCGTACAACGCTGGTGGTGGAAGAAGTCGCAATGCCAGGCTACCTTGACCGCAACAATATTGTTGTCCGTGATGCTGATGGTGGCAGCCACCTGGCCGTTGCCAATTTCAATATCTGGGCAGAGCCGCTGCAGCAGGGCATGCAGAGGGTGCTGGCTCATAAGCTGACAGAGCCCCTTCTCAAGGCCGGCATCACAGTCCTGCCCTATCAGAGCAGCGTCGTTGCTCCCATGTATGCAGCCTATATAGAACTTGTACGCCTGGACGCTGACAGAAGCGGCCATGTTGCCCTGGAAAGCCGCTGGACGCTTATCGACGTCAGAAACAACCAGGTGCTGGACAGGGGAAGCTTTGCGGCCCAGGAGACTGTTGACATGCCTGCCTTCGGATCCAAGGAAATGTTCAGGACTGTCGTGGAGGCCCAGAGCCGCCTTGTAGAACAGTTCGGGGACAGGCTGGCCGTTCTGCTGCAAAATGCCCTTGCCGGGGTTAGATAATCTTCAAGCCAGTTTTGCTGAAACAAGCCAATGAAAAAAGGATGACTTTTGTCATCCTTTTTTTGTGCCAGGAAAAGTACGGGTTCGCACAGCTACCGGCATACCGATTAGGCGGCAGCTTGCAGATGCCCTATGAGGATGCGGGACGGATACTGTATTTTTTGTACATTTCCTCATACTTGCTTATGAGGTCCGAAGCCATTTTTTTCAGGGGCCTGATGTTTTTGATGGCGTCATCAAAATGCTTTGCAGTTAATGCTGCCTTGTTATCAAGAAAGGCCGCTTCCACAGCTTCCTTGACTACAGATTCTATGTCTGAGCCTGCAAACATGTCCATTTTTTCAGCCAGGCTTTCTATGTCGTGGTCTGACAGCTTTTTGGAACGTTTTTTCAGATGTATTTTGAGAATCTTTTCCCGTTCTTTACTGGTCGGAAAGGTCACGAAGAAAGTTTCGTCAAAACGTCCCCTGCGGAGCAGTTCAGGAGGCAGTGCTATGTTGTTGGCCGTTGCAATCACAAAGATAGGCTTTGTATTTTCCTGCAGCCAGGTCAGAAAATAACCAAACAAGCGGGTTGTCACATCGGCATTGGTCTGGCCTACGCCTGCAAAGGCCTTTTCCAGTTCATCAAGCCAGAGCACACAGGGAGATATCGCCTCGGAAAGGGACAGGGCCCGGCGCAGATTGGCTTCACTTTCTCCGAGGTATTTGCCAAACACCGATCCTAAATCAAGCCTGAGCAGGGGCAGTTTGAAGATACTGGCAGTAACCTTGGCGCAGAGGCTCTTGCCGCAGCCGGGCATACCTACAATAAGCACACCCTTGGGAGTATCCACACCAAACTCATTTGCCTCGGCCAGCCTGGAAAAGATACTTCCCTTGCGCTGCAGCCACTGCGTCAGATTGTCAAGGCCGCCAATGTCGCCAAGATTTTCGCTGACATCTACCATTTCAAGGGCAGCATTCCTCCGTACAATCTGCTCTTTTTCACTAATGAACAGATCTACGTCATCCCTGCTGATGATACCGTTGATAATGCAGGCACGGTTTAACAGCTGTTCTACTTCCTGCTCTCCCAGTCCCAGGAGAGCAGTTACAATATCAGGGATCTCATCTTCCTTGAGTTTGTACTGCTGAACTTCGGCATGCTTACGAAGCAGGCGCTCAATTTTCTTGCGACAAGGCAGGGGCACGTCAAAACGCACTGCATCCTTTTCCAGTATCAGAGGAACTTCGTGTCTTGCGCCTACAAGGAAAATCGTCATGGAAGAATCTTCACTTGCCTGGAGTGTACGGACAAGCTTTTTCAGAAGAAGTGCAGCCTGCAGGTCATACTTTGGTGATTCACGCTGGAAAACAGTCCATACATCACGCAGAATAAGAAAACCTTCCTGCCGGTCATTATCCAAAACAAACGATAAAGCGCCAGTCAGCGTATTGTCCGGGACATTGAGGGGACGCTTGGTCTTAAAATCAACCCATCCTACGCCATTGCTCCATTCCCTTATTTTTACACTACTTTCATCTGCCCATTTCTGAATCAGTTCATCCGTATATGATTCCTGGAAAGTTGACAGGCTGATAAGCGGATAGAAAGATTTGATATAGCGCGACACTTTTTCTGAGAACAAGTCCTGTACTGT